>JAFSIK010000060.1 GCA_017439805.1 Oscillospiraceae bacterium
CGAAGCTCAGATCGCCTCCGGCGAACTGGCTGCCTACAAGGCTGAACTGGGCACCAAGCCCCACGTTCTGTACAAGCACCTGTACAAGTACACCAAGAACTTTGTTTCCGCCGGTGTACTGGTAAACGGCGACTGCTTCGAAGGCGCCACCGTTACCCTGGGCAACGAAGTTCAGACCACCAACTTCTTTGGAGAATTCAAGTTTGACAACCTCGACGACGGCAAGTACACCTTCACTATCGAAGGCGCTGGCAAGAAGTACGAGGGCGAGTTTGAAATCGCCGGCAAGTCCCTGAACCTGGGCTTCATCGAACTGTAAATTGTACTTAACCTTTCGGGGGCAGATTGTCTACGCATTCTGCCCCCGAACCATCTTGAGAGTAGGAGTAAACCATGAAAAAAGTAGTATTCTTCAACGGCAGTCCCCGTTCCGACGGCAACACCGTTTCCATAATGAACGCCATGGCCAAGGCCGTACGCGATTGCGGCGCGGAGGCTAAATTCTATAACCTTCTTAAAATGAAATACCGCGCCTGCCAGGGCTGCTTCGGCTGCAGATTCCAGGAAGACTGCACCATTAAGGATGAAATCAGCGAGGCTATAAATGAGCTGAAGACCGCCGATGCTGTTGTTATCGGTTCTCCCATCTATATGATGCAGGTCTGCGGACCGATTAAAAACCTCTATGACAGGTTCTTTCCCCTGACCGACATGGAGTGGAAGCCCCGCTTCGGAACCAAAAAGGCCATCACCGTTTACAGCCAGGGCGCGGACGATCCCCATGCCTATGAGTCCTACTTTGAGTATCTCCACTCTCTGTTTCCCATGTTCGGTTTTAAGCTGATCGACTGCATGATCTGTGCAGAAGGCAACGACCCATCCCGTGCCGATACAAATCAGGAGATTATGTTGCACGCATATGAGGCCGGAATGCGACTGGTGAAAGACTGAATACAAAATTTGCATATGCAAAAAAATCTTAACTGTTTTTTGGCGAAATAGCACAAACAAAACCCCCGAAAAATGGTTGACAGTATAGCAAGTATACAGTTTATATTTATGTAATAATTGGTGTCGCTGCGTGAAGGCGACACCGTTATGCCCGCCTCCGGGCAAAGCAAAAAATTAAGGGGGAAAGGAAAATATGGGTCCTATAACATTAGGTATCCTCGGCATAGTCTTCCTGCTTGTGCTGCTGTTCTTCGGAATGAAGATCGGCATCGCCATGCTGATTGTAGGCGTTGCCGGTTATACCTACGTCACCGGAAACTTCAACGCTGCGGTGGGTCTGCTTAAGTCCGTGCCTTACACCACAGCCGCAAGTTTCAGCCTCTCCGTTATCCCGATGTTCGTATTCATGGGACAGATAGCCTACGAATCGGGCATCAGCGGTGACCTGTACGCAGCCTGTTATAACTGGTTCGGCAGAGTCAAGGGCGGTCTGGCCGTTGCCACCGTTGTTGCCTGCGCCGGTTTTGCAGCTATCTGCGGCTCTTCCACCGCAACCACCGCAACCATGGGCGTTGTATGTCTGCCCGAAATGAGAAAGTACGGCTACAAGGACACCCTCTCCACCGGCTGTATCTCCGCCGGCGGCACCCTGGGTATTCTGATTCCTCCCAGCGTTGGCTTCATTCTCTACGGCACCACCGCCGAAATCGGCGTTGGCAAGCTGTTCACCGCTGGTATTGTTCCCGGCATCCTGCTTGCTATCCTTTACATCATTGTTATCGTTGTAATCTGCAAGATGGACGCTGAAGCCGGCCCCAGGGGTCCCAAGTTCCCCCTGAAGCAGAAGGTGAAGTCCCTGAAAGGCGTTCTGCCTATCCTCATCCTGTTCATTATTGTTCTGGGTGGCATCTTTACCGGCTGGTTCACCGCCAACGAGGGCGGCGCCATCGGTGCTTTCGGCGCGTTTGTATTTATGATCATCCGCCGCAAAGCCACCATGCAGAACATCATCCGCGCTCTGCGCGACACCCTGAACACCACCGCCATGATCTTCCTGATCATGATCGGCGCTTACGTGTTCGGCGCATTCCTTACCGTGTCCAACTGCCCCTCCACTCTGGCAAACTGGGCGGCCGGCCTCAACGTATCTCCCTACATTATCCTGATCTTCATTCTGCTGATCTATGGTCTTCTGGGCTGCTTCGTTGACTCCCTGCCTCTCATCGTTCTGCTGGTACCCATCTTCCTGCCGATCATCAAGGCTCTGGGATTCGACCCTATCTGGTTCGGCGTACTGATGGTTATGATCATGCAGCTGGGTCTTATTACTCCTCCCGTTGGCATGTGCTGCTACGTTATGGCAGGCGTTGCCAAGGACGTACCGCTGGGCAAAATTTTCCGCGGTACTGCACCCTTCATTGTCGGTCTGGTGCTGGCGGTAGCTCTGGTTATCATTATTCCTCAGCTGGCGCTGTGGCTGCCCGGCCTTATGTGGGGCTAATCTTGTAAGCAAATAACCATTACATAAAAACAAACAACATCAAGGAGGTCTTTACTGTGAAAAGAAAGCTTGCTCTCATTCTTGCTCTCGTTCTCGTAATTGGCGTTCTCGCCGCCTGCGGCGCCGAGCCCGCTCCCGCTCCCAGCACTCCCGCTCCCGGCACCAGCACCCCCGCTCCCGCTCCCTCTGACACCCCCGCTGCTCCTCCCGTAGACGACACCGTTTACACTCTGACCGTTCAGAGCCATGACAGCCAGGCTTCCGCTACCGGCCAGTTCCTGGATGCCCTTGCTGCCAAGATCAACGAGGCTTCTAACGGCCGTATCGAGTTCAACATCTACCACGGCGGCTCCCTGGGCGGCCCCCTGGACACCATTGACATGACCACCAACGGCACCGTAGATATCGGCTGGGGCCTCCAGTCCTTCTACGCCGGCCTGTTCCCCAAGTCTGAGATCATCATGCAGCCCATGGTTGCCGGCCTGAACAACGCCGAGACCGGTTCCAAGGTTTTCTGGGATCTGTACAGCAACTATGACTATCTGAAGGCTGAGTACTCCGACTACCACGTACTCCTCCTGCACACCAACTGCCAGTGCCCCATCACCACCGCTACCAAGCAGATCAACACTGTTGAGGATCTGAAGGGCCTGAACTTCCGTGCTACCGCCGGCGGCCCCACCAACTTCACCACCAACTTCGGTGGTTCCCCCCTGAACATCCCCATCGGCCAGCTGTACTCTGCTCTGCAGAACAACACCGTTGACGGCTCCCTGACCGACTGGCACGCCATCCACAGCTTCCAGCTGTTCGAAGTTGCCGACTACTACATGGACATCAACGTTGGCGTTATGAGCTACTTCATGCTCATGAACCAGGATTCCTACAACAAGCTGCCCGCCGACCTGCAGGCCATCATGGATGAGTACTGCAACAACGCTGCTGACTGGTGCCCCGAGTACTGGTTCACCGCTGAGAAGACCGCCCGCGCTGCTGTAAACGACATCGGTGGCACCATCTACACCATGGACGACGCCGAGACTGCCAAGCTGCAGGCTATCGCTGACACCACCGTTCAGCAGTGGATCGAGGCCACCGAAGACGGCCAGGCCATCTACGACACCACTGTTGAGCTGATCGCCAAATACGCGAAATAAGCTACCCCATCAGCAGACAACTGCTGAAACAGTTCCAAGAAAGGGGACGTTCCCTTGAAAAAATTCAGAGACATCATTGGCAATATCGTAGATAAAATAAGCTACGCCGGCATGGCGGTAATCTTCATCCTTATGATCATTACCACCGTTGACGTTATCCTTCGTAAGGTCAGCCCCCTGAGCATCAGAGGCAGCTATGAGCTTACTGAAATGGGTATGCTTATCATCGTATTTCTTGGTATTGCCGCATTCCAGGTCAAGGGTGGCCATGTACGCGTTGATATGTTTGTCAACAAGTTCCCCGGAAGAGCAAAGATTATCACTGCCATCGTTGTGCAGCTGATTGAATGCGTAGCCGGTGGCTTCCTGATTTACGGTAACATTGAAAAGATGCTTGCAAACGGCGCCAAGGGCATCAGCACCTCCACGCTGCTTATTCCCACCTGGCCCTTCTGCGCAATAATGATGATTGGCTCTATCCTGTTCACCATTATGATGATTCTGGACCTGATCCTTACCGTTATTGATCTGGCAAAGTACCGCAAACCGACCGCTGAGGAAGTAGCAACCTGATTTTTACCGAAAAAGCGGCTCACCTTATGGTGAGCCGCTTTTTTATGCTTACTTGACACATTCTGCAATAAATATGCATTTTTCATTGACATAAATAGAAGTGAGTGATATAATCAGCCCATATTTTCAGGTAGAGGTGCGATGATTATCAGTAGCTCTCGAAAAATGCGCGGACAGCGCAGAGAGTGAAAGGATGATTCGCCGAAGTACCGGCTTCCTCTGTCCGGGGGCGCCGGCGCTGGTCTGGCACAGAATATGTGTCCGACTGTCACTTTATGTGGAGCGCTATCGTCGAAGAAAGTGTGTCTTTGCACGGTAGAAATGCCGTGCGTTTTTTATTATTAACACAAGAAAAGAGAGGAATCAGATGAAGAAGAGAAAGATTACATATCTGATCGCTGCCATCGTCGTTATCGTGGTGCTTATTATTGCCGCGGTTACCGGCCCCAACCTTGGCAGTGTGAAAGAGTGCTACGACTGCCATGCCACCGGCATGATTGACGGCGTAGCTTGTGAGACCTGCGGAGGCGAAGGTTCTTTTGATGCAGGCTCCAACTATTACCAGACCTTCTGGGCATTTATACCTGCCATTATCGCCATTGCTCTGGCACTGATTACCAAGGAAGTTTACAGCTCCCTGTTCATCGGTGTTATCGTGGGCGCCCTGCTGTCTTCCAACTTTAAATTTGCAGGTACTGTTGACCGCGTAATTTCCGACGGTGTTATTGCCGCTGTTGCTGACAGCGCCGGCATTTTCGTATTCCTTGTTGTTCTGGGCATTATCGTTGCTCTGATTAACAAGGCCGGCGGCAGCGCCGCTTTCGGCCGCTGGGCCAAGAAGAATATCCATACCCGCACCGGCGCTATGCTGGCCACTTTCATTCTGGGTATTCTGATTTTCATCGACGACTATTTTAACTGCCTCACCGTAGGCAGCGTTATGCGTCCCGTTACCGACAGCAAGAACATTTCCCGTGCAAAGCTGTCTTTCCTGGTTGACGCAACTGCTGCTCCTATCTGCATGATTGCCCCCGTTTCTTCCTGGGCTGCCGCTGTTGCCCAGTATGCCGAGGACGGCCGTGGCCTGCAGCTGTTCATCACCGCCATTCCTTATAACTTCTACTCCCTGCTGACCCTGGTATTTGTTCTTATGCTGATCCTGCTGAAGTTCGACTTCGGTCCCATGAGAAAGCATGAGCTCAATGCCATTCAGAACGGCGATCTGTTCTCCGGCGCTTTTGTCGATGCTGACGACAAACATAACGATGACGAAATCCTTGGCAACCCCAAGGGCAAGGTTATCGACATTATCCTGCCCGTTGTTATTCTCATCATCTGCAGCATTATCGGCCTGCTGTACGTAGGCGGCATGTTCGACGGCCTGGGCTTCATTGACGCTTTTGCCAATACCGACGCCTATGTTGGCCTGCCTTGGGGCGGCGTTATCGCTCTGGTAATCACCATCATCTACCTTATTGCCCGCGGCGTTGTCAGCTTTGAAGAAGCAATGAAGTGCTTCCCCAAGGGCTTTATCGCCATGGTTCCCGCGCTGACAATCCTGACCTTCGCTACCGCTCTGAAGAACATCACCGGCCTGATCGGCGCCAAGTACTTTATCGCTGCCCTTATGGAAGGCGCTGCCGCCAATCTGGTTGCTCTGCTGCCTGCCATTATCTTCATCGTGGCCTGCGTTCTGGCTTTCGCCACCGGCACCAGCTGGGGCACCTTTGGTATCCTTATCCCCATCGTTACCAGCATCTTCACCACTCCCGAAACTGCTGAGCTGCTGATCATCGGCATGTCCGCCTGCCTGGCCGGCGCTGTCTGCGGTGACCACTGCTCCCCCATTTCCGATACCACCATCATGTCCTCCGCCGGCGCCCAGTGCAACCATGTTGCTCACGTTGCCACCCAGATTCCCTATGCAGTTACCGTGGCCATCGTGTCCTTCGTAATGTACATCATTACCGGCTTCGTCCAGAGCTGGTACATCTGCCTGCCCATCGGCATCGTTGTAATGGTAGTACTCATGTTTGTCATGAGAGCCATTGTCAACAAGAAAAACGCCTAAAATTTCAAAAGCATATACCGGCACAGCGGATTGAACTGCTGTGCCGGTTTTGTTATTCTTAAAACAGATACAATCGATTTTGCAAGGTTTTAAATAAAACTGCCGCCGGCTGACATCTCCACTCAACCGACGGTATGTGTAAAATCTGCGCTGCCGCGTATATGATAAAGAGGAAAGAAGGTGACCTATGGACCAGCGTAAAATCGGAAAATTTATTGCTGAGCGAAGAAAAAATGAAAACCTGACACAGGCGCAGCTGGCCGAAAAACTCGGCATCACCGACAGGGCGGTATCAAAATGGGAAACGGGCAAATCGATGCCGGATTATTCCGCGATAAACCCGCTGTGCGAAATTTTAAAAATAAGCGTCAATGATTTATTGTGTGGAGAGGCGGTTTCAATGGAAGAGTACAACAAAGAGCTTGAAAACAATCTGCTTGAAATGATAAAGCAAAAAGAGGAAAGCGACAAGAGGCTGCTGTCTCTGGAAGTGTTCATAGGTGTTACGGCAACGGCGGTCCTTTTTGTGATGATATTCCTTGCCGCCTTTACGGAGATGGCGGTTTGGCTTAGAATTTCTATTGTTGTCTTTGGGTTTGCTTTGTTTTTCGCCGGCTGCATGTATGCCCTGAGAATTGAGCAGGTGGCTGGATATTATGAATGCAGAGTATGCGGCTTTATATATGTCCCCACATACAAAGCCGTCAATTTAGCCATGCATATGGGCAGAACAAGATATATGAGATGCCCGTCCTGCGGCAAAAAATCCTGGCAGAAAAAAGTGCTCAGCAGAGAACGGGCTAAGCCCGCCGACAGATGAAAAAAACCGGCCTATGGTTCATAGGTCGGTTTTTTGAAAACTTTTATTCAAGCCCGGCAATAAGCTGCCCGATAAGTTCGGCAGTCATGGCTCTGACGGCGGCGATCTCATCTGCGGTTATGCCGTCTGTGTGTATGCCGCAGGTTACAACGGTTTTTCTGCCGGTGGCGGAGCACACGGCCTTTGCCACGGCGTCGCCCACGGCGTTATCCAGATGACCGGGGAAGTTGTAGGTGGAAACGGTGGCGCTGGGTTCGCCGCTGCCGGTAAGACTTTCCCGGGGCAGTGCCATGCTGACGCTTCCGATGTGAGGCGCATCACCGCCGGTGACGGTTATAAGCACATCTTCACCCAGAAGCCGGGTTTCACCCTTTATCCAAAGGCGACCGTTTTTCAGTTCAACCATCGCACTCGTCCTTCCAGCGCTTATAGCCTTCGCAGTCCAGACCAAGGGCGGAGAGGGTCTTGCAAACGATGTGGTGGGTCATATCCTCAATGGACTTGGGGTCGTTGTAGAAAGTCATCATAGGGGGCAGTATCATGGCACCGGCCTGGGTTACCTCGGTCATGTTTTTCAGATGGATAAGGCTCAGGGGGGATTCTCTTGCCACCAGAATAAGACGGCGGCGCTCCTTGAGGGTAACGTCTGCGGCGCGGAGAATAAGGTTGGAGGAATAGCCGGCAGCCACGCCCGCCACGGTCTTCATGCTGCAGGGGAGGATAACCATGCCTGCGGTTTCGAAGGTGCCGCTGGATATGGAAGCGGCCATGTCATAAAGGGGATGAACAACATCAGCCAGAGCCTCGACCTGAGCCACGGAAAGGCCGGTCTCCTGCTCGATGGTGAATTTTGCACCCTCGCTGATTATAAGGTGGGATTCGCACTGGGGATTTTGCCGCAGCGCTTCAAGCAGACGTACGGCAAGGATGGCGCCGCTGGCGCCGCTGATGCCCACAACAATACGTTTTTTCATAAAAGACCTCCTGTCGGGGGGTTATTTTTCTTTTTTGCGAACGGGTATCTGCAGCTGGCAGAAGTCAAACTGCCGCATTGCGTTGTTATAGAAAGTGGTATCCAGGAAGCAATCGTCCAGAATGTCGTCGCCGCTGACCTCATAGCCATTTTCCTCTATCCAATCAAGAAGATTGAGTATGTGGTCGAGTTCATAGGGCATGCCGTATTTATACATGCAGGCGTAGTCGCCCTCGGGGAATATTTTCAGACTTTCAAGACCTTCGGCGGCGGCATAATCTTCGCTGGATATGTTTATGTAGCTGCCGGCATTGCCCAGGGGAGTGCTGGTGCTCAGATCGCTGTACTTTATGGCCGCACCCCAGCCGGCGGAGGGATAACAACCATTTGCCTCGGCCTCGCGCCATGCGGTCATGAGGGTGGTGTGGAGTATTTTGCGGTCGGTGTCGTTGGGTTCGGGTAGACGCCATTTATAAAGCAGTACCCGGCGCTCGGGCAGGTGTTTTATCACCGGCTGATAGATGTTGCTTTCAAAATGAGCGTTTTCGTAAACGCTTATACGACTGTGAATATTGCGCTTTATTTTGATCAGCCGGTCGATTTCCTTGTCGATTTCATCGCTGTGACGCTGCAGCAGCTCAATGGCGCTGTCATCGCTGCGGTTTTCAATGTGTTCCTTGATATCTTCCAGCTTCACGCCGATATTTTTAAGGAAGCATATTTCGCGCAGAAAAGGAATCTGCTCATAGGTATAGTACCGGTATCCGTTTTCGTCAACTACCTGAGGACGAAACAGACCGATCTTGTCATAAAATATCAGAGTCTGACGGGATATGTTGTGAATACCCGCCATTTTTGAAATGGAGATGCGGTTGTCTTTGTCGCGGCTCATTCAAATCACTTCCAAAACTTTACGGTAAATATTTTGCCGTAGGCGACCATCAGGAAAAAGAGAATTGCCAGAGGGATGGTATAAAGTCTGAAGTTGTCGCTGGTGGGGAAGAAATTAAGGAAATTGTTCAGAGTGAAAATCAATCCCACAACGAAAAAGGCAAGGGCAAATATCAGCAGGGCAGGGGAGAAGGTCTTGATAAAACCGGCCTTGTTTTTGCACTTTTCGGGCAGCTGGTTGTTGCCCAGAAAAAAGGTGACTTTTGAAAGGTCCTTTTTAAATACCAGCATATACCAGCCGTACAGGCAAAAAACACCGATACCCAGCATAATGATGTCCATAACAATATAGTAAGGCATAATAAACCTCCAGGGCTATAATACATTACATAATAATATCACTTAATGCAAAAAAGAGCAACCAAAAACAACTTTTTGTTGACAGGGAGAGCGCCTGCTATTAAAATTATCTCATTATTTTAAACCAAGGGGTGAACGCGAATGAACACCATCATACCCGCCGGGTACAAAAGCGTGCTGAGCATCAACGATACTCAGAAAGCCATCGGCATTTCCAAGAGGATATTTGAGGATAATCTGGCGGCGGCGCTGGGACTTTACCGCGTGTCCGCGCCCCTTATCGTGGAGGAGCACACCGGAATGAACGATAACCTTAACGGTTACGAGCGTCCGGTCAGCTTTGATATTCGTGCCACCGGCACCGAGGCACAGGTTGTCCACTCCCTTGCCAAGTGGAAGCGAGTTGCTCTTTCCAGATACGAATTTCCCAACGGCCGCGGCATTTACACCGATATGAACGCCATCCGCCGGGACGAGGATCTGGACAATCTACACTCCATTTATGTGGACCAGTGGGACTGGGAGCGCGTAATCGAAGAAAAGGACAGAAACCTTGATTTCCTTAAAGATATAGTACGCAAAATTGTGGGCGCCGTATGCGCCACCCAGAGTACAGTGCTGGCTCTCTATCCTCAGCTGGAGCCTTTCGGCAGACTCAACCCGGAGGTAACCTTCATCACCTCTCAGGAACTGGAGGACAAATACCCCGGCATGACCGGCAAGGAGCGTGAAAACGCCGCCGCCAAAGAATTCGGCACTATTTTCATTATGCAGATAGGCGGCGCGCTGAAATCCGGAAAGCCCCACGACGGCCGCGCCCCGGACTATGACGACTGGCAGCTCAACGGCGACCTGCTTTTCTGGTACGACCTGCTGGACTGCGCCGTGGAACTTTCCTCCATGGGCATCCGCGTAAATCCCGAGTCCCTGGACCGCCAGCTTACTCTGGCCGGCTGCGACGACAGACGGGAGCTGGATTACTGTAAAATGCTTCTGGGCGGTCAGCTGCCTCTGACCATCGGCGGCGGCATCGGCCAGTCCCGTTTCTCCATGCTGCTCCTGCGCAAGGCTCACGTGGGCGAGGTGCAGGCCTCCATCTGGGACGCAGAAACCATTGAAAGCTGCAAAAATGCAGGCATAATGCTGCTGTAAAAATCAGACCCCCATCGGATTTCCGATGGGGGAGTTTTTTATTTGTTCCTATCCGATTTTATAAGCACCCGCAGACCCTCAATGCTGGCTCTGATTGCTTTGTCCGGGTCGTGCTCGCTGACCTGGGGAAAGCCGGCCTTCTCCCTGTCCTTGTTCCAGACCACATGGAAAATGCCGCCGCAGCGCACGCCCAACGCCGCCGCAACGGTAAACAGCGCGGCGGATTCCATCTCGCTTGCCAGAACGCCAAGACGCTTCCACGCCTCCCATTTGGCAAGAAGCTCGCCGGAAACGGGCATACGCTCAGGCTGATGCTGCCCGTAAAACGAATCCTTGCACTGGACTACGCCGGTGTGGCATACATAGCCCAGATTGATGCAGCCCTGACGCAGTGCGATAGCCACATCAAGATCGGAAACGGCGGGAAATTCTATGGGTGCGTATTCACGGCTGGTACCCTCGGCACGAACGGCGCCGGTAGCCACTACGCAGTCCCCGCCCTGCACTTTCAGAGCGACGCCGCCGCAGGTACCCATGCGAATGAAGGTGTCCGCACCAATCTGGGCAAGCTCCTCCATTGCGATGGCGGCGGAGGGGCCGCCGATACCGGTGGAGGTCACGCTGACCCTGACGCCCTCAAGAGTGCCGGTGTAGGTGACAAACTCCCTGTTTGCGCAGACAAAGCGTGCGTCGTCGAAATATCCGGCGATTTTTTCGCAGCGCCCCGGGTCGCCGGGCAATATGACATATCTGCCCACGTCGCCGTCTTTAAGAGCGATGTGGTATTTTTTCTCTGTATCCATAGGGCACCTCTTTCGTGCTTTTTATCTGATTATACCGCGCCGCGAACTCTCTTTCAAGAGTCCTCGGTCACGCAAACCTGCAGCGCCGAAACTTCAAAGGCGGTTTTTTCAACATTTTCGCCGTTTATGACCTTTATGTACCGGCGGCTTTGAATCCGCCCGGCGACGGACAGTTTGTCGCCCACCGCCAGAGTGCCGCAGAAGCGGGCGTTTTCGCCCCAGGCGATGCAGGGCAGATAATCAACCCGTCCGTAGTGCCGGTTCACCGCCAGCATCATGTCGCATATCTCCCGGCCCAGAGGAGTCTGGCGGTAGATTGGCGGTTTACATAAAGCTCCGCTCAACTCCACCGTGTTTTCAAATTCCCCATACCCGTATTCAAAATTCCGGGCAAGTACGGTTAAAATCAGTTTGCTGCCGGTGCCGCTTTTGTTGTTGAAGGAGCGAAGCTGACCGGTGAGCGCCACACTGTCACTCCTGTGCAGGGGCGTTTCGTCCAGCTCGTCACGGCGGACAAGAACGTTTATAACATCCAGCGTGCCGGACAGACGCTCCACCGCCAGAGGAAAAATAAAATACTCCCTGCCGTGGCTTTCGTGAGAAAATTTCGGGGCGGCATCCACCAACCCTTTTAATGATACAAAATTTGTTCTGAAATCGGCTTCCATAATTCACCTCTTACAGGCGGCGCACCGCCTTTGTGTTTATGGAATTATATTCGCACCCTGCCGCCGCTATGACAGCGCGCCGGACAGCAAATCCCGTCCCAGCGACGCCAAAAGCTGCTCCGGAGCTGCGTCCCCGGCGTTGCCAAGCTCCACTTCCTGCCGCTCAATCACGCCGCCACCCAGTACGGGCAGCTCCCGCTCCACCGCCGCCATTATCTTGTCTGCCGATATGCTGGACACAGAAATATGATTTCGCCTACCGGGGCCGTAACTTATAAAGCTTCCGGCGGTAAGAGCCCAGGGGCCGGTTTCGCTCAGAGCCTCCGGTACCAGCGCAATTTTGTAATGCCCCCGCAGCTTTGCGGCCTGCTCCGCCGGGCATCCGGGGTAGAGCACTATCATTCGCTCGCCTTTTTTGGTGATTATTTCAAAATCCGCCATTTGTCCCACCTCGGCAATAATTTCTGCCAAAATCACGATAATATACAGTAAATTTGGGGGTGGGATTGACAGGGGGGAAAATTAGGGTTATAGTTAGATATATCTAACGGAGGCGAAAAATGACCGAAAAATTCAGCGTTACCGGTATGAGCTGCGCCGCCTGTTCGGCAAGAGTTGAAAGGGCGGCAGGGGCTCTGGACGGTGTGGAAAAAGTGAATGTAAATCTCCTTCAGGGCTCAATGCAGGTGAGCTTCGACCCGGCGCGCCTCAGTGTCCGGGATATCGCCGATGCCGTCATCGCTGCGGGCTACGGCGCCAGCGTGGCAAAGGAGAGCGCCTATATTCATGCCCGCCGCGAAAGGGAAGAGGAGATACGCCGCATGAAGCGTCGCTTCATCGCCTCCCTGTGCCTGCTGATACCGCTGATGTATGTGTCAATGGGTCATATGCTGCATCTGCCCATGTTTGCGCCGGTGAGAGAAAATATGCTGATTTCCTCCATTGTGCAGCTGGTGCTTACCGTTCCGGTCATCATTATAAATAAGAAGTATTTTGTTTCCGGCTTCGGTGCTTTTTTCAGAGCCGCGCCGAATATGGACAGTCTGGTGGCTCTTGGCGCCGCGGCGTCGGTCATATACGGGCTGGTTGTTACAATCGGCATGGCGGCGGGAAAGGCGGGCAATTCTCACGACCTTTATTATGAGTCCGCCGCAATGATACTCACCCTTATCACTCTGGGAAAATTCCTTGAAACACGCAGCAAGGGACAAACCTCCCGGGCAATCGAAGAAATGATGAGCCTTGCTCCCGAAACTGCCCGGGTGCAGAGAGGCGGCGTGGAGGTTGAGATTGCCGCCGCCGACGTTACGCTTGATGACGTGGTAATAATCCGCCCCGGCGAGCGCATCGCTGTGGACGGCATCGTGCTTAGCGGAAGAGGAAGCGTTGACCAGAGCGCCGTTACGGGTGAGAGCATACCCGTGGAGAAAGCCGCCGGTGACGAGGTGACCTCCGGCACAGTGAATCTGGAGGGCAGTTTTACGTTCAAACCCACCCGCGTCGGCGGGGAAACCACCATTTCCCGAATAATTGCTCTTGTGGAGGAGGCCTCCGCATCCAAAGCGCCCATTGCCCGTCTGGCAGATAAAATCGCCGGCGTGTTCGTGCCGGTGGTTATCGGTCTGGCCATAATCACGGCTGTGATATGGCTCCTTTGCGGAGCCCAGGCAGGTTTTGCCCTGACCATGGCGGTGTCGGTGCTGGTTATTTCCTGCCCCTGCGCGCTGGGTCTTGCCACCCCTGCGGCAATTATGGTGGGTACCGGTCGGGGAGCCAAACTGGGCATCCTTTTCAAATCCGCCGCCGCTCTTGAGACCGCCCACAAAACCGACACAATTATTTTCGACAAAACCGGCACCCTCACACAGGGCAAACCGGAAATTGTTGACTTTGCCTGCGCCGAAGGAGTTTCGGAAACGGAATTTTTTGCCGCAGCCGCCGCCCTTGAAACCGGCTCGGAGCATCCCCTTGCCCGGGCGGTATGCAGCAGGGCGAGGGAGCTCGGAGTTGAAGTTTCCGTCGCGGAAGATTTCGCATCCGCTGCCGGGCGGGGCATATCCGGCACTGTTCTGGGCAAAAAATGCCTTGGCGGCAGCCGCCGCTTTATGCAGGAAATGGGAGTTGATATTACCCCCCTGCGCCATGCGGCAGAGCAGTTTGAAAACCGTGGCGGCACCACCCTGTTTTTCGCCTCGGAGGGAGTACTTCTGGGCGTGGCGTCTGCCGCGGACACTCTTCGCCCCACCTCCTCAAAGGCTGTGGAGCAGCTTAAAAAAATGGGCGTCACCGCATATATGCTGACCGGCGACAATCAGCGTACCGCTGATGCTGTGGCGGCGCAGGCGGGCATTGAAAACGTTTTTGCAAACGTGCTGCCTCAGGACAAGGACGCCAAGGTCAAAGAGCTTATGGACGCAGGACACAAGGTGGCCATGGCGGGCGACGGCATAAACGACGCCCCCGCCCTTATACGCGCCGACACCGGCATAGCCGTTGGAGGCGGCACGGACATCGCAATGGAGTCCGCAGATGTAGTCCTTATGCGCGACGACCCCATGGACGCCGCCGGCGCCATATCCCTCAGCCGGGCCGTTATGCGCAATATCAAGGGAAATCTTTTCTGGGCATTTTTCTACAACATTATTGCCATACCTGTGGCTGCGGGTGTGCTGTGGCCCGCTTTTGGAATAAGGCTTTCGCCCATGCTGGCGGCTGCCTGTATGAGCTGCAGCTCGCTTTTCGTTGTGGGCAACGCCCTGCGTCTTAGATTTTTCAAGCCCGCGGGTCTTGATGTTCGCGGAAAAAGCATCCCTGCGTCAATAAAAACCGAAGAAAATACAAACTGCCCGGTTGAGCCGGACAGGGAAGGAGAAGATATTATGTCAACCGAAATTAAAGTAAACGGAATGATGTGCATGCACTGCAAGGCCGCCGTGGAAAAGGCAGCGATGACCGTTGCCGGCGCTGAAAGCGCAGAGGCAAACCTTGAAAAGGGAACCGTTACCGTTTGCGGCAATATCGCCGCCGACGAGCTTCACGCCGCGGTACGAGCCGCCGGTTACGAAACCGAATGAGCATGAAAAAACCTCCCCCACCGGGGAGGTTTTGTTTTTATTTTTTTATGGGCAGCAGCATACGGGTCTCTTTTTTGTACTGCGCGAAGCCTTCCTTGCGGCTCTGACGTTTGTCTGCCATAGGTATGCTGACACTGAAAAACAGGACAGTGTTTGCCGCGGCGCCCACGATGAGCCACCAGGGGCCGCCAAGGGTACACACCGCCGCCAGAGCGATGCCCCACCACATCATTATCTCGCCCAGATAGTTGGGGTGGCGGCTGTATTTCCACAAACCGGTGCGAATGAATCTGCCTGTCCTGCTGCGGCGGAAGCTGTGCATCTGATAATCCGCCGTACCCTGCAGGGTCATGGCACAGAGGGAAAGGATGAAAAATATAACGCTGCCTGCGTTTAGTGTACCGGGGGAGGTAAGTGTGAAAACCACCGGCATTGTGCAAAGCCATACGATTAGAGTTGGCACCATATGTATGCCGATAAAATTTATGACGGGATAAAATACACCGGTCTGCTCCCTGAGCATGGTGTATCGCCAGTCCTGATGGCCGAGACCGTGGAAGGTGTAGGCCCAGTTGGCGGTCAGCCGCACTCCCCACAGGCATACGGCAATTAGGGGAAGCAGCCTCCAGACCGTTATTTCCTGCCCGATGGCAATGGCGATGACAATGACGATGGGCTGCACGCTCCAGTAGGGGTCGTATATGGAGGCGTTTTTAAAAATAACGCTGAAAATAAAGGTAATCACTGTTGCGATAACATCCGCGATAAGTACTTTCAGCCACAGCGCCCCGGGAAGTATGGGCCAGAGAGCGATTGCAACTGCCGCCGCGATGATATAAATTACTGTTACGATAAGGAAACTTTTACCGCGTGAAATGTTTTTCATCGGATCACCTCTGGGGATATTTTATTCTTCACGTCGCTATTCGTCAATAGAGTACGAAAAAAGGCGGGAAAACCCGCCTTTATTTCTTGCTTTTTTGCTTTAAGAATATCGCCAGAACCACACCGGCTATCATTATAACAATGCCGATGACCATTATCACCGTTCCCATGGTATAGACCGGGTTACGCATGGCGGCGGCGTTTAAAACGCCCGAAAATGAATCCCCTATGTAACTGTATGCATCGCCGTAATAATACATATCCCCGGCACTGCTCATAAATCCGCTCATGGTGTCGAAGATGCTGTTTGCAAACATCCTTCTGGATATTACCCGGGCCACGGCGCCGATTACCGTAAAACCAAGTCCGCCCAGCGCAACGTAAATGCCGTACAGCCAGCCGAAGCGGCGCACCATCCGCCCCAGAGTTCCGGGCAGATTGTCCATCCAGTCGGGGTAGTGTTTGTACTCCTTTTCCGGCGGCGGGGGAGGGGGCGCGTCAGAATCCTGCCGGCAATTGTCCTCTGCGGGAGGGTCTTCCGACAGCAACCAGTCGGTGGTGACGCCGAAGGTCTTTGCCAGAAGCAGCAACTTTCCCACCTCCGGCACAGCCTCGCCGGTCTCCCACTTGGAAACCGCCTGCCGGGAAACGCCTATCCTCTCCGCCAGAGCCTCCTGTGAAAGCCCCACCTTTTTGCGGCACCAATATATCTTTTCGTGCAGTTTCATAAATGTCTCCTTTTCCTTGTTATGCCAAAAGCATAGCAAAGGCGGCGGTTACGCCGCAACCAACCGTGGCTTGCAAAAAAGGCAACCTGCGGTTGCAGTTGGCGAAAAACCTATCGTGACTTCTCGTTTAAGTACCCCTCAAGGATAAGGGTGGCGGCTACGGCGTCCACGGTATTTTTACGTTTTTGACCGCGAACGTTGTTTGCCGAGAGAATATTGTGAGCGTCAACGGTTGTGCGGCGCTCGTCCCGCAGCAGTACGGGAATATCCGTCAGTTTTTCAAGCTCTGCTTTCAGCGCCCGGCTTTTTTCCGCCCGAACGCCTTCGCTTCCGTCCATGTTTTTCGGCAGCCCCAGAATAATCTCGCCGGCCTGACGGTTATTTGCCAGCTCCGCCAGCTCTGCCGCGGTCTTTTCAAGCCCACGGGTCTTAACCACCAGAGTTTCGCCGGCAATAATGCCGGAAATATCGGAAAAAGCCACGCCGGTTCGGGCGTCGCCGAAGTCTATAGCCATTATCTTCATCAAAACACCTCCAGACTGCTCCTATGATAACATATATAAAAAATAAAATGAACAATTTTTTGAAAGTTTTACTTGACTGCGACTTGCCGTTATGATAATATTCCATTACCTGTGTCAGCAGGGCTGTTTTTTCGCGCCCTTTTGCTGGAAAACAGGGAGGCAATGGAGGCTGCCGAGGGCTTGCCCCCGGGATGCTTCAATATTAAGGAGGTGCCGTAAAAATGAGAGTTAAGATCACTCTGAGATGCAACGAATGCAAGCAGCGCAACTACAACACTGTCAAGAACAAGAAGAATGACCCCGACCGCATCGAGCTGAGCAAGTACTGCCGCTTCTGCAGAAAGCACACCATCCATACCGAAACTAAATAAGGAGCGAGTTAGATGGGTATTTTTAACAAGGGTCAGGAGCGCCTTGAGAACGAAGACCGTTCCGCAGAGGTCTCCGCTGCTCCCAAAAAGGAAAAAAAGAAAAAGCGCAATCTTAAAAAATGGCTGCGCGAACTGAAAAGTGAACTGAAGAAGGTCGTATGGCCCACCAAGTCTCAGGTCGTCAACAATACCTGGGTTGTTCTGGTGTGCATCGTAGTCGTGGGTATTGCCCTGTGGATTTTTGACTACGTGGCCGGCAACATTATCCAGTTGCTTATCAACGTCGTTTCGTAGGTGAACAAATGAGCCAGGAAGCAAAGTGGTATGTTCTCCACACCTATTCCGGGTATGAAAACGCGGTAAAGACCTCCATCGAAAAGATGGTGGAAAACCGCAAAATGCAGGATTACATCCACCAGGTAATAATCCCCACCGAAACCGTGACCGAAATCACCGATAACGGCACCAAAGTCACCGAGCGTAAGCTCTTCCCCGGCTACGTGCTGATCAAAATGGTGATGACCGACGAGGCATGGTATCTGGCGCGCGGAACCCGTGGTGTATCCGGTTTCGTATCCTCCGGCTCCGGCTCTGCCACAAAACCCACCCCCCTGACCGACGATGAAATTGCTCAGCTGGGCGTGGAGCGCAGAGAAATCATCGTGGGCTATGAAGTCGGCGACAGCGTAAAAATCACCGACGGCCCCCTGGAAACCTTCATCGGCATTGTCGACGAGATCGACACCGCCAAAAACAAGGTCCGCGTTATCGTTTCCATGTTCGGCAGAGAAACTCCCGTCGAGCTGGAACTGGACCAGGCAGAAAAGGTTTCCGAATAACTATCGTTAAATCCGCTTTTACAGGCGATTTACGTGGGAGGAAGACGGCAAGGTGACCGTTTTCCGCCAAAATGCAGGGACAAGCGTCCTTGCCATCACCACATTTTTTTCAGGAGGTGCTTGAAAATGGCACAGAAAGTAGTAGGCATAGTCAAGCTTCAGATCCCCGCTGGTAAGGCGACTCCGTCTCCCCCTGTAGGCCCCGCCCTGGGTCAGCACGGCGTTAACATTTCCGCCTTCACCAAGGAATTCAACGAGCGCACCAAGAACGATGTAGGTATGATCATTCCCGTAGTCATCACCGTCTACGCCGACAGATCCTTCACCTTCATCACCAAGACTCCCCCCGCAGCCGTCCTTATCAAGAAGGCCTGCAACATCGAGTCCGGCTCCGGCGTCCCCCAGAAGGACAAGGTTGCCACCCTCAGCAAGGAAGATCTGCGCAAGATCGCTGAGACCAAAATGAAAGATCTGAACGCCGCCGACATTGAGGCTGCCGAGCGTATGATCGCCGGCACCGCTCGCTCCATGGGCGTGCTCATCGGCGAATAAGGAGGGCTTGAGACATGTTTAGAGGTAAGAATTATCAGGAAAATGTCAAGCTCTTCGACAAGAGCGTTGCATATGATCCCATGGAAGCTTTTGAGCTGGTCTGCAAGACCGCCAAGGCCAAGTTCGATGAGACCATCGAGCTGCACGTAAAGCTGGGCGTTGACTCCCGTCACGCCGACCAGCAGGTTCGTGGCGCTATCGTTCTGCCCCACGGCACCGGCAAGACCGCCCGCGTTCTGGTTTTCGCCAAGGACGCCAAGTATGACGAAGCTGTCGCCGCCGGCGCTGATTTCGTAGGCGGTATGGACATGGTTGAGAAGATCCAGAAGGAAAACTGGTTCGATTATGACGTAGTCGTCGCTACCCCCGACATGATGGGCGTAGTTGGCCGTCTGGGTAAGGTTCTGGGCCCCAAGGGTCTGATGCCCTCCCCCAAGGCCGGCACCGTAACTCCCGAAGTAGCCAAGGCTATCGCCGAGATCAAGGCCGGTAAGATCGAGTACCGTCTGGACAAGACCAACATCATCCACTGCCCCATCGGCAAGGCTTCCTTCGGCGCCGAGAAGCTGTACGATAACTACAACGCTCTCATCACCGCCATCGTAAAGGCCAAGCCCGCCGCTGCCAAGGGTCAGTACATCCGCAGCTGCGTTACCGCTTCCACCATGGGCCCCGGCATCAAGGTTAACACCGCCAAGGCCATGGCCTAACCTTCAAAGTAAAAACCTCCGGAGAAATCCGGAGGTTTTCTTTTTTAAAATATGCAGTTGGATATTTCAGCTAAAAATCCCATCGGTTTTCTGTTTTTTGTGTTCATTGACTTGCAATAAAGTGTTGCGGTATCCTATATATAGACACCTGTACCATTAGATTCCCCTTACACACACAGACGAAACCAAGCTCGCCCGGGTCAGAGAGGGAATGGGTTAAAATGAAAAAAGTTTTAACGATTATACTGTTTCTGATTTTTTTGACAGGTTGCACCATTGAACCAAGTATTTCAACTGGTAAAGCGACGCCAGATAGAGTGTATGTCGAAGTTGTTGATTCAACAATAACAAACACGAGTTTAAAACTTCACTATGTAAATACTACAGACCGTACCGACCTTCTTGTTGGGGCAAGCTTTTATTTACAAAAAGCAGATAAAAATAAGTGGAAAAAAATCGAAACAATAAACGAACCCACCCCTTTTGATGCTTGGGCGATATGCTTACCTCCTTCGGGCGAAGAACAAAACGTATTTATAACTTACGATTGGAAGTACATATACGGAACATTAGAAAGCGGGGATTACCGTATCGTTGTAGGCATCAACGGTGAACACGAACTCTCCGCCGAGTTTACCATCCAATAACAAGCAGGCCACCCATCACGGGTGGCCTGTTTTATACCCCTACTATATAATATATAAAAAACCTGTTGACAAAGGAAAAATCCTGTGATAATATATGCCCTGCGTTCCAAAGACAGCAGGCAGCTTTAAGCTGTAAAGGTCCGTCCGCCTGCCGAGGAGAGCATCAAGTGTTTTTTATACTACCCTTAGTATGCTTGTGCCCTCATGCCTTTGGTATGGAGGGTTTTTTCTTTTGGACGCGCATCATTTACCCGGAGGTGAAAACATGCCGAACGCAAAAGTATTAGCAGAGAAGCAGGCAATCGTCGCTGAGCTGACCGAAAAGCTCAAAGGCGCTGCCGCCGGCGTACTGGTCGATTACAAGGGCATTACCGTAGCTGAAGACACCGCTCTTCGTGCCGCAATGCGCAATAACGACGTTGAGTATGCCGTTGTCAAGAACACCCTGACCCGCTTTGCGATCAAAAACGCCGGTCTTGACGAGCTGGAGCCCGTGCTCAACGGCACCACCGCTCTTGCCATCAGCATGACCGACCCCATCGCTCCCGCAAAGAATGTCGAGGACTTTGCCAAGAAGATGCCCAAGTATTTCGAAATCAAGGGCGGCTTCATGGATGGCAGAGTCATGTCCGTGGAAGAGGTTAAGGCGCTGGCCGCCATTCCTCCCATCCCCGTACTGCGTGCCCAGGTTCTGGGTACCATGCTGGCCCCCATCTCTGGCCTGGCTTATGTACTGGCCCAGGTCGTAGAGCAGAAGGGCGGCTCCCCCGTTGCAGCTGAAGAAGCTGCCGCGGAATAATTCGTAACTAATCTTACATTATAGGAGGAAAATTAAAATGGCTAGCGAAAAAATCACTGCTCTGATCGAAGAGATCAAAGTTCTTACTGTTCTGGAGCTCTCCGAGCTCGTACATGCCCTCGAGGATGAGTTCGGCGTATCCGCCGCCGCTATGGCTGCCGCTCCCGCCGCCGCTGCTGACACCGGCGCTGCCGCCGCTGCCGAGCAGACCGAGTTTGACGTTGTTCTGACCAACGCTGGCGCTGGCAAGATCAATGTTATCAAGGTTGTTCGCGAGATCACCGGCCTGGGCCTGAAGGAAGCCAAGGAAATCGTTGACGCCGCCCCCAAGGCCGTCAAGGAGAAGGTTTCCGCCGAGGAAGCCGAAGCCATCGCCGCCAAGCTGAAGGAAGCCGGCGCCGAGGTAGAGGTAAAATAAGTTACCCCAACTTAAAAATGAAAAGCACCCGGAAACGGGTGCTTTTTGTTTTAGTTATACATGAAAAGGTCGCACTTTATCATGCCGTTATAGAGCTTGCGCTTTTTGTCGGCGTTGCGGCCGAAGGAACGCTCAAATTCGGTGTGAGAGGACAGAATGTAAACATACCAGCCTTCCAGCGCCTCCAGCGCCTTGCCGAAATCCGCATAAAGTTCCTCCGCCTGCTTTTTTTCCAGAAGACGCTCGCCATAGGGGGGATTGGTGACTATTACGCCCCTGTCGGTGCTGCGGGCGAGCTTTCTTGCGTCACCCTGGGAGAAACGTATCATAGAGCCAACGCCGGCCTTGCGGGCGTTTTCGGTGCTTAGAGCCACGCATTTTTCGTCAATGTCAGATGCGAAAATCAGATATTCGCCGGAAAATTCCTTATCTCTGGCCTCCTGACGGGCCTTTTCCCAGATGGAGTTGTCCAGCCAGCGCCAGGTTTCGGCCTGGAAATGTCTGTTGATGCCGGGAGCCCGGTTTTTAGCCGCCAGAGCAGCCTCGATGGCGATGGTACCGGAGCCGCAGAAGGGATCCAAAAACTCCCCCTTGCCCCTGTAGCGGGCAATATCCACCATTGCTGCGGCCAGAGTTTCACGAATGGGCGCCACGTTTCCTTTGGCGCGGTAGCCCCGCTTGTGAAGACCCTCGCCGGAGGTGTCGATGTAAAGAGTGGCACGGTCACGGTTAAGGGCAAACTGTATCTGGTAAAGCTCACCGGTTTCCTTGAACCACTCCACCCGATATTTCTTCTTAAGCCGCTCCACGACAGCTTTTTTCACGATTTTCTGGCAATCGGGCACAGAGAAAAGGGTGCTGTTAATGGAAAAACCTTTAACAGGGAAGCGTCCGTCGGCGGGGATAAAATCCTCCCAGGGAAGCCGGGTCACGCCCTGAAACAACTCGTCAAAGGTCTTTGCGTCAAAGCTGCCAAGCACCATCAGAACGCGCTCGCCAAACTTGGAAAACATATTTACCCTTGCGATGTCGGCGGCGGAGCCGGTGAAAAAAACACGGCCGTTTTCCGGGGCAACGTTCTCCACGCCCATGCGGCGCAGTTCGTTGCCTACCAGACCCTCCAGCCCGAACAGGCAGGGAATACACAAATTAAACTTGTCCATTTAATCCTCCAGTAATTATTGAGCACATTATACATTATTTTTTTCATTAAAACAATTGACAAACGCAAAAAACACTGATATAATTTCACAGCAAAATAAAGAAGGTCGGTGGTATCCGTCCTCACCTCCAGATTTGTCGAAGAGGTCAACAAAGCTTTAATCCGGGTGCGCCCGGTTTTTGTTGCGGATGCCATCAGAGCGTCCGTTTTTTTAATTTCGGAGGTGTTTTATAATTAGCGCTCAGAGTCATCAGATCAACGAAGAGATCCGCGATGCCCAGGTTCGTCTTATCAGCGACGACGGCGAACAGCTCGGTATCAAGACTGCCCAGGAAGCTCTGGCAATCGCCGAGGAGAGAGAGCTTGACCTGGTAAAAATCTCCCCCAACGCCAATCCTCCCGTGTGCAAGCTCATGGATTACGGCAAGTTCCGTTTTGAGCAGGCCAAACGCGAGAAGGAAGCCAAGAAAAACCAGCGCGTTGTGGAGATCAAAGAGATCCGCATGTCCCCGGTTATCGACCAGAACGACTTTAACGTAAAACTGAAAAACGCCCAGAAATTCCTTAAGGAAGGCAACCGCGTCAAGGTAGCCGTGCGTTTCCGCGGCAGAGAAATGGCCCACACCAACATTGGTGAGGATCTGCTGAAAAAGTTCGCCCAGGAATGCAGCGAGATCGCCAGCCTTGATAAAATGCCCAAGCTTGAAGGCCGCCACATGATCATCTTCCTGTCTCCCAAGACCAGCAAGGAACTCAAGGCTGCCGCCAAGGAAAAGGCCGAAAAGGAAGCCAAGGCCAAGGAAGAGGCTGCTCAGGAATAATCGTATTTAACGGGCTGTGCCCGTGAAAGAAATAAATAAAAGCGTGATATCACGCCTTAATACGGAAGGAGTACTACCATGCCCAAAGTAAAGACCCACAGCGGCGCGAAGAAAAGATTCTCCCTTACCAAGTCCGGCAAGGTAAAGCGCGCTCGTGCTTTTAAGAGCCACATCCTCAACAAGAAGACCACCAAGCGTAAAAGAACCCTGCGTCAGGGCGCCTATGCCGACGTGACCAATGAGGCCGCCGTCAAGAAGATGATCCCCTACAAATAAGAATTGATTTCAACTCACATATAGGAGGCAAACGAAATGGCAAGAGTTAAAGGCGCAATGATGACGCGCAAAAGAAGAAATAAAGTACTGAAGCTGGCCAAGGGTTACTGGGGCAGCAAGTCCAAGCACTTCAAGATGGCCAAGCAGGCCGTTAAGAAGTCCGGCGTATACGCCTATGTCGGCAGAAAGAACAAGAAGAGAGATTTCCGCCGCCTGTGGATCACCCGTATCAGCGCCGCTGCCAAGCTCAACGGCATGAACTACTCCACCCTCATGAACGGTCTGAAGAAGGCCGGCGTGGAGATCAACCGCAAGAGCCTGAGCGAAATGGCTATCAACGACGCCACCGCTTTCACCGCTCTGTGCGAGAAGGCCAAGGCCGCTCTTTAATAGAATTTTCAAAACCGCTTCCGCAGCCGCGGAGGCGGTTTTTTTATTTTCTGACAGGGCGCCGGAGGCGGGCATATCATATTAAAGAGGTGATATGTATGGAATTTTATCTGCTGGCACTGCGCAGTCTGACTTACGCCCAGAGGGCGCGGGACATTCTCGGCGCGGCCGGTATCCGCGCTGCGGTTATAAAAACGCCCTCCGGCGTTTCGCCCAAGGGCTGCTCTCATTCGCTTAAAGTGCGCTCGCAGGAGGCTGCAAGGGCGGCGGCGCATCTGAGAAGTCAGGGGATAAATATTGAAAAAATTTTTGCCGCCACCGGCTCCGGAAATTATCTGGAGGTGCCACTGTGAGCGGCGTAGTATATTTTGACAATGCAGCAACAACATTATGTAAACCTAAAGCCGTGCCCGAAGGGGTGCGGCGGTCCATACTCCACTGCGCCAGTCCCGGCAGGGGAGGGCATGCTCCGGCCATGGCTGCGGCGGAGGTGGTATACCGCTGCAGAAAGGCCGCGGCAGAGCTGTTCAAGGCGGACGACCCGGAGAAAATAGTATTCACCTCCAGCGCTACTCACGGTCTGAACATCGCCATAAACAGCCTGGTGCGACCGGGCACAAGGGTGGCGATCAGCGGTTATGAGCACAATGCGGTAACACGCCCTCTGCACGCCATAGGCGCCGATGTGCGCGTGGCTGCGGGAAGGCTGTTCAACGGGGAAGAAGTGGTGGAAAACTTCCGGAAAGAGCTTGAAAACGGGGCAAAAGTGGTGATACTTAACCACGTTTCCAACGTTTTTGGCTTTATACAGCCTGCAGAGGAGGTGGCGCGGCTCTGCAAAAAATACGGCGCTGCAATGATTCTGGACGCATCTCAGTCGGCGGGCAGCGTGGACATTGACGCAGGGGGCATGGGCTGTGCATTTATAGCCTTGCCGGGACACAAAGGCCTGTACGGTCCACAGGGACCGGGCATACTCATCTGCGGCGCGGAGCCAAAACCGCTTATTTTCGGAGGTACCGGCAGCGAGAGCAAAAGTCAGGATATGCCGCCCTATCTTCCCGACGCTCTGGAGGCGGGAACGGCTAATGTTCCGGGCATAGCGGGACTTTTGGAGGGCATAAATTATGTAAACCAAACCACGCCGGCCGCGATAATGGCTCACCAAAGGAAAATTACCCGCCATATCGGGGAAAAATTACAGGAGATAGGCGGTTTTCGGGTGTATCTGGCCCGAAAGAGCGAAAATCAGGCCGGAGTTTTGTCCGTGGTGAAAGAGGGGACGGACAGCGAGGAAACGGCGCAGATTTTGGGAGAAATGGGCTTTGCCGTGCGGGCGGGGATGCACTGCGCGCCACTGGCTCACCGCACTGCCGGCACTCTGGATACCGGAACTGTTCGTATCAGCCCCTCCTCGTTCAATACCCTGCGGCAGGCAGATATGCTGATAAAGGCTCTTTCGCGACTGTGAAAGAGCCGAAATCTGCTTGCTATTCTTTCCCATGTATAGTATAATAAATTGATTAAATATATGTATTCGCGGCCAAAGGGGGATTGAAATGCTGTCTCAGGGCCTCCAAAATATTGCAAGTTTCATATTGCCTATCGGAGTAGCCGATATAATCGACATCGCAGTGGTGGCGTATATCGTCTACCGTATTTTGCTGTTTATCAGAGGCACCAGCGCCGGCAGACTTATAAAGGGCATCGTGCTGCTGCTTGTTGCGCTGGTGGTTTCCCAACTGATCGGCCTGAAGATGATAAACTTTATCATCAGCAAGGCCATATCCATCGGCGTTCTGGCGCTGGTCATCATCTTCCAGCCGGAGATACGCCGCTTCCTGGAGCGTTTCGGCGGCGTGGGTCTCAATCGTCTGCTCAGCCGTGAAAGCGGCAGCAGCGATACCGAGCGGATGATAGACCAGACTGTTCAGGCCTGCACCGATCTTAGCTGGAGCCGCTACGGCGCGCTGATAGTTTTCGAGCGGGAGGACCGTCTTGACGACTACATCCGCACCGGCACCGTCATCGACGCCACGGCCTCCGCAGAGCTTATGAAAAACATTTTCTTTCCCAAGGCGGCTCTTCATGACGGCGCCATGATAATCCGCGACGGACGCATCGCCGCGGCAGGCTGCATGCTCCCCATGACCAAGACCAACATGAACAAGGAATTCGGCATGCGCCACCGTGCCGGCGTGGGCATGAGCGAAAGCAGCGACGCGCTGATAATCATCGTTTCCGAGGAGCGCGGCAGCATCTCCGCCGCGGTCAACGGAAAGTTCACCACAAACCTCAACAAAGACGCGCTGGACAAGCTGTTGAAGGAATATCTGGTCAACGCCGAGGAAACGGTCAAGGCCGGCGACGCAGTTGTAAATTTCTTCAAGGGCAACTTCAAGGTGAAAAAGAATGATAAAAAAGATTCTTGATAAAAAGCTTTTTTACGCTATCATATCGATAATCATCGCCATCGGCTTCTGGATATACGTGGTGAACGTTGAAAACAGCGAAACGGATATCACCATCAAAAATATCCCCGTGGTCTACGAGGGCGAGGAGTCCCTGCGGGATAACCGCAGCCTTGTCATTGGCGACGAGGAGAAGGTGGAGTATATGACCCTCAACTTCTCCGGACGCCGCAGCGACATAAACAAGCTCAACAAAAACAATATGACCATAAACGTTGACCTGACCGCAATCCGTACCGCCGGCACCTATACCCTGCAGTACGACGTGGAGTTCCCCAACGGGGTCAGCTCATCGGACTTTGACTTTTCAAAAAACAACGGCTACATCACCGTGGCCCTTTACAAGCTCACCTCAAAGGACGTGGAGGTAATCGGCGACTTTACAGGCAGTATTCAGGAGGGATATACCTCCTCCGGATTTGAATTCAGCCCCGCCACGGTAAAGATTTTCGGCACCGAAAAGGAGCTGGCGGAAGTGGAACGGGCGCTGGTTACTCTCAACCGCACCGACCTGGACGAAACGGTTCAGGGCACCTCCGACTACATTCTGATAGACCGGGACGGAGAAGCGGTGGAGAGCCTTGCCATAACCCGCGAAACGGACGAAGTCAGCTTTGTCTACGGCGTGCTGATGGAAAAGGAAGTTGTGCTGGATGTGTCTGCCATTGAGGGCGGAGGCCTTACTGACAAAAACACCACCTTCAACGTAATGCCCGGCAAACTCACTCTGGTGGGTGACGCGGCGGTGCTTGAGGAGCTCAACACCATCTATCTTCCCGTTGACCTGGCGGAGGTGAGAAACGGCGACGTGCTCCGTCTGGAGATACCCCTGCCCAACGACGTCAGAAATATTACCGGCGAAACCCAGGCCAAGGTCACCGTCAAGACCGTCGGTGTGGCAACGCAGGTGGTAGAGATTACCGACATTGAACTAAAAAATCTCCCCGCCGACAGCGAAGTGGAGCTCCGTACCAGCAGTATAAAAGTGGAGCTTCGCGGCAATTCCGCCGAGGTTGCGGCCATTACACCGGAGAACATCACCGCAATTGCCGATTTTGCCCTGGCAAACGGCATCACCGGCAACATAACCGTGCCTGTTGAGATAACCGTGGAGGGTTATGAAAACGTTGGTGTTCTGGGCACCTACGAGGCCGTGGCCAGCGTGACTGAAAACTGATGTTCGGATACGTCAGACCGTTTAAGGGAGAATTGAAGGTCTGGGAACTGGAACGCTACAAGGCGGCCTACTGCGGGCTGTGCCGGGCGATGAAGGCCGATTACGGTGCGGCGATGACCTTTTCCCTTAACTACGATTTTGCCTTCCTTGCCCTGCTTTTGTCGGGAAACCGGCTGGAGCAGGAGGAATATACCTGCCGCTGCGCCGCGGGCTGTTTTAAAAAGCGCTGCGCCGCGGTAAAGACCGCCTCAATGGAGGCTGCGGCGGCAGCCGGGGTGATACTGCTCAAATGGAAACTGACAGACGAGCTTTCAGACCCCGGCGGAAAAAAACTTGCCGCCCGCGCCGCCCTGCTTTTTCTGAAACGGGGATTTAAAAAGGCGGAAAGAAAGCTGCCCGGATTTGACAAAGCCGTGGGCGAAAACGTCCGGCGCCTTGCCGAACTTGAAAAAGCGGGCTGCCAAAGCCTTGACGAAACGGCGGATACCTTTGCAGAGCTTCTGGCCTCTTTGGATTTCCTCTTTGAGGGCGAGGCAAACCGCCGCTGCGCCCGAGAACTGCTCTATCACACGGGCCGGTGGATATACATCGTGGATGCCTGTGACGATTTGGGCGAGGATGCGCAAAAGGGAGCCTACAACCCTCTCGCGGGACGCTTCGGTCTGGAGGGGGGAGAACTTTCACCTGAGCAGAAAGAGCGTCTGCGGGAAACTCTCGGGGCCTCCTGCGCCGCCGCAATGAGCGCCGCGGCTCTGATGGAGCTGGGGCGCGACAGGGGAATAATAGAAAATATAATTTCCCTTGGCATGCCCTCGGCGGCAAATCTGGTTCTGGCCGGACAGTGGCCAAAGACACGCCCCGGCAGACACAGCGGGAAACTCAACTGACATAAACCGGCGCACAGCGCCTTAAGGAGAATAAAATGACAGACCCTTATTCCGTCCTCGGTGTCAGCCCTCAGGCTTCTGACGAGGAAATAAAAAAAGCATACCGCGACCTGGCTCGGAAATATCATCCCGACAGCTATAAAAACAATCCTCTTGCCGACCTGGCGGAGGAGAAGATGAAGGAGATAAACCAGGCCTACGACGAAATAAACAAGCAGCGCGCCGGCAGAAGCACCGGCGGCGCCTACGGTTCCAACAACGCTTACGGAGGATACGGAGCATACGGCGCCAACCGTGGCTACCAGCACCAGTACCAGCGCCAGCAAAACTACACTTCCGGCGGCAGCGGACAGTTCCAGAAAGTCCGTCAGGCTCTCAATTACAACCGCCTTGACGAGGCCGAGCGGGAACTCAACGCCTCCTCCGTGCGAAATGCGGAGTGGTATTTCCTCCGGGGCGCCTTGTGTCAGAAGCGCGGCTGGATGGACGAGGCCATGCGCTGCTATGAAACCGCCTGCGGTATGGAACCCAACAATGTGGAATATCAGAGCGCCCTTGCCTCTCTGCGGGGCGGCGCCAATCCCTACGGTGACGTGCACACCACGGCCTGCGGCGGTATGGACTGCTGCACCAGCCTGCTGTGCGCCAATCTGCTTTGCAGCTGCTGCGGAAATTAAGGAGACCCATGAAAAAGCAAACTAAAGCCCTTGCCCTCAGCGGCATTTTAACGGCGGTGTCCGTTGTGTTCGTATACATCGCCGCCCTTTTCCCTCCCGCCCGCATCAGCCTTCTGGCCGTGGCGGGTCTTATCCCCGCCATCGCGGTAATTCACCACGGTCTGCGCTGGGGACTTCTGATATACGCGGCAACGGCGGTGCTCAGCGTACTGCTTGTACCCGTAAAAGGCTGCGCTGCGGTTTACGTACTGCTTTTCGGCCACTATGCCGTGCTCAAAAGCCTGTTTGAGCGGGCGCCCACCCATATTCTTGAGTGGCTTATGAAGCTGGCAATGTTCAACTTCCTGCTTACCGCCCTTGTTTTCGGCCTGCAGGGAATGTTTTTACAGATGGTCAGCGTTGGAAAAATGGTATACTGGGCCGTTTATCTTGTTGGCAATGTGGCCTTTGTGGTTTATGACATTGCATTTTCAATGCTGGTAGTGACCTATAACAACCGACGAAAGAAGAAGTGAAAATGGCAAGCATCAAAAGCATGACCGGCTACGGCCGCAGTAAGGAAATTCTTCACGGCAGAGAAATTTCCGTGGACATCAAAAGCGTTAACAACCGTTACCTTGACGTGAATATCAAGCTGCCCCGTATATATTCCTACGCCGAGGAGGCGCTGAAATCCCGCCTGCAGAAAACCGTTTCCAGAGGCAAGGTGGACGTATACATAACCGTGGGCAACGCCGGCGCGCAGGATGTTGAGATAAGCATCAACAAGCCCCTGCTGCAGGCCTATCTGGATGCCTTTGCATCCATCGAAAAGGAATACGGACTTAAAAACGACCTGACCGTATCCGGTGCGTCCCGCCTGCCCGACGTACTCATCGCCAAAAAGGCCGAGGAGGACGCGGAGGAAGTGGTGGCCGACCTGCTGCAGGTTATGGAGGCTGCCCTTGAAGATTACGAAAAAATGCGCCTTCGCGAGGGAGAGGCTCTGGCTGCCGATATCCGCGCCCGTGCCAAAACGGTAGAGGAAATAACCTCCCGCATTGAGGAGCGCACCGAGGTCACAGTATCGGAATACCGCGCCCGCCTTACGGCTAAAATGGAGGAGGTGCTTCAGGGCGCCGCCATTGACAGCGTAAGAATACTGCAGGAGGCCGCTATTTTTGCCGACAAGGTTTCCGTGGACGAAGAGACTGTACGCCTTCGCAGCCATCTGGCTCAGATGGAGACCATGCTCTCCGGCGGCGGCCCCATCGGACGAAAGCTGGACTTTCTGCTTCAGGAGCTCAACCGTGAGGCCAACACCACCGGCTCCAAGGCCAACGACGCCGTTCAGGCGTCCTGTGTTATCGAGCTGAAGGCCGAGCTTGAAAAGATCCGCGAGCAGATACAGAACATCGAATAAACCGGGAGGCGGAACATGAAACTTATAAACATCGGCTACGGCAACGTGGTATCCGCCGACCGTGTGGTTGCAATGATCAGCCCCGAATCCGCGCCAATAAAGCGTATCATTCAGGAAGGCCGCGACAGGGGTGCCCTCATTGACGCAACGTACGGTCGCCGCACCCGCGCCGTTATCATTATGGACAGCGGTCACATAATCCTCTCCGCAATCCAGCCCGAAACCATTTCCAACCGCGCCGTGGGCAAGACCGACGTACCCATGGAGGAAGAGGAAGAATGAAAAAGGGACTGCTTATCGTGCTCTCCGGCCCCTCCGGCGCCGGCAAGGGTACGGTACTGGGAAAATTTTTCGCCGCATGGCCCAACGCGGCCTATTCCGTTTCCGCCACCACCCGCGCACCCAGACCCGGCGAAGTTGACGGCCAGCACTACTTTTTTATGGATAAGCCCCGCTTTGAGGAGCTTATCGAAAAGGGCGAATTTCTTGAATACGCCAGCTACGCCGGGAACTATTACGGCACTCCGGCGAAAAAGGTGGAAGAACTTCGCAATCAGGGCCGGGACGTGGTGCTGGAAATCGAGGTTCAGGGCGGTCTGCAGGTAAAGCAGCGCTGCCCCGATGCCACCATGATATTCCTCAGCCCTTCCACCTTTGAAATTCTGGAAAGCCGCCTGCGGGGCCGGGGAACCGAAAACGAGGAAACCATTCAGCGCCGCATGACCATCGCAAGAGAGGAATATGCCCTGCGCTGCAACTATGACTATCACGTGATAAACGACGAGCTTGAAAAGGCTCTTTCAGACCTTATGGATATCGTTAAAAAGGAAAAGGAGAAATAAACACCATGATGCTCTATCCCCCCGTACAGGACCTTCTGAAGAATGTTGACAACCGTTACCTGCTGGTTAACGTAGTGGCCCGCCGCGCCCGCCAGATATCTCTGGAAGCCGAAAGCCGCGGCGAAATTCTTATCGAAAAACCCATCAGCATCGCCGTGCACGAGGTTGCCCGGGGCGAGCTGACCGCTTATGTAAAAAACGAGGAGTAAGCACTTTTAAGGAGTTTTGACATGACTGTGCCCGCATACGCCCGCGTGGCGGTGGACGGCCTGAATTATGCCGCGGATAAACCCTTTGACTACCTTCTGCCTGAGTCTCTGGCGGCAGCCGCCCGGGTCGGGCAGAGGGTTTTGGTGCCTTTCGGCAGGGGAAACCGTCTGCGGGAGGGGCTGATACTGGCTCTGGAGCAGGGCACCACCAAACACTCCTCGCCCAAGGCGATTCGCGCATTGCTGGATGAGGAGCCCTATCTGGACGAGCGGTCTGTAAAAATGGCGCTGTGGCTTCGGGAAAACTGCTTCTGCACACTTTACGAGGCGGCCAGAGCCATGCTTCCGGCAGGTTACCAGTTTGCTCTGAAAGAAGAATATGTTCTGGGCGACACCCCGGCGGAGGAACTTTCTCCCGGCCAGCAGGCCGTGTATGACGCTGTGCAGGCAAACCGGGGCAAAATCGACGTCAAGACTTTAGCCGCCGCCCTCAGCGGCAAAAATTTCAGACCCCACCTGTCCGCCCTGGTTTCAAAGGGCGTGCTGCAGGACGCCACCACCGCCCGAATGAAGGGCACGGACAAAACCGAAAACATGGTGGAAATATGCGTCCCACCCGAGGAGCTTTTGGAGTTTGCCTCCCGCAAGAAGAAAAGCGCCCCGGTGCAGGCCCGGGTGGCAGAGCTTCTTGCCGCCATCGGCTGCGGCTGGCAGAGGGAAATATGTGACTTTGCCCAGTGCACCGGCGCCGCGATAAAGGGCCTTGAAAAGGCCGGCCTTGTGACCGTGGAGGAAAAAGAGGTGCTTCGCCGCCCGAAATTTGCTACGGCGGAGGACAGGCGCTCCAAACTTACCGACGACCAGCAGCAGGTGCTGGAGGGACTGACGGAGCTTTTGAACTCTCAAAAACCACAGGCGGCACTGCTTTTCGGCGTAACCGGCTCCGGCAAGACCCAGGTTTATCTCAGCCTTGTGGAAAAGGCTTTGCAGCAGGGCAGGGGAGCCATTGTACTTGTACCGGAAATTGCCCTCACCCCCCAGCTTATGAGCGTTTTTGCCGCCCGTTTCGGAGAGAAGGCCGCCCTTATGCACAGCGCCCTGGGCTCCGGAGAGAGGTTTGACGAATACAAGCGCATCCGATGCGGTGAGGCGCAGGTGGTTCTGGGCACCCGCTCGGCAATCTTCGCACCTGTAAAAAATCTTGGTCTTATCATCATCGATGAGGAACAGGAACGCACCTACAAATCCGAAAGCAACCCCCGTTATCACGCCCGTCAGGCGGCGAAATACCGCTGCGGCGCCGAGGGGGCAATGCTCCTTCTTGGCAGCGCTACCCCCGACATTGAAAGCGCCTACCATGCCGCAAAGGGACGCTATCACAGCTTTTCGCTGAAGCAGCGCTACAATAACGCGCCCCTGCCCGCAGTGCTCATCGCGGACATGAAAAAGGAGCTTCGCCGGGGAAACGGCGGCCTTATAAGCGACGTTTTGAAAACGGAGCTTCAGCGAAACATCGCCGCCGGAAAGCAGAGCATTCTTTTCATTAATCGCCGGGGCAGCAGCCGCCTGCGCTCCTGCGCCGAATGCGGCTATATCCACTACTGTCCCAACTGCAGCGTACCCATGACCTGGCACAGCCAGGGCGAGAGGCTCATGTGCCACTACTGCGGTCACAGCGAGGGGTATATGGAACTGTGTCCCCGGTGCGGCGGACTGATGCGCTATGTGGGCGCCGGCACTCAGAAGGTACAGCAGGAGCTTGAAAAAATGTTCCCCGGTGTGGAAATACTGCGTATGGACGCGGACACCGTTACCGCCGCCGGCAGCCACAACCGTATACTTACAAAATTCCGGGAAGAAAAAGTCCCTGTTCTCCTTGGCACCCAGATGGTCACCAAGGGTCTGGATTTTGAAAACGTGACTCTGGTTGGCGTTCTTGCCGCCGATATGGGACTTTACGTGGACGACTTCCGGGCGGGGGAGAGGACATTTTCCCTCATAACACAGGTGGTTGGCCGCGCCGGAAGGGGCGACAGCCCCGGCAGAGCTGTAATTCAGACCTACACTCCGGAAAACGAGGTCATACAGCTGGCGTCCAGACAGGATTACCACGGCTTTTACGCCGACGAAATACGCCGGCGCAGAGTTCAGAGCTGTCCGCCCTTTGCCGATATGATTGCGGTCACCGCTTCCGGCATGGACGAGGCGGAAACTCTCCGCACCTGCGTGGCTTTCCGGGACAGACTCAGTCAGGTCATACGCCGGGAGTACCCGGAAATGCCCATGAAGATGCTTGGCCCCGCGCCGTATCAGATAGTTAAAATGAACAACCGCTACCGCTGGAAACTGACTCTTCTCTGCCGCAACGACAGGCAGACACGGGCGCTTCTGGGGGGCATATTAAAAGAATTTGCAGGAGGCAGGGTGAACGTTTACATCGACGTTGACCCGTAAGAAAAAATGGCACTTAGAACTATAATCGACACCACCGACGAAACTCTGTTTAAAAAGAGCCGTCCCGTAACCGATTTCAACCCCCGTCTGCACCAGCTACTTGACGATATGCGCGAAACTCTGGCCGCGTCCGGCGGTCTGGGTCTGGCAGCGCCCCAGGTGGGTGTACTGCGCCGCGCGGTCATCGTTGTAAACGACGATGAGGAGATGGTAGAGCTTGTAAACCCCGAAATCATCGAAACCGAGGGCGAAGAGGAAAACTACGAAGGCTGCCTCAGCGTTCCCGGTCGGTTCGGCCTTGTAACGCGCCCCTGGTATGTAAAGGTGAAGGCTCAGGACCGCTTCGGCAACTGGTTTGAGGCCGACGGCGAGGATTACACCGCCCGCTGCTTCTGCCACGAGCTTGACCATCTTGAAGGACACGTTTTTACCGAGCTTTGTGACGAACTTATCAGCGAGGAAGAGCTTATTGAAATCCGCCGCGCCGAGGCCGAAGAGGATATGGAGGACTGAGACCGCATGAAAATTCTTTTCATGGGAACTCCCGATTTTGCCGCCACCTGCCTTAAAGGACTCATTGACGGTGGATTTGACGTTATCGGTGCCGTGTCCCAGCCGGACAGACCCAAGGGCCGGGGACACAAGCTGCAGCCCACTGCTGTAAAAGAGGTAGCCCAGGCCGCCGGTATACCCGTCTATCAGCCGGAAAAGCTCCGTGACGGTACCGCCGAGGCTCTTATTAAGGAGCTCTCTCCCGACCTTCTGGCGGTTGTGGCCTACGGACGCATCATTCCCGACGAAATTCTGGCTATACCTCCTCTGGGTGCCATAAATATCCACGGCAGCGTGCTGCCCAAGTACCGCGGTGCCGCTCCTATCCAGTGGACGGTGCTCAACGGCGACAGGGTGGGTGGCGTTACCTGCGCCTATATCACCACCGAGCTGGACAGCGGCGACATTATCGAAATATCCGAAACCGAAGTTGGCGAATACGAAACCAGCGGCGAGCTTTTTGACAGGCTCTCCGTTATGGGCGCGGAGCTTCTTTGCAAGTGCTGCGCAGACATCGCCTGCGGAGATATAAAGCGCACCCCTCAGAATCACGCGGAGGCCACACTTGCGCCTCAGCTGAGCAAGGAAATGAGCTTTATCGATTTTTCCAAATCTCCGGAGGATATAAAAAATCTCGTCCGCGGCCTTGACCCCTGGCCTGTGGCAAAGACTGTTATAAACGGCCGCAATTTCAAAGTTTTCAAGGCTGTTCCCACGGCTGAAAAAACCGTGAAGGCCGACGGAGAACTGATTTCCGCCGATAAGGACGGCATAAAAATCGCCTGCGGCGGCGGCCAGGTCATTGCCCTTACCGAAATTCAGGCCGAGGGCGGAAAGCGCATGAGCGTGGAGGTATTCCTCCGGGGCAACAGGCTGTGACCGGACGTGACGCGGCGCTGAGCGCCCTTAGAGCCTGGCGCAAGGACGGCGCCTGGGCGGACAGCTATCTCAGAAACACCGACCTTGACAGCCGTGAGGCGGGGCTGGCCCGCCAGCTGTGCTACGGTGTAATTCAGAATAAACTTCTTATCGACCACTACATCGAAAGTATCTCCACCGTGCCCATTAAAAAGATGGAGCCCGCCCTGCCGGATATTCTCCGCCTGGGCGTCTATCAGATAATGTTCATGGACAAGATACCCCACTCCGCCGCGGTAAACGAGGCGGTGCGGCAGGCAAACAAAAAATGCTCCAAAAGAGCCGCCGGACTGTGCAACGCCCTGCTCAGAAACGTTTCCCGTCTGAAAGACACCCTGCCCAAACCCAGCCAGCCCCACGTGCTCTACAGCCATCCCAAGTGGCTCTATGACAAGTTCGTGGAGGTACTGGGCCAGCGGGAGGCAGAGCAGCTTATGGCGGCAAACAACACGCCCCCTCCCATATGCGCCCAGCTCAACTGCATAAAAAGCACTACCTCCGCCGTAAAGGCCATGCTGGACGTGGACAAGGCGGAATACACCGAAAACAAAGGCGCCTTTGAAATAACCGGCGCCGGCGACCCTTCGGCCCTTATGGCCTTCCGCAAGGGAGCCATTTACATTCAGGACAACGCCGCAAGACTTGCGGTGCAGATGGCCGGTCCCAAACCCGGAATGACTGTTATCGACGCCTGCGCCGCCCCCGGCGGAAAGAGCTTCGCCGCAGCCATTATGATGAACAACAAGGGCAGTATTCTTTCCTGCGATGTTCAAGAAAACAAACTGGGCCAGATTGACAGAGCCGCAAAGCGCATGGGCATCGACATCATCACCACCCGCTGCGCCAACGCCTCGGTTTTTGACGGCGCTCTGGAGGGGCGGGCAGACCTTGTAATCGCCGACGTGCCCTGCTCGGGTCTGGGGGTTATCCGTAAAAAACCGGACATCCGCTACAAGGATCCGGAGGAGCTTAAAAACCTGCCGGGCATCCAGTTCAATATTCTCAAAAACGTTTCCCGCTACGTCAAACCCGGCGGAAGGCTGCTCTATTCAACCTGCACCGTACTGCCCGAGGAAAACGGCGCGGTTACGAAAAGGTTTCTTATGACCGCCGACTTTGAAAAGGAAGCGGAGCGTACCCTCTATCCCCACAGCGACGGCTGCGACGGATTTTATATCTGCGTCATGCGCCGCCGGCGCTGAGTGAAAGGACAGTTAATTTGAAGGACATCAAATCCATGACACTGGAGGAAATTCAGGCCGAGTTCAAGACTCTGGGTCAGCCCGGTTACAGGGCAAAGCAGGTGTTCCAGTGGGTTCACCGGGGGGCGGAGTTTGAGGAAATGTCAAACCTGTCAAAACCCCTGCGCGAGGAGCTTGCCAAGGCATATTTTCTCAAATCTCCCATCATGGAGCGCCGACAGCAGTCAAAGCTGGATGGCACTATAAAATACCTCTGGAAATTTGCCGACGGAAGCTGTGTGGAGTCGGTTCTTATGAGCTACGCCCACGGCAACACCATCTGTGTTTCCACCCAGGTGGGCTGCGCCATGGGCTGCGCCTTCTGCGCCAGCACCGTGGGCGGCAAGGTCCGTGACCTGACCGCCGGGGAGATACTGGACCAGGTATACGCCAGCGCAAAAGAGAGCGGGCGGAAAATATCCAACATCGTTCTCATGGGCATAGGCGAGCCTCTGGACAATATGGAAAATGTCCTTCGTTTCCTTGAACTTGTAAACAGTCCCGAGGGACTCAATATCGGTATGAGACACATATCCCTGTCAACCTGCGGCCTGGTACCGGAGATTGACAAACTGGCGGAGCTTCATATACAATTAACTTTATCGGTCTCGCTGCACAGCGCCGATAACGACACCCGTTCCACCATAATGCCCATAAACCGGCGCTATCCGGTGGAGGAACTTATGGAATGCTGCGGCAGGTATTTTGAAAAGACAGGCCGGCGCATATCCTATGAATATGCCATGATAAATGACGTGACAGACACGCCCGAACAGGCAAAGCTGCTTATAAAATACCTTCGCGGTACGGGCAGCCACGTAAATCTTATCCCCCTCAACCCCACCGACAGAGGTCTTGTGCCCTCCACGGCGGAAAAGGTTGCACGGTTCAGGCGCCAGCTTGAACAGGCAGGGATAAACGTTACCGTAAGACGCAGCCTTGGCGGCGATATCGACGCCTCCTGCGGACAGCTTAGAAAGAAAACGGCTGAAAGGAATAGCCTATGAGAGCATGGGGACTGACCAGCGCCGGTGTGGTGCGAAAAGAAAATCAGGACTTCTTTGAAACGTTTATGCCCGAGGGCATACATATGGGCGCGGCTGTAGTCTGCGACGGTATGGGCGGAGCAAAGTCGGGCGAGGTTGCCAGTTCCCTGGCGGTCAGCGCCTACGTGCAGGAAATGGTGGGCAGACTTCGCCCCAATATGAAAGTGGACGCCATCGCCGCTCTGGGTAAGGAGGCCGTAACCCGGGCAAATTACACCGTTTTCAAAAAATCCCTTGAAAGTCAGGAATACGACGGTATGGGCACCACGCTGGTATCCGCCGTTATGAGCGGCAGCAACACCGTGGTCGTCAACGTGGGCGACAGCCGCGCATATCTGGTGACAGCCGAGGGCATTGAGCGTCTTACCGTTGACCACAGCGTTGTGGAGGACATGATACAGCGGGGCGACATCACCCGCGAGCGTGCCCGCCGCCACCCCATAAAAAATCTTATAACCCGCGCCGTAGGCACGGAAAAGCATATCGAATGCGATATATTTAATGTAGACGCAAAATTCGGTGACTTCATCCTGCTTTGCAGCGACGGACTTTCAAACCTTGTCAGCGACCCGGAAATACTTTTCGAAGTAATCCACGGCGGGCAGCCGGAAACCTGCTGTCACAGACTGATGGAAATAGCTCTCAAGCGGGGCGCACCGGACAACGTTACCATCGTACTCATTGAAAGATAGGAGGTGAGAGCATGGAAAAAGATAAATATATCGGCATGATGCTGGATAACCGCTATGAAATAATGGAAAAAGTAGGCGCCGGCGGCATGGCCATGGTATACAGGGCAAAGTGCCACAGACTTAACCGCTACGTGGCGGTAAAGATACTCAAAGACGAATTTGCCACCGACCCGGACTTCCGTCAGCGTTTCCACGCGGAGAGTCAGGCTATCGCCATGTTCTCCCACCCCAATATAGTTTCCGTTTTCGACGTCAGCCGCAGCTCCGAGATGGAATACATCGTTATGGAGCTGGTGGATGGCATGTCCCTTAAGCAGTATATGCAGAAAAAAGGCGTGCTCAGCTGGCGTGAGGCTCTGCATTTTATCAGCCAGATTGTGCGGGCTCTTGAACACGCCCACAGCTGCGGCATCATACACCGGGATGTAAAGCCCCATAACGTAATGGTTCTGCGCGACGGCAGCGTAAGAGTTACGGATTTCGGCATTGCCCGGGTGGCATCCAGCCAGAATACCCTGTCCCAGGAGGCTCTGGGCAGTGTGCACTATATTTCCCCCGAACAGGCCAAGGGCGCCCGTGTGGATGAACGCACCGACATTTATTCCGCCGGCGTTGTCCTTTACGAGATGCTCACCGGCCGCCTGCCCTACGAGGGCGACAGCCCCGTGGCCGTGGCAATTCAGCACATCAGCAGCGTTCCCGCATCCCCCAGAGAGCTTAACGAGGCCATCCCCGAGGGTCTCGAGATGATAACCATGAAGGCCATGTGCGCCGATATGGACAAGCGCTATGCCAGCGCCACTGAGATGCTGGAGGATCTGGAGGAATTCCGCAAAAACCCCGACATTAATTTCGATTACGATGTGAAGATGGACTCTTCCGAGCTTCTTCTGCTGGAAAAGAAAAACAACGAGCTGAAAAGAAAGGCTCAGGCCGAGGCCCGGATGTCTGCCGAACCCGACGAAAGACGCGAGCACCGCGCCGCCAACCGCCGCGCCGGTAAGGTCACAATTCTTGCAGGCGTTATGGTGGTGCTGATTTTCATCGCCGGCGTCAGCTACTTCCTCTGGGATTTCTTCGTAAAGGACCTTTTTGCCGTGGTGGACGAAATCAGCGTGCCGGATCTTCGCGGCTACGACGTGGATTACGCCCGGGATAATTTCCCCGAATTTGAAATCGTCGTTAAGGATTACGAGACCAGCGGCGTTTACGCCGAGGGCGTTATTCTTGAGCAGGATATCCAGCACGGAGCCGAGCTTAAAACCGGTGGCCAGATAGGCGTCACCGTCAGCAGCGGCACCACCGATACCAAGATGCCGAGCGTAATTGGACTGACACGGGTGGAAGCGGAGGCGGAGCTTGACAAAATTGCCGATGAAGTTACCTTCACCGTGAAAATCGTAAACGTTGAGAGCACCGGAGACGAAAACCGGGTTCTCAGCACCAGCCCCCAGGAGGGCGAAACCATCCGTGACGGTGCCACCGTCACCCTGCGCATCAGCACCAAGGCTGCCGAGGAGACCACCGAAATGCCCAAGGTAGTGGGTCTTACCGAGGCTCAGGCCGTGGCACGTCTGGAGGGCGCGGATCTTATCGTAAAGATAAAATACGTTGAAAGCGACACTGCCCCCGAAGGCGAGGTTGTGTTCCAGAACTATAACGAGGGCAGCGCCCTTGCCAAGGATACCGAGGTCACCATCCATGTCAGCGAAGGCAACGGCGAACCCGATGTTCCCGACACCGGCGCCATCGGCGGAAATTCCGTCAGCGTCACCATTCCCCTGCCTCTGGGCGAGGGAGAGGTCAGCGTTGAGGTGCGTCTGGGCGGCGTGACCCAGTTTACCGGCACCCTTGAAAAGAGCCAGGGCAGCTTTACCCGCAGCTTCTCCGGCACCGGAACCCAGCGTCTGGAGGTCTATTTCGACGGTATCATGAGCTACTCCACCGAGCTGAATTTTGACGCCGATGGAAACTAAAACCGGGCGCATAGTAAAGGCGCTCAGCGGATTTTATTACGTTGACACGGGCAGCGGCATTTATCAGTGCCGCGCCCGCGGCATATTTCGCAAGGGGAACATAAGCCCTCTGGTGGGGGATATTGCCTCCATTACCGTAACCGGCACCGGCGAAGGCGTGGTTTACAGCCTGGCAGAGCGCAAAAACAGCTTTATCCGCCCGGCGGTGGCAAATGTGGACGCAATTGTGATGTTCGTTTCTGCGGTAAACCCCGTGACGGAACCCTTCCTTATTGACCGCGTTTCCGCAATTGCCTGCAGCAAGGGTGCCGACGTTATCATCTGCATCAACAAGTCCGATATGGACAGGGGCGATATTTTCCGCGAAATATATGAAAAGACCCCCTTTACCCTGATAAACACCAGCGCCGTTACAGGACAGGGTATAGAGCAGCTTATGGCTGCCACAGAGGGGAAATTCTGTGCCCTTACGGGCAACTCCGGCGTGGGCAAATCCAGTGTTTTGAACGCCGCCTGTCCGGCCCTTGATTTAAAAACCGGCGGCGTCAGCGACAAACTGGGCCGCGGCCGCCACACAACCCGCCATGTGGAGATGTTTTCCCTTGAAAACGGGGCCTACATCATAGACACTCCCGGCTTTTCCGCCTTCGACGCTTCGGCGGCGGACCTGTGGCTGGCAAAGGATATTCAGCATAATTTCCCCGAATTTGCCGAGCATATCCCCAACTGCCGCTTCACCGGCTGCAATCACACCGGCGAAAAGGGCTGCGCGGTAAAGGAGGCTCTGGAGGAGGGGCTTATCCACCCCTCGCGCTACCGCTCCTACCTGCGGCTGTATGAGGAATATGAAAAGATTCAGCCCTGGGAGCTTAAAAAGCAGTAACAAACAAAAACGCACCTTCGTATAATGTAGCGGAGGTGCGATTTTTTATGTGCAGGATACTTTTGGTGGTGGCCGTCGGTCTGGTGGCGCTGGGCGTTGGCCTGCTTCTGGCAACGGTGTTCCCGGCAGGCTTCCTGGTGGGACTTATAGCCCTGGGACTTATCGTGCTGGGCACCGCTATTTTCAATAAAAACAGATAATGCCCCCGGAAACCTTTCTCCGGGGGCTCATATTTTGCCCATTGTCCCAATATATATCTATCAAATCATACCTGCCCCACGGGGGCAAATCGGGCCCAGCCCGAAATTCCGGCACGGGTGACATTCCCTGTGCCTTAAAAGGGAGTAGATGGAATATGGAACTTGCGCTGGAAAAAAGACATGTTAAATACTGCACGCGGGTAATGGCGCAGCGCATCCGCTGTGAAGCCATGCAGGAGATGATTGTGCCGGATGCCTGCCAGGATATTGCCCTTGTTGCCGGCACCTCCGGCGATGTGATGGTTGACAGCCGCATACTTACGGCGGGAAAGCTGTCTGTGGGCGGCAGGGTGGCGGCCAAGGTGCTTTATGTGGGCGAAAACGGTGCCCTTGAAAGCCTTGCGCTTACCATACCTTTCAGAGCAGACTGGGAAAACAGCCGCATCCCGGACGGCGGCGCCGTTCGGCTTCGCCCCCGGCTGGAGGACATTACCGTCCGTGAACTCAATCCCCGAAAGGTGCTGGTCAGAGTAAACGTTGCCATCGATGGGGAGATTTTTATCTGCCAGGAAAAGGAATTCTGCACAGATGCCGGCCTGCAGGAGGGGCTGTACCGGAAAAAAGGGCGTCTTGATACGGAGGTTTTGGCCTCTCTGGACGAAAAAGAGATAACCGTGTCCGACAGACTGGAACTTACCGTTGCCAAGCCTCCCGCAAAAGCGCTGCTGCGCTCTGGGGTGCAGCTTGTTGCCGGCGACAGTAAGGCGGTGGGAGGTAAGGTCATCTTCAAGGGCGGCGCCAGAATCGATGTGTGTTATCTTTCGGATGCAAACACCACCGAAAGAGCCTCCTTTGAGCTGCCATTTTCCCAGATAATCGACTGCTCCTGCGAGGACGCGGCGGGCTGCGCGGTAAATATGTACCTGTGTGACGGGGGCGTGGAACTGGCGGCGGACAGGGACGGCAGAAGCTTTGATGTTGACCTTACCGTAATGGTTCAGGCTCTTTGCAGCACCCGGCAGGAAATCGAATATCTGTCGGATATGTACAGCAGCAGGGGAGAGGTGAGCTGTGAAAGGGAGCAGATAGTTCTCTCCTGTCCGGCAGAGAATATTAAAAAATCCGTCACCCTACGCGAGATGATTGATACCGGCACACCGGCCGTGTCTGTGGCGGATGTGAATGTAAGACTTTCCGAGCCGAAGTGCGCCGAAAGCGGATGGGTCTGTGACGGTGAGGTGAGTGTGATATTCACTGATGAAAGGGGCGCGGCTTCCGGAGCCGGCAGAGTAATCAAAGTGCCCTGCCCGGCGGAACTTGCCGAGGGCGCGAGCGCAAATCTTGCCGGTGAGATCACCGCACGCTGCACCTCCGGCGCCGCAGAGGTGGAATTTACGGTGGAATTTACCTGCGCCGGCTCCCATGAAGCGGAGTTTACCCCGGTGACCGGGGCGGATATGGTTCCCCTTCAGGGCGGCGGGGATTTCTGCGGAGCGGTGCTTTGCCGCACTGAGGGCGAAAGTCTCTGGGAGATATGCCGCCGCTACCGGGCAGACCCGGACCTTACCGCCGAACTCAACTCCCTCCAGGACGGCCGCCCTGCCGCGGACACGTTCCTGCTTATCCCCATTGAAGGTTAGGAGGAAACATGATGGATAACAATCTCTATTGCGATATTGCCCGCCGCACACAGGGCAACATTTACATCGGTGTGGTTGGCCCCGTCCGCACGGGAAAATCAACCTTTATAAAGCGTTTTATGGAGACCATGGTCATTCCCCGCATTGATAACGTCTACCGTCGGGAGCGGGCCCGTGACGAACTGCCCCAGAGCGGCAGCGGACGCACCATTATGACCGCGGAGCCCAAATTCGTCCCCGAAGAGGCGGTGAATATCACCGTTGACGGGGGAGGGGAGTTTTCCGTGCGGCTCATTGACAGCGTGGGATACATGGTGCCCGGAGCCATGGGGCAGGAGGAGGACGGGCGGGAGCGCCTTGTGACCACCCCCTGGTTTGACTATGAGATACCCATGTCCCAGGCCGCGGAAACCGGAACCCGCAAGGTTATTCAGGAGCACTCCACCATCGGCATTGTCATCACCACCGACGGCAGTGTCACCGACCTGCCCCGGGAGAGCTATGTGGACGCCGAAAACACCGTCATCGAAGAACTAAAGGCCATCGGCAAACCCTTTTTGGTGCTTTTGAACTGCGCCCAGCCCAAAAGCGCCGCCGCCAATGCCGCCGCGCTGGAAATTTCCACCCGTCATCAGGTGCCGGTAATGCCGGTAAACTGTCTGGAACTGGACGGTGGGGAGATTGAGGGCATTATACGCTCTGTGCTTTATGAGTTCCCTATCCGTCAGCTGCGCTTCCGGCTTCCGGAGTGGGTGTCGGCCTTAAAAAGCGACAGCCCCATAAAAAGCGCCATTTTCGAAAAAATACGCTCCTGCGGGGATATGCTCTCCTGCATGCGTGACGCCCACGCCGCGGCATCAGCCATGGCACAGATGGAAAACGTTACCCGCGCGGAGATTTCCGAAATGGATCTGGGCAGAGGCAGCGCCACAATAAATACCGACCTGCCCCGCAGCCTTTTTTATTCCACGGTGTCCGAAAGCAGCGGCTTTGATGTGCAAAACGACGGCGACCTGCTTAAACTCCTTGCCTCTCTGGCTGATGTTAAAAAGGATTACGACAGGGTGTCCGGAGCGTTGGAGCAGGCCCGCGCAACAGGCTACGGCGTGGTGCTGCCGGTGCGTGAGGAGATGAGCCTTGAAGAGCCGGAGGTAATAAAACAGGGCGGGCGCTACGGCGTGCGTCTGCGGGCCAGCGCCCCGGCGATTCATATGCTCTCGGCGGAGATAAAATCGGAAATTTCTCCCTCTGTAGGCAGCCAGCAGCAGTCCGAGGATCTTATAAATTCCCTTATGGGCGAGGGCGGCGACAAAGAAAAACTCTGGGAAGCCAACATTTTCGGAAAGAGTCTTTTCGAGCTTGTAAACGAGGAACTGACCTCCAAAGTGCGCCGGGTTCCCGAGGATGTAAAGGGCAAATTCCGCGGCACCATCGGCAAAATCGTAAACGACGGCAGCGGCACCCTCATCTGCATTATTTTTTAGTCTGACGGTATGAATATCCTCCTTTAAAAACCGTGAATATCTCCAAACTTACCGCCGGAGGCACAGCCTCCGGCGGACTTTTATTGACAAGGGAGCGGCTCAGGCGTAAAATCCTGTTATACCCTTTTTTGAGGTGAAAAATGGTTGCGTTGAATCTTGCGCTTCAGGTGGCCTGCCTGGTAGTCATCGGCGCGTTTATCAGAAAAAGAAATATAGTTGACGAGAGTTTTGAAACAAATCTCAGCCGCTTTATAATGAATGTGGCTCTGCCGGCCATGATAATAAACTCCATCGGCAAAGGTATAAACTCGGAGAACATCGGTTCTTTGTGGCTGATATGGGGCGTAAGCATCGTTTTCTGCCTTGCTTTTATTCTGCTTCTCGGACACCTGCTGTTTCTGGCGCTGGGTCGGGGACACCTGGCGAGAGTTGCCCGAATGGCGGCGTTTATTCCCAATTTCACGTTTATGGGCATTCCGGTAATCAGCTCCCTTTACGGAAACGCCGGACTGGTTTACTTCAACCTGCTGGTGGTGCCCGTGCGCCTGACCTATTATCTTCTGGCAAAGCCCCTGCTGGACCCCACCGGCGGCAGGGAAAAGACATCGGTGAAGCAAAAACTTAAAAACATTTTTTCACCTCTGGTGGTGTCCGTCATCATCGGCCTTGTGCTGGGCATTTCCGGACTGCAGCTGCCGGTGTTTATCGACAAAACCATTTCCACCCTCGCTTCGACCTGCAATGCTCTTGGCATGGTAATGTGCGGTATGATACTCAGCCGCGTACAGCTTAAGGATATTTTCTCCCAGCCCAGAGTGTTTGTCATCACCGCTGTGAGAGTGCTGGTGCTGCCTGCCGTTGCGCTGGTCATTATGATATTTGTGCCCATCGACCCGATGCTTAAAAAAGTTGTCATTATGTACTGCGCCCTGCCTGCGGCGGCAATGATACCCTCATTTGTGGTGCGCTACGACAACGTGCCCGAGGCCCGCACCGCCGCATCTGTTACGGTTTTTACCAGCACGCTGCTGTGTGTTGCGACATTGCCCCTGTGGTACGCCGTGGTGGAGGCCGTTATAAAGTAAAATGCCGCAAAGCGGCTTTTGGAAAGGTATATGTTATGGAATATCGCAAAGAACACGACTCCATGGGAGAGATTCTGGTCCCCGCCGATAAATACTGGGGTGCCCAGACTCAGCGCAGTCTTATAAATTTCCCCATCGGCACGGAAAAAATGCCGGTGGAGATTATCCGCGCCTTCGCGGTTTTAAAGCTGGCCGCTGCCCGGGTAAACGCCCGCCTGCAGCCTGCCCGCATGACGGAAAAGAAGCTTTCCGCCATTGAAAATGCCGCCGCTGCCGTTTCCGACGGCAGCCTGGACGACAATTTTCCCCTTGTGGTGTGGCAGACAGGTTCCGGCACCCAGAGCAATATGAACGTAAACGAGGTCATCGCGGGTTATGCCAACGCTCTGGCAGGGGAGAAGGTCCTGCACCCCAACGATGACGTGAATATGTCCCAGTCCTCCAATGACACATTCCCTACCGCCATGCATATTGCCGCCGTGACGGAAACAGAGAGACACCTGCTTCCCGCGGTGCAGATACTTATCGATACTCTCATTACCCTTGAAAAAGAAAACGAGGGCATCGTAAAAAGCGGACGCACCCATCTGGAGGATGCCACCCCCATCACCTTTTCTCAGGAAATCAGCGGATGGAGAGCCTCCCTTGAAAAGGACGCGGAGATGATAAAAGCATCTCTTGAGCCCCTGCGCGCTCTGGCTCTGGGAGCCACCGCCGTTGGCACCGGCCTTAACGCCCCCAAGGGATTTGACACCGCCGTTGCCGCCGAAATTTCTGCCATTACCGGCACGGATTTTGTCACGGCGGAAAATAAATTCCACTCCCTCACCTCCAAGGGCGAGCTGGTTTACGCCCACGGCGCGCTGAAAGCTCTTGCCGCCGACCTTATGAAAATCGCAAACGACGTCCGCTGGCTGGCAAGCGGCCCCCGCTGCGGCCTTGGAGAGATAACCATTCCCGAAAACGAGCCCGGCTCCTCCATTATGCCCGGCAAGGTAAACCCCACCCAGTGCGAGGCCGTCACCATGGTCAGCGTTCAGGTTATGGGCAACGATGCCGCTGTGGCCATTGCCGCCTCACAGGGCAATTTCCAGCTGAATGTGTTTATGCCCGTGTGCATTTACAACTATCTCCAGTCGGTGCGCCTGCTGTCGGACGTGTGTCTGTCCTTTGAGAAAAACTGCGTCCGCGGCATTAAGGCCAACCGCCGGAAAATGCACGAAAATCTTCACAATTCCCTTATGCTGGTAACAGCGCTCAATCCCCACATCGGCTATGAAAATGCCGCAAAAGTGGTGCACAAGGCCCACGGAGAGGGACTTTCTCTGAAGCAGGCATGCGTTGAGATGGGATTTTTGACAGAAGAAAGATTTGACGAACTGTTCCACCCCGAGCAGATGGTTTAAAAGAGGTAACAATATGGATATCAGACAGCAGTCTTTGCAGAAACATTACGATTGGCAGGGAAAAATCGAGGTAGTATCCCGTGTGAAGGTGGAAAACAGACAGGACCTTTCTCTGGCTTATACACCCGGCGTTGCGGAGCCCTGCCTTGCCATAAAGGATGATGTGGACAAAAGCTGGGAACTGACCCGCCGCAGCAATCTTGTTGCGGTCATAACCGACGGCACCGCCGTTCTGGGTCTTGGGGACATCGGCCCCGAGGCCGGTATGCCCGTAATGGAGGGCAAATGCGCCCTGTTTAAGGAATTTGCCGATGTGGACGCCTTTCCCATCTGCATAAAGAGCAAGGACGTGGAGGAGATAGTCCGTACAGTCTACCTCATTTCCGGCTCTTTCGGTGGTGTAAACCTTGAGGACATCGCCGCCCCCCGCTGCTTTGAAATCGAAAACAGGCTTAAGGAAATATGCGATATTCCCATCTTCCACGATGACCAGCACGGTACCGCCATCGTTGTGGCGGCGGCTCTTATAAACGCGCTGAAGGTGGTTAAAAAGGACATCGGCACGGTAAATGTCGTAATAAACGGCGCCGGCAGCGCCGGCACCGCCATAGGCCGCCATCTGCTCAATCTGGGCGTAAAAAATCTGACTATGGTTGACCGCTTCGGCATTATCAGCCGGGACGACGACACTCTCAGCGAAGCCCACAAATCCATTGCGCAGCTTACAAACGAAAGCTGCCGGCGGGGTACTCTCGCCGATGCGATGGCCGGAGCCGATGTTTTTATCGGTGTTTCCGCACCGGGCATAGTGACAGAGGATATGGTGCGCTCCATGGCGCCGGGAGCCGTGGTTTTCCCCATGGCAAATCCCACCCCCGAAATCATGCCCGACCTTGCCAAAGCCGCAGGTGCCGCCGTTGTGGGTACCGGACGCTCCGACTTCCCCAACCAGATAAATAACGTCCTTGCATTCCCGGGAATTTTCCGCGGAGCGCTGGACTGCAGAGCGACGTGCATAAACGAGGAGATGAAGGTTGCAACCTCCTTCGCCCTTGCCGCCCTTATCCCCGACGAGGAGCTGACGGCGGAAAATATCATCGCCCCGGCGCTGGACAAGCGTGTGGCACAGGCGGTGGCACAGGCGGTTATAGAGGCCGCCCACCGTACCGGCGTAGCCAGAATATAAACAAAAAACATCCCCCAAGGGCGGCCTCACACAGGGATTTACACGGTTTTGAATGAATCTTTTCCTCCACAGCACCCCCCGGTTAC
>JAFSIK010000061.1 GCA_017439805.1 Oscillospiraceae bacterium
ATATACAGTGTTTTATTTACATTGTTCATACTTTTCCCTCTTTATCGAGCTGACAATGACGTATAACAGCAAACTCATTTGTACATGAAAAGTCGCAGGTATATATTAGCGCGTTAATCCATCCACGTAGGCGCAGGCGGAGAGAGCCGCTATGTTGCCCTCGCCTACGGCTTTGCCAAGCTGGAAAGGTTTGCCGGTGCAGTCACCTGCGGCGAATACGCCGGGAACGGCGGTGGACATATCCCGGTTTGTGACGATGCCGCCGTCCTTATATTCAAGGCCGGGGACAAGCTGGGTGACGGAGACGGTGTCCTTGATGATGAAAATGCCGTCTACCTTATGCTCCTCGCCGCGGAATATGAGGGTATCGGCCTTCATGCCACCTTTTATCTCATACCTGCCGTTCCCGGTAAACTCCAGCACATTGCAGCCAATGGAGCGAAGAAAGGCCACATCTTCTTCGGCCTCGCGGCTGTTGCCAATAAGCGCCACGGTTTTGCCACGATAGAGCATACCGTCGCAGGTGGCGCAGTAGCTGACGCCCCGGCCTAAAAACTCAGCTTCACCGGGATAGAGTTTCTCTCTTGTGATACCGGCGGCGACAATGAGGGCCTTGCACTGGTAATAGTCATTGCCCACGGCAACGCCGAAGCTGTCCCCAAAGGGCATGACCGAGAGAGCCCGGCCACGGATAAGCTCAGCACCGGAGGCGATAATATTATCAAACATTTTCTCCCCAAGTTCTTTCCCGCCTATGCCCTCGAAGCCGGGGTAATTTGTGACCCACTCGGCCTTGTACAGGGCTGTGGTGTCCACTGGGTTTGCAACAACGGCCACGGTTTTGCCCCGGTTGCGGCAGGTCATTGCGGCAGAGGCACCGGCAGAACCGGCACCGATTATGATTATTTCAAAGCTCAGATTATCCATGTTTCGGGCCTCCTTTTGGTTTTTTTCAGAGTATATCAGTTTTTGGTTGTAATTGCCAGCGCAATCGTTTATAATACAAAAGATTTATCGTTGCCAGAAGGCAGGAGAATAGAGATATGGACGAAATATCAAGAAACTTTATTGACAATTTTATTATTGAGGATCTTTCCGAGGGCAATCGCTGCTACGGTATGCAGGTACACACCCGCTTCCCGCCCGAGCCCAACGGATATCTGCACATAGGCCACTGCAAGGCCCTGACCATCGACTTTGGCACTGCTGAGAAGTTCGGCGGTATCTGCAACCTGCGTATGGATGATACCAACCCCGCCAAGGAAGACACCGAGTTTGTGGACGCCATTCAGGAAGACATCCACTGGCTGGGCTTCGACTGGGGCGACCGTTTCTTCTACGGCTCCGACTACTTTGAAAAGACCTACGAGTACGCCATTGAGCTTATCAAGAAGGGTCTGGCTTACGTCTGTGAGCTGACTCCGGAGCAGTTTCGTGAGTACCGCGGCGACACTACCCGTCCCGCTGTCTCCCCCTGGCGTGACCGTCCCATTGAGGAGAGCCTTGACCTCTTCCAGCGCATGAGAAACGGCGAATTTGAGGAAGGTCAGTACACCCTCCGCGCCAAGATCGACCTTGAAAGCGGCAAC
>JAFSIK010000062.1 GCA_017439805.1 Oscillospiraceae bacterium
TCCCTTGTGGTGGTGGTCAGGGAAGCCGACGGAGAGAAAGCCTGCACGGCCTTTTCCGCAATTGAGGGCGTGGAGGCGGTGGAAGCCGTTCCCTCCAATACCGCTTCCGGCGAGACCGTTATAAATCTTAAAGTTTCCCGCGGCTGTGATATTCGCAGCCGGGTTTGGGAGGCCGCTTCCGGTGCGGGGCTGACTCTTCTGACCCTCAGACCTGCCGAAATATCCCTTGAGGATGTGTTCCTTGAGCTTACCGGCGGCGAAAATGCTCAGAAGGAGGCGGATGAATAATGGGCGCGATTTACAAAAGAGAGCTTGATTCCTACTTCAACACCATGACCGGCTATATTTTCTCCGCCGTGGTGCTGTGCTTTGTGGGTATCTACTTTATGGTGCTCAACCTTATTAACGGCTATCCCTACTTCAGCTACGTTCTCTACAACACTCTCATCATTTTCATCGTCTGCACCCCGATCCTCACCATGCGCTGCCTGGCCGAGGAAAAGCGCAGCAAGACCGACCAGCTGCTTTTTACCTACCCTGTTTCAATTACCAAGGTTGTTCTTGGCAAGTTCTTCGCCATGATCACCGTTTACGCCATTCCTCTGGTGATTTCCTGCCTGTGCCCCATCATCATCGCCCTGAAGGGTGACGCTTTCCTGCTGGTGGACTACGGCGCGATTTTCGCCTATCTGTGCATGGGCTGCATGTTCGTCGCCATCGGAATGTTCATCTCCTCCCTCACCGAGAGCCAGATCATCGCCGCCGTTGTCACCTTCGGCGCCCTGCTGCTTTTGTACCTGTGGGAGAGCCTTTGCTCTTTCCTGCCCGAGGGCGCGGGAGCAAATCTGGGCGGCATCATCGTGCTTATCACCATCGTCGCTCTGCTGCTCTATGCCATGAGCCGCAACGGCCTGCTGTCCGTCATCGTTGAGGTGGTGCTGGTTGTTGCCGCCATTGTGGTGTATATCGTAAACAGCTCCCTGTACGAGGGACTGCTGGTAAACGCCATCGGCGGACTGAGCGTTGCCGAGGTTTATTACAACTTCATCATTTACAGTGTGTTTGACCTGGGCGGTATATTCTTCTACCTGTCCGTGGCGGCTCTGTTTGTATTTCTTACTGTCCAGACGCTGCAGAAGCGCCGCTGGAGCTAAGGAGGTGCCGAGATGAAAAGAAACGACAATATCGATCCCTCCCGCGCCGAGAAGTTCCTGCAGGAAGAAAAGAAAAGAGAAGAAAAGGCCGCGAAAGTCAGCGCCTACCGGGAAAAGGCAAAGGAGCGCCGGGGCGGCGTAAGAGGCCGTATGGGCGTTATGAGCGCCGGCGCCGTCGCCATCGTTGTGGCGGTTGTTATATTGCTGAACATTCTCATAAACCACCTGCCCTCCAACATCCGCGAAATCGACCTTACCGGCTCCCGCCTGTACGAGGTCACCGATGTTTCCAGAGATTATCTGGAAAATCTGGGGTATGATATCGAGCTTACCGTTGTTGCCGAGGAGGGCACCATCGACGAGCGCATCATCAAATTCCTTGACAGCTATCTGGCGGTATCCAACAAGGTCACCATGACCCAGGTTGACCCCATCAAAAATCCCACCGTGCTGGACACCTATCCCGATGTGGCCTCCAACTCCGTGGTGGTCAGCTGCCCCCAGACCGGAAAGAGCACCGTTGTGCCCTTCGCCGGCGTCAGCGGCTCTCTGATACTGTACGAATTTGACGCCACCACCCAGAGCTATTACGAAACCACCTTCGACGCCGAGGGTCAGATAACCTCCGCCATCGATTACTGCGTATCCGGCGAGACCCGAAACGTATACCTGCTTTCCGGACATAACGAGGCTGCCTTCCACGCCGGCATTTCCGACCTGATGGTCAAGTCCAATGTGACCGTGGAGAGCATCAACCTGCTCACCTCCGGAGGTGTGCCCGAAGACGCGGATATGCTCATCATCTATCAGCCCAAGGCCGACCTTGCCACCGACGAGCTGAAGATGCTGCGCGATTATATGCAGCAGGGCGGACAGGTGATGCTGTTTATCGACAACGACACCATGCCCAATTTCACCTCCCTGCTGACCGAGTACGGTCTGCGGCTGGAGCCCGGCTACATCGCCGAGACCGAAAACGGCAAATATTATCAGGATTATTACTACATTTTCTGCGGCGCGGATGTGGAGCATCCCTCCCTGCCTGCCAGCGTGGCCGATGACGATTACCTCATTATGACCGCCTACGCCCGTGGCATGACCCGCATTGACCCCGCCCGTGCCACCATCAAGGTGGACAGCTTCCTCTTCTCCGGCGCAAACGGACATCTGGTCACCGAAACCGGAACTCTGGACGGCAGCTATCTCATCGCCGCCACCAGCACCGAGACCGCGGAAAGCGGAGAAGTTCTTGGCAAGCTTACCGTATACTCCTGCCCCTACATCATCTCCTCCAACATCATCGACAACTTCGCAAACCTTGACAATCAGGAGCTGGTGCTCACCTCCGTCATCTGCGATTTCGAGGGTGTAAGCGGTATCAACGTACCTCCCAAAGACCTGGAATTCGGCTACAACACCATTTCCAACTACGGCTTCATCGCCATCCTCTTTGTGGCTCTTATCCCCATCGTGCTGCTTATCGGCGGCCTGCTTCTGTGGACCAAGCGCCGCAAGCTGTAAGGAGGCGCCATGAAGAAAAACAAAAAACTGCTCATCGTAATGGTGATAGTGCTGGTGGTTATCATCGCCGCGGTTGCAGCCATCGTTGCCGCCGGAAAGGCAAAGGAAAACCGTGACCAGCAGCAGGCCGAGTCCCAGACCATCTACGTGGGACAGCTTGAAGACCTTGCCGCCGTGAAATTTAACGGCCCGGAGGGAGAGTATGATGCGGTATATGACGCCGGGGAGGGTCGCTGGACTCTTGCCGGTGACGCAGACTTCCGCGTGAACGGAGAAGTTATGACCGCCATGGAGGAAAAGCTGGTGGGTCTTACCGCCTACCACTGCTTCGACATGGAATCGGAGGCCTCCGTTTACGGTCTTGACGCCCCCGCCGCCGCCCTTACCGCCTCCGACAGCAAGGGGAACACCCTGTCCATAGCCTTTGGCAATCTTAACAGCGGCAAATACTACGCCGCCGTTAATGCCGACGCCACCAAGGTATACACCATCGCCTCCAGCGCCTTTGACGTATGGAACAAGGATGTGCTGGCCCTGCTGGATCTGGACGTTCTGCCCCAGCCCAAAGAGAAGGATATTGAATCCTTCACCATCACCACCGAAGGCGTAAGCGTTAAATTCACTCAGGACGCCACAGGGGAAGAACCGGTCTGGACCCGCACCGAAAACGGCGCCGCCGTCCCCGCGGACACCGACAGCGCCTACTTCAAAAACAGCAAGTATTACATTTCGTCCCAGTACTTTACCGGCGCCATAGCCTACAAATACTCCGGCGACGGTGCCGAGTACGGTCTGGACGAGCCCTTTATGACTCTGGACATTTCCTGCACCGAGGAAGGAGAGCGGCGAAGCGCCACCCTTTATATGGGTGATATTGCCGCCGAGGACTCCCAGCGCCGATACTGCGCGCTGGAGGGGGACAGCAACATCTACATCATTTCCGCCAATTTTGTTGATTACTACTACGCCCTTGCCACCGGCGCCATGCCTGACGAAGGCGACACTTCCGGCGGCAGTGTTGACCTTGAATACCAGACCCCCGACCTTTAATAAAAAAGCCGCTTAAAAAGCGGCTTTTTTGTACTTTCGGCACAACGTTTTATGTTGAAAAACCCGGCGCTGTTTGGTAAACTGTTTGCATTGAGTTTTCCGCTCCAGACTTTTGCCTGCCGCGGACAGGGAGGCGCAGAGATGTTTTTTGAACGCAGCTCGGATTTTTATAAAAAAACGGCCAGACTGATGCTGCCTGTAATGCTGCAGCAGCTTATCACCATTGGCATAAATTTCATGGATAACGTAATGGTCGGCGGCTTCGGCGAGATAAATATCTCCGCCGTTTCCTTCGGCAACCAGTTTTACAGCTTCTTTCAGTTTATCTGCATGGGTCTGGGCAGCGGCGTAGTGGTGCTGTCGTCCCAGTTCTGGGGAAGAAAAGAGCTGGACGCCATGCGTACCTCCGCCGCAATCGGCCTGAGAGTTGCCCTTTGCATGTGCGTGCTGTTCACCGTGGTTTCGATGGCGTTCCCACACATAATCCTCCGTGGCTTTACCAACGTCAGAGAAGTCATCACCGCAGGTACGCCTTATCTTCGTCTTATCGGCTGCACCTTCATTTTGTCGGGACTGTCCTCCACTGCAACGTACCTTATGCGCAGCGTGGGACGGATAAAGGTGCCTCTGATAGGCTCCGGCCTGGCTTTTGTATTAAACCTGTTTTTCAACTGGGTTTTCATCTTCGGCAAGCTGGGCGCCCCCGCCATGGGTATCATGGGCGCCGCCGTGGGTACCGTTATCGCCCGCGTGATTGAGTTCTGCATCAATTTCGGATACTTCGTATTTAAGGAAAAGAGCTTTTCCTTCCGCCTGCGGCACTTCTTTCTGCCGGGGGGCGGCCTGCGCCGTCAGTATATAAAATTCGCCATGCCCGTAGTTATCAGCGACTTTCTGCTGGGGCTTGGTTTGACGCTGACCGGCGTTATTGTAGGCCACATCGGCGAAACCATGTCCGCGGCCTCCGCCATAGTCAATTCTCTGGTGCAGGTGTCAAATGTTATTGTTATGGGCTTTGCGGGTGCGGCGGCGATTATTATCGGCAATACCATCGGCGAGGGGGATATTCCCCGGGCCCGTCGGCAGGGCAGAACTTACTGCATAATGAGCTTCGCCGTAGGCTTTATAATGGTCGGCGTGTTTCTGATAATTCAGCAGGGTTATCTGAATCTTTATGAAATCGACGCCGAGACCCGGGCAATCGCCAACAGTATGCTTCTTTGCAACTGCTTCCTTTTCCCCATCCAGACCATTGCCTACATCACCTCCAAGGGCATTTTGCGCGGCGGCGGGGACAGCCGCTTCCTGCTGTGCGTGGACAGCGCGGCGGTTTGGCTGGTTTCCATACCTCTGGGTATACTGTCCGCCTTCGTTTGGCATATGGCGCCGGTGTGGATATACCTGTTCCTGCGTCTTGAATACAGTCTTAAAGGCATTGTGTGCTTTATCCGCTTCTGCACGGGCAAGTGGGTAAAGGTCATAAAAGCCGTGCCGGAAAGCAAGTGAAAATCATAGCGCTTCGCCCTTTGGCGGGGCGCTATTTTGTTGTTGACGGAAAAATCAAACACAATTTGTTGAGTTTGTTGATTGAATATTGCCGTATTGTAAGGTATAATGTGTTAATCGGTATTTTCGGCAAATTTTTACATGCGTATAAATAAAAGTGGAAATAAATCTGGAGGCGACAAAATGAAAAAACGAATTATCGCGATACTCCTGACTCTTGCCATGATACTGGTCATGGCCCCCGCGGCCTTTGCGGAGGAACCGGCACCGGTTGCCAAGATTGGCGATACCCCCTACACCACCCTGCAGGAGGCTATCGAGGCCGCCTCTGATAGCCAGACTATCACCTTGTTGAAAGATATAACCGGTGATATTAACACTGCGGGAAAATCCATTACTATCACAGCGGATGAAAACAACAAGCCTACCGTTACTGGCAAGATTTTCATCGGCGCCGGCAAAGTTAGGATTGAAAACCTGAAGATTGAAACCGCTGCGGCCGATACTAGCTTGATTACCGTCAACAGCGGAGCCGGTAAAGCCATTATTGAAAACTGTGAGCTTACGATTAACCACGTTTTGTCCGGCGCCGCAGCTGCGATTCACATGACAAACGCTCCTGAACGTGAGATCGATGTAATTGGCAATAAAGTAATTTGCAACAGCGCCTGCACAAGTGTTTTCCGAGTAAATCACAGCGACAGCGATAAGCGTACTGGTAAAGTTCTCGTTCAGGACAATGAAGTCTCTGGAAAGTGGCAGTATGGTGTTTTCCGCGGCTCGATGTGCGATGTAATTGACAACACCTTCAGCACAACAGTAACTGACGCTGACAGCCTTTATGATGCTGGCGGAAAGCCCGTCGCAATCCACTATTATTCCTATATTCCCGGTGTCACTTACGATGATGTAGAAGTGAAGTTCACTGGCAACACCTTTAAAGGTTTGCAGTCTGCAATTTCTATTTACAACATTGACGCTTTTATAAATGCGGATCCCGATGACGGCGATTACAACGGCTATACAATTACCGGTAACACCTTCGACAGTTGTGTCAATGCGTTTGTTCAGAAAACGAATACTGACACCAAGGCTGAAGAAATTGCGGGTGCAATTGCAAGCAACAACACCTTTGATGGCGAAGGCAACAGTGTTGGCACTATGAACATTAAGGGTTATATCGTAGAAATAGTTGATGGCAAGTACCTCGTCACCAAGGACAGCGAAAGCTATGTCTTTGAACAGCTTGGCGACAGCAGCATGCAGGCTGGCTATAACTACTTCAAAGGCTTGGTCTCTGACGGTGTTTCCGATGGAAAAACATATGTTGTCGGCGATAGCTTTGGTATGACTTTGTCTGACGGTTACGGTCGCCCCTACTATCTTGACGGTGAGGGTGTGCCTTACTACAAGGTAATTGACAACTGGCTTCATTACAATGTTGATTCCGCAGAAAAATTCTATCTGGAAGACGGACAGAGTGTCGATGATACCGATGGCGAAGCATTCCTCACTGCAAACGGTACCAGATATAGACTAAAGGGAGCTGGCGTACATAGCCTGTGTTATTGCGACGAGCAGGGAGTTACTTTCTATGACGGTAGCTTTGGCCCGGTTTATATCAGTGGAGGCAAGAACTATACCGCGGTTGCCACGACGGACACTTATGCTTCTGCCTTTATAAAAGTAAATGGAACCGTGCAGACTTGGCTTACCAATCATCTTTCTGATAATGCGAGTATGGTGGCCATCCAAACCGGTGGCGACATCGGGGCAACAGCCTATTCCTCTACCGATGGCAAGACATGGACTGCTGTGGGCTACTTTATCCAGATTGAAACCTGGAATGGCAACAAACTCACCATAATCGCCCAGACGGATGGCGACCTCACTATTAGCAGTTCTTGCGCGACCTATGCCGATATAAAGGAAAACATCGGCAATGGCGCCAAGGCAGTCAAAACTTCTGTTGATGACAGCGATGTTATTTTTGCGGCAAGCGGCTCCCTGAGCAATGCCTATGCGGGCAAATTTGATGGCGTTAAGCTGACCGGCGCCACCCCCATCCTCGATCAGCTTAACCAGCCTGTAGGCTACATTGCGCATGAAGGCGAAGCATATCTTGGTTACAAAAACAATGCCAACTACGCAAACAAGAACGTTTTGTTCGACTATGCAAGCGGTAAAATCATAGTCCATCTTATCTCCAAATATGCAGAAGGCGGGAATGTGCCCGCAGATGACTATTATGAGAAGCTCGGCGTTGACAACAATAATGTTGTCCAACTCAAAGCCTTTAGCCTGAGCGACCTTATTGAAATCACATTTGATGCAAACGGTGGTTCTGTAAGTGAGGAAAGCAGAACAATCGTTAGCGGCGAGGCCATTGGCACTCTGCCCGCACCTACACGCACGGGATACACCTTCGAAGGTTGGTATACTGAGGTTTCTGGCGGTACGGAGGTAACCAGCAGCACCACATTTGCTGTCGCTGATGTTATCTACGCTCAGTGGACCTATATCTCTCCCGTCATCATCCCCGTTGTTACTCCCACCGAGCCTGCCGTACCTCAGGCTCCCAGTGTTGATACCGACGCTCCCGTAGTGGACTCCACCACCACCGAGAACGCCGACGGCTCCACCACCAAGACCGAGACCCTTGAAAACGGCGCCGTGGTTGAGACCACCACCAACACCGACGGCTCCAAGACCGAGACCGCCACTAAGACCGAAACCACCGAAACCGAAGAGGCCAAGACCACTACCACCACCACTACCACCACCACTACCGACGCCTCCGGCGCCGTAGTCAAGGAAAGCCAGGAAGTGGTCAAGGAAGAAAAGGCCGACGGTTCCAGCACCGTAACCTCCACCACCGTCACCGAGTCCGAAACCAAGACCGAAAAGACCCAGGTCAAGGAAGAGACCGTGGTTAAGGAAGACGGCACCACAGAAACCAAGACCACCTCCACCACCGAGACCGCCGCCGCCAACGGCTCCACCGGCACCACCACCGTTGACGAAACCGGCAAGATTGAGGCTCAGGTTGAAATCTCCGCCGCCGCTGCCAACGAGGCCGCCCAGGCTGAGACCGCAATCGAGCTGCCCATGCCCGCCGTGCCCGTAACCAAAGACAGCGAGGCCGCTCCCACTGTTACCGTATCCCTGCCCACCGGCACCACCGAGGCCACCGTTACCGTTCCCGTTGAGGACGTGACCGCCGGCACCGTTGCCGTTATCGTAAACGCCGACGGCACCGAGACCGTAATTACCGATTCCATCCCCACCGATGGCGGTCTGGAAGTAAACGTTCCCGACGGCGCCACTCTGAAAATCGTTGACAACAGCACCGACTTCGAGGACGTTGACGAGAATGACTGGTTCGGCGACGCGGTTGCCTTCGCTTCTGCCCGCGGCATTATGAACGGCATGACCGAAACCGAGTTTGACCATGCCGCCACCACCACCCGCGCAATGGTATGGACCATGATGGCCCGTCTGAGCGGCGTTGACACCACTCCCGCCGACGGCGAGGCATGGTACGCCGCCGGCCAGAAGTGGGCTATGGAAAACGGCATCTCCGACGGTACCATGGCTGACGGCGAGATTACCCGCGAGCAGCTGGCCACCATGCTGCACCGCATGGTCGGCGCTCCCAAATCCGACCACGACATCAGCGGCTACGACGACCACCACGAGACCAGCGACTGGGCTCTGGAGGCCAAGAAGTGGGCCGTTGAAAACGGCGTCATCAACGGCGACGGCAACAGCCTCAACCCCACCGATGATGCTTCCCGCAGCCAGGTTGCCCAGATCTTCATGAACTTCATCACCGGCAAGAACTAAAATCAATACACCAAAGACCCCCGGATTACTCCGGGGGTCTGTTTTTGTCCGGCTGCATTGACCGGTTTATCGGACTGTGCTATGATGTGAAAAAGGGAGGCGGTACAATGGCCAAATCACCCAATCAGAAGCTGAAACTGCTGTTTCTGGCCCGGATTCTTTATGAAAATACCGACGAAAACCATCCTATGAGCGTACAGGATATGATATCAGCCCTTGCATCAAACGACATCTCCGCCGAGCGCAAGAGCATCTACGATGACCTTGAGGCGCTGGAACGGTTCGGCATTGATATCGTCAGAGAGCGGGGCAGATATTATGTAGGACAGCGCCGGTTTGAAATGCCGGAGCTTAAACTTCTTGTGGACAGCGTCCAGTCCTCCAAATTTATCACCGAAAACAAAACCCTCTCGCTTATAAAGAAAATAGAGGGTCTTGCCAGTGTTCACGAGGGCCGCCTGCTCCAGAGGCAGGTTTACGTCCGGGGCAGGGTCAAGAGCATGAACGAAAGTGTCTATTACAATGTGGACGAGCTTTCCGCCGCCATTTCCCGGGACAGAGAGATACGGTTTAAATATTTCGAATACGCCGTTACCAAGGAACGGCGCTTCCGCAGGGGAGGGGAGCACTACGTTATCAGCCCCTTTGCCCTGATGTGGGACGATGAAAACTACTACCTGCTGGGCTACGACGCTCCGGCGGGAATACTCAAACACTTCCGGGTTGACAAGATGTCCGACATTTCCTCTCTTGAAAGCCGCCGGCAGGGCAGGGAGGAGTTTGAAAAGGTGGATATGTCCGCCTATTCGAAAAAAGTTTTCGGAATGTTCACCGGCGCGGAGCAGACGGTGCGCATGAAGTTTAAAAACCACCTTGTGGGGGCGGTGATAGACCGCTTCGGCAAGGACATTATGATAATTGCCGCCGACAGCGAGCATTTTACCGTCAGCGTTCCCGTGGCGGTAAGTCCGCAGTTTTTCGCCTGGCTTTTCGGTTTCGGCGACGAGGTGGAGATACTATCCCCCCAGAGCGTGCGGCAGGAGATGAAAGACCGGCTGGCCGCCGCGGCTGCCCGGTACTGAAATACGGAAATTTAAAAAAGGAGGTGCAGCATGGAAAAAAGAAAAATACTCTGGCGGCTTTTCGCCACCTTTTTCAAAATCGGCCTTTTCACTTTCGGCGGCGGTTATGCCATGCTGTCACTCATTGAAAACGAGTGCGTTGAGAAGAAAGAGTGGATTACAAGGGACGAACTTCTTACCGTAACCGCCATTGCCGAATCAACTCCCGGCCCAATCGCCATAAACTGCGCCACCTATGTAGGCTGGCAGCAGGGAAAGTTCTTGGGTGCCGTGGCATCCACCGTGGGCATAGTGGCTCCGTCAATAATCGTTATTTATCTCATATCCCTCTTTTTCGACAACATTCTGGAAATTCAGATAATTGCCAGCGCTTTCAGGGGCATTAAAGTTGCCGTGGGCGTTATAATCATCAACGCCGGCGTGAAAATGCTGAAAAAGATGAAGCGCACGCCCTTTTCCGTGACGGTAACGGTTCTTGCTTTCGCGGCGCTGACGGTAATCGACATTTTCGCGGTGAATTTTTCAACCATCTGGCTGATAGTGGCAGCCGGCGCCGCGGGTTACATAGCCTTCGCTATGAAAAACAGGGGAGGTGAGGGCGGATGATTCTGCTTAAGCTTTTCCTTGGCTTTCTGCGGGTAGGATTTTTCGCCTTCGGCGGAGCCTACGCCGCCATACCCTTCATGCGTGAAGTTATAATGGACTACGGCTGGATAACGGAGGAGAAATTTTCCTACTTCGTTGCCGTGGCGGAGTCCACCCCCGGTCCTGTGATGGTGAACCTTGCCACCTATGTGGGTGCCAGCCAGGCGGGAGCACCCGGCGCGCTGCTGGCAACTCTGGGTACGGTGCTGCCGTCCTTTGTGATAATGCTCCTTATCACCGTTGTATTTAAAAAATTCGTTTCGGCGCCGCGGGTAAATGCCGTGCTCTCCGCCATCAAGCCCTGCGTGGTCGGCATAATCATCGCAACCGGACTTCTCATGCTTTTTGACGGTCTGGGCATAAGCTTCGCCGGCGGCATCGGCCCGGATATAAAGGCCGTTGTCATCGCGGCGGTGCTGTGGGCGGTGTGTATAGTCTACAAAAAAGTGAAAAAGAAAGCCTTTTCACCCATTCTGGTCATTGCAATATCGGCTGTACTGGGCATTGTGTTATACGGAATTTGATAAAGTGTTAATTTTACGCTAAAAATATAGATTTTTTTGTAAACAGCATATATAATATTTCCCGAAGGTTTGTAAAAACGACCTTTTTTGCTTCCGGGAGAGTATAATGAAAGAAAAGATAAAGGCAAAAAAGCGAATATTCATCTATCTGCTGCTGGCAAGCGTCCTGCTTATCGCCGCGGTGGGCGCTCTGGTTGTATATATGACCGTGCGGTCCAATACCACGGCGGTGCTGCTGATACAGATAGTGGAAATAGCTCTAATCGGCGCGGCCTTTATTCTTGCGCTGGCGGGACTGCTGGTGCTGATTTTCTGCCTGCTTACCCAGCGCCCCGTCAAGGGGAAACTGGGTGACTTTCTGACCAAAATGGCTCTGCGGCTGTACCCTGTGGCAATATGGTTCAGCAAGCTGTTCAGAATGAGCACCGACAGCGTCCGCGCGTCCTTTATCGAGATAAACAATCAGCTTGTAAAAAACAGCCATGTTACCGTGCCTGCGGAAAAGGTGCTGGTGCTGCTGCCCCATTGTCTGCAGCAGAGCCGCTGCGAGCGTAAGCTTACGGATAACATTACTCTCTGCGCCGACTGCGGCCTGTGCAACATCGGCGAGATAAACAGAATGTGCCGCCGTCTGGGCGTGCACGTGGCTCTTTGCACCGGCGGTACCGTGGCGCGGAAAATCGCCATGGAGCTGCGGCCTCAGGCTGTGGTGGCCGTGGCCTGCGAAAGAGACCTTTTTTCCGGCATACTGGATATCCGTCCCCTGCCGGCGGTGGGAGTGCTCAACCTCCGCCCGGAGGGTCCCTGCCACAATACAAAGGTGGACGTTTCCGCTCTGGAAAGCGCCATCTGCCAGATAATCAAGCAGCCCGTAAACGCATAAGGAGGAACAATGAAAATCTTTCTCGGCTATCTCATAACCTACGTATGGATATTTTTTGTCCTTGGACTTACCATTGTTATGAAGAAAAAAGGCGTGGCGGAAGAAGCCACCCGCAAAATTGTCCACGTCAGCGTCGGTTTTACATGGATAGCCATGGCTCTGTGCTTCGGTCCCACATTCCACCTTATAATTCCTCCGGTGACCTTCGTCGTCCTCAACTACGTTTCCTATAAAAAGAACATTTTTTCCGGCATGGAGCGTGAGGGGGAGGCCAACACTCTCGGCACCGTCTACTACGCTGTCAGCCTTGCGGTGATGTCCGTGATTACCGTAATCCGCCCGGACTTCATTTACTTCTACGGCATCGGCACTTTCTGCATGGCTCTGGGCGACGGCCTGGCCCCCATTATCGGCAAAACCAAAAAGTGCAACTTCCCCATTATAAAGGGCAAGCGCAGCTTTTTGGGCAGCCTTTCCGTTTTCGTGATTTCCCTCATAGTATGCATAGTTTTCAAGGCAATTTTCGCCCTGCCCATCGGCCCAGTGGCGATAATCGTCACCGCCCTTGCGGCGGCTGTGCTTGAGATTGTGGGTCTCAAAGGCATCGACAATCTGACCCTGCCCATCGGCACGTCCGTTATCGCATGGCTTTTCTTCTTTATTTCTGCAGTCGCTGCTTGATTTTACGGGAGAACAGATGTTACTTCGCATAATTTTGACCGTGGTGCTTTCCGCCGCTCTGGCGGGACTTGCCCTGTGGAAGCGGGCGCTGACCCGCAGCGGCCTTATCACCGCCGGCGTTTTCGCACTGATAATCACCTTCACCGCCGGGGTCAGAGGCTTTCTTATCCTTGCCGCCACCTTCGTTTTCACTCTTATCGCCGGAAAGATAAAATCCGGCCTGCGTGAAAAAAGAGAGGGACAGGTGGTTGCCAAATCCGGCCCCCGGGACCATATGCAGATGATATGCAATATCCTTGTGGGCGTAATAATGCTGATACTTTATGAAATCACCGGCAGGTTTGCGTTCTGCTGCGCCTACGGCTGCGCTATGGCGGCCTCTCTGGCGGACAGCCTGGCCAGCGAAATAGGCGTGCTTTCAAATAAAACCCCCGTGGATATCTGCACCGGCAAAAAAATCACCACCGGGCTTTCCGGCGGCGTTACCGCTCTGGGCATGGGGGCATCCGCCCTGGGAGCGGCGATAATCGCTCTCATCTTTGTACTTTTCGGCGGAGGTTTCCGGTGCTTTGTCATTATCACGGTCATGGGCTTTCTGGGCGCGCTGCTGGACAGCATTCTGGGCAGCGCACTGCAGGGGAAATACCGCTGCGCTGTCTGCTCAATCGAAACCGAGAAAAAAGAGCACTGCGGCCGGCCCACCGTCCTTACCCGCGGCGTTGCCCGGGTAAACAACGACACGGTCAATTTCATAAACAACGCCTTTTCCGGTGTTGTGGGAATGATAATTTTCCTCATATTAAAATATTAAACGGAGCGCCTCAGCTCCGTTTTTTGCATAATCGCGAAAGTTATGCTATACTTTGAAAAAATCCTTTCACGGAGGTCACAATGAAGAAAAAATTCGTGGCTGTGCTGCTGACCGCCGCAATGCTGGCAGGTATGCTTACCTGCGCCGCTTCTTCCGGGGAGCAGTTCGGTGGTTATAAGCTGGGCGATTACGAAAACGAAATACTGGTAATGTATAAAACCGGAGATTTTCAGGTTATTTCCGTGGAGGGACGGCTGGAGCTTCTGGCGGAGCTTGTCCGCCTGCATGCGGACAGCGCCGTGGATTTTGTCCAGCCCAACATTAAATACCGTCAGAGCAGCAAAATCCTTGGCTTCAACGATACCTATGTGGATTTCCAGTGGGGATTTTACAATAACGGCAGCTTTACGCCTCCCGGCGCCGTAATTCACGAGGAGGGATACAACACCTTCTACCAGAGCGCCTACGGCAGACAGGATTACTTCGCCGGAAAGAACCCCTTCACCGGGGTGATGGCAAACACCCACAGCAGTTTTACCGGCGTGGATATAAACGCCACTGAGGCCATGGAGGTCTACGCGCCCAAAACCACTACTGTCATCGCTGTTATCGACACCGGCATAGACTACCGCCACGAGGATCTGGGCGATGTTTTCTGGCGCAACGCCGATGAGATAGCCGAAAACGGCATTGACGACGATAACAACGGCTATGTGGACGACGCTCTGGGCTGGAATTTCTATGACGACTGTCAGTATACCTACATCGGCAAGGAGGATGCCCACGGCACCCACTGCGCCGGCACCATCGCCGCCACCGCGGGAAACGAAAAGGGCATCGCGGGTCTGGTGAGCGACGGCTCGGTCAGAATTATGAGTCTGAAAGTCCTTGGCGAGGAGGCCGGTCTGGGCAGTACCGGCGACGTGCTGGAGGCCATTAAATACGCCCAGGCCAACGGAGCGCATATCATCAATATGAGCTTTGCCTCCGACACCTATGACAGGGCGATAATGCTTGCCATCGCCGCCAGCGATATGCTCTTTGTAACGGCATCAGGCAATAACGGCAGGGATATATCCACCGGCGGCGCCTACCCCGCCTGCTACGACCTGCCCAATATCATCTGCGTTACCGCCGTCAGCCCCGACGGACTTCTTTACAAAAACGCCAACTTCAGTGTTGACCGGGTGGACATCGCCGCTCCCGGCGACTACATCGTGGGTCTGTATTCCGACTCCGGCTACGCCTATATGGGCGGCACTTCCATGGCGGCGCCCATGGTCAGCGCCACTGCCGCAATGGTGCGCAACCAGAACCCAAGCCTTGACTGGAGCGACATCCGCGACATCATCCTTGAAACCGCCACTCCCATGGCAAGCCTTAAGCGTGCCGTAGCCACCGGCGGCCTGCTAAATGCGGGTGCGGCGGTGAAAAAGGCCGCCACCGCCGTGACCTTTGACGACATAACAGACCACTGGGCGGAGGACTATATCAAGGCCGCCGTGGAGCGGGGAATATTCTCCGGCACCGGAGACAACACTTTCAGTCCCGACGCCACAATGAACCGCGCCATGCTGGCTGTGACCCTGCACCGCATGGCGGGAAGCCCCGCGGCAAAGACCCTCTCCGCATTTCCCGATGTGCCCGCCGATGCTTACTACGCCGGCGCCGTGGCCTGGGCCTCGGAAAAGGGTGTTATCACCGGCTCCGACGGAAAGTTTGACCCGGAGGGTCTTGTTACCCGCCAGCAGACGGCGGCAATGCTCTACCGCTTCGCAGGGGTAATGGGAGTGTCAACCACCGACAGGGCAAATCTTAACAGCTATCGGGACGCAAAGGATATTTCCTCCTGGGCACTGGACGCAATGAAGTGGACCGTGGCTGCGGGTCTTATCTCCGGCCGTGACAATGGCAGGCTGGACCCCTCCGGCACCACCACCAGAGCGGAAACGGCGACCATGCTGGTGCGTCTTGACAGCATTATTGAAAAATAAAGCCGCCCCCCCGGTAAATCCGGGGGGTCTTTTTGCTGAAAGCGATTGCATTTTAAGCTTTTTTTTGGTATATTTTAAGGTAGCTTAAAATTCGCATTTTTCGGAGGTACGATGAAAAAGCTTTTGGCCGCGTTCCTTGCGGTGCTGATACTGGCTGGCTGCTGCGGCTGCGGCGTTACAATAAGAACACCGCATCTTGAGCCCTCCGGCAAGGACGAAAACGGCGAGTGGATATTCGATAAAGAAGTAATCATCGGCAGAGTGGCCCCTCTTACGGGCAGCCTCAGCTCCTTCGGCGAGGGCACTCCCGATGTGGAGCAGCAGGCCATTGACGCCGTCAACCGCTCCGGCGGTATCGTGCTGGACGGCAGGCGGTGCAGACTGGTGATGATTACCGAGGACTCCGGCTCCAGCACAAAGGTGGCACAGGCGGCGGCAGAGAGGCTTATAAACAAGGGCGCTTCTATGATACTGGCCGCACATGTTGCCGATACGGTGTCCCCCGTGTCCTCCGTCTGCGAGAGGGAGGGCGTGCCCTGTATCGCCGTGGATGCTCCCACGGACGCCTGGGTCACAAACGGTCCCTATGAAAACTCCTGGCTGACCCACTTCAACACCGAGGCGGAAATACTGTGCTTTCTTGATGCCTGGGAGAGCGTGGAAACAAACCGCCGAATAGGCCTGGTTACCGCCAACGACATCGAAGGCATTGAGATGGCCACCTTTATTGAGGACTTTGCCGCAAAAAAGGGCTATGAAGTGATGGATCCGGGCAGGTATACACCGGGTCTGGGCCGGTTTTATTCTATGGTTTTGGCGCTTAAAAAGTCAGAGTGTGATATTATTCTGGGCGTTATGGAACAGCCGGACTTTATTGATTTCTGGCAGGAGTGCCGCCGGCAGGATTACAAACCCAAGGTTTGCACCGTTGCAAAGGCGTGTATATTCGCGTCGTCAATCGAGGCTCTGGGAAATTCCGCCAACGGCCTTGTCAGCGAAGTCTGGTGGAATGAGGATTTCCCCTACACATCCTCCATTACGGGTCAGACCTGCTCCGGATTTGCAAACACATACCGCCGCAGCGCGGGAATTACGGTAGACGAAGCCATACCCCCCACTATTGCCCACAAACACGCCAATGTGGAAATTGCCTGCGACATACTTCGCCGGGCAGGCAGCCTCGACCTTGAAAAAATACGCGCCGCCGCCGCCTCCACCGACCTTGACACCATCGTGGGCCACATAGCTTTCAACGACGATAAGGTATCACTTATGAACTGCGTCACAGGCCAGTGGCAGAAAAATGAAGACGGTGACATTGAACTTAAGATCGTGCTCAATACCCAGCTGCCCCGGGTGGAGACCACCTCCGCCATTACGGAGCTTATCGGCTGGGAAGAGGAGGAAGAAAGATGAAAGCTCTCATAATTGAAGACGACCGCATACTTTCAAACAACATCTGCGAAAGCATCAAGCACATGTTCGACATGACCCAGGCCTTCGACGGCGAGGAGGGTCTGCAGGCCACCTTCGAGGATGAATACGATGTAATCATCCTTGACGTTATGATGCCCAAGATGAACGGACACGAGGTGCTCTCCCAGATGCGCCAGAGCGGAAACACCACTCCCGTTCTGATGCTCACCGCCCTTGACCGCCCCACCGACCAGATAAAGGGACTCAAGGCCGGCGCGGACGACTACCTGTCCAAGCCCTTTGACAACGACGTGCTTCAGGCCCGCCTTGAGGCTCTGGTGCGCCGCAGCAAGACCGGTATGACCTCCAGAGAGAACGTTCTTACCTTCCTTGACCTGTCCATGAACCTTAACACCCGCGTGGTCAAGCTGGGCAAGGACAAGCTGGAGCTTCCCGGCAAGCAGTTTGACCTGCTGGAGTACCTTATCGAAAACAAAAACATCATCGTTCACAAGGAACGCATCTTCCAGCATATATGGGGCTTTTACTCCACCACCGAATTTTCCGTGGTTGAGGTGTACGCCAGCCAGATACGCAAGGTGCTCAAGGCATACGGATACGACAAGTATCTCAAGACCGTTCGCGGCATAGGCTATATGCTCACCGACGACAGCGAGCTTTATGGATAGAGAGCAGCTTATTAAACAGCGGCGCCGGCGATATATGGCGGTGCTGATGGCGGTTTTCGCGGTGATACTGGTACTGTTCGACATTATCGTGTTCAGCTTTAACAAGGATGTTCAGTACGCCGACATTGACCGCCAGTTTGACGAGGCTGCCGCTGCCATACAGGCAGACCCGGATGGCTCGGTGGAAAACTTCCTCACCGGCAAAAACGTGGTCTACACCGCCAACGGCACATACATTATAAATTATAAGATATTCCTCATCGTGCGAAACCGCACCGGCTCCATACTCAACGAAAGCTACCTGCTCAATTTCGACCAGGTGCTTGCCGTGCGCTTTGACCAGCGCCACGCCGGCCGCAACCACACCGGTATGGTGGAGCGAAACGGAAACCGCATCTATCTGCGAACCCACACCGAGGAGGTTGTTACCACCGACGGCCGCACATATTATATTCAGATGGTCGCCGACACTACAGATGTCCAGACCGGCCTGCTGCTCAGCCGAAATACCCTCATCTGGAGTACCCTGGTTGTAATGGCGCTGGTAGCGGTGGTAGGCTGGTTCCTCAGCAAGACCCTTACCAAGGGTATCTTCGAGGCCTTTGAAAAGCAGGATGACTTCATCAGCTACGCCTCCCACGAAATTCGCGCGCCACTGGCGGTCATACACAGCTCCATGGAGCTGCTGCTGGATAAACCCTCCGACCGAATAATGGACCGCAGCGAGTATATCATCAACGCTTTGACGGAGACCAACCGCCTGCGCAAGATGGTATCCAATCTGCTGGAGATGGCTCAGCTGCAGGCCTCGGAAATGACAATAAAGAGGGAAGTGTTCCACCTTGACACGGTGGTGGACGACCTGATGGAGCCCTTCAAACTTCAGGCGGAGCTGGACGACAAGACCCTCAATGTGGACACCCAGCCCAGCCAGGCCATCCGCGCCGACAAGCAGCTCATTACCGAGCTTCTGGCCATATTGCTTGAAAATGCCATAAAATACACCCTCCCCGGGGACAGCATATCCATTACTACCCGGGAAATGTCCGGCACGGCGGTTATAACCGTGGCGGATACCGGCGTGGGCGTCAGCGACGAGGCCATGGAGAAAATTTTCACCCGTTTTTACCGCGAAGAGCGCAAAAGTGAGATAGAACACGGCGGCAGCGGACTTGGATTATACATTGCAAGCCTTATTGTCGCACGTCACGACGGCGCAATAACTGTGGACCATAACAGACCCAAGGGAACTGTTTTTATGGTAACCATTCCAAACGGAATAAGATGGAATTAGCAAAGTTGCACAATTTTATTGTGCAACTTTTGTCGCTCCGTGACCTCTTTGCTCAATATTTTTATGGACATTTAAGAGATGTTTAAGGCTAATTTAAGTTTCCTGTGTTAAACTTGCTACCGTGGGTAAAAGGTCACTTCCCAGACGCTGCATGCAGTGGCGCCATACGTGACGAAATTTGAAAGGAGAAACTTTTCCAATGAAGAAAGCAAAGATCGTCTCCCTGCTTCTCGTGCTGGTTCTGATCGTTGGCATCTTCGCCGCCTGCGGCGCTGATCCCGCTCCCGCTCCCAGCACCCCCGCTCCCGACGCCAGCACCCCCAGCACCCCCGCTCCCGACGCCGGCAAGGACGTCGTGGCTGCTCCCTCTGACACCGTAAAGATCGGTATCGTCAACCCCACCACTGGCCCTCTGGCCGGCTTTGGTGAAGGCTGCCCCTGGACCGAAGAGCTGATCGTTGACTACGTCAACAACGAGCTCGGCGGCATCTACTTCGAGGCTTATGACGCTACCCTGCCCATCGAGATCATTGTTTATGACTCCCAGTCCGACACCACCGTCTGCTCCGAAATGGCTCAGAAGCTGGTTGAGGAAGACGGCGTTCACATGCTCATCGCCCGTCACACCCCCGACACCGTTAACCCCGTAAACGCTATTGCCGAGCGCTATGGCGTATTCTGCGTATCCATCGAGTGCCCCGTTGACGCTTGGGCCGCTGAAGGCGATCACGAGTACGCCATGCACTCCCAGTGGTGCCTGGACGACATCGTCGCCACCTACACCAACATGTGGGCTGCCATGGGCTACCCCGCTGCTCCCGAGAACAAGGTCGGCTTCGTATTCCCCAACGACTCTGACGGTACCGCTTGGGCCAACAAGTGGACCGCCGCTCTGGCTGAAACCGACTACACCGTAGTCGATCCCGGTCGTTTCCCCATCACCACCACCGACTACTCCGATATCATCAAGACCTTCAAGGAAGAAGGCGTTCAGATTCTGGTTGGCTGCCTGACCTGCCCCACCTTCGGCGCTTTCTGGCTCCAGTGCGGCCAGATGGGCTATGAGCCCCCCGTTGTCGGCGTAGGCAAGGCTTACCTGCTTGAGGCTGACGCCCTGGCCATCGGCGCCGAGCTGATGGACGGCCTGCTCACCGAGATCTGGTGGTCCGCTGGCCATCCCTACACCTCTTCCCTGACCGGCTGGAACGGCAGAGATCTGGAAGCCGCTTACAACGAGGCTAGCGGCCGTCCCATCACCCAGCCCATCGGCTACAAGTACGCTTCCATGGAAATCTGCGTAGCCCTGCTTCAGGCCGCTACCAGCCTTGACACCGACGAGCTGCTCGAGGTCCGTAAGACCATCAGCATCGACACCATCATCGGTAACGTTACTTACGACCAGACCTGGCCCGACAACAACTCCCAGTTCGCTCTGACCCCCGTTTGCGGCGGCCAGTGGCAGCTGCAGGAAGACGGCTCCCTGGAGCTGGTCATCCTCGACAACGCTCTGTACCCCGAAATCGACATCACCGGCGAGTACAAGGACAGAGTCTAATCTTTGAATCGACTTAAAAAAGTCATCAAGTAACAGGCATAGCACGGGCGGAAAGCAATTCTGCTTTCCGCCCGGCTTGTGCGAATTTTACAGGCGCCACTCGGGCGTCTTTTGCGGAGGACGGATATGGATAACATACTCACTTTTAAAAATGTTGACGGCGGTTACGGCCGCGTCAAGATCCTCCACGACTTATCTTTTGAGGTAAGAAAAGGAGAGGTTCTGGGTGTAGTAGGCCCCAACGGATGTGGTAAGACCACCATGTTCAACGCTTTGATCGGCCTGATCACCCCCACTGCCGGCGAAATCATTTTCAAAGGCAAAAACATTACTAAAGTAAGCGCCAATGACCGCGCCAGAATGGGCATTGGCCGTACCTATCAGGTACCCCGTCCCTTTGAGGGAATGACTGTTTTTGAAAACGTTCTGGTAGCCTGCTGCCACGGTGCCGGTATGACCGAGCACGCCGGCCGCCCCAAGGCTCTGGAAATTCTGAAGCTGACCGGCCTCTATGAGAAGAGAGAGATCATGGCCGGCGAGCTGACCCTGCTTGACAGAAAAAGACTGGAAATAGCCCGCGCCCTCGGCACCAATCCCGAGCTGCTGCTTCTTGACGAAGTCGCCGCCGGTCTGGTCGAGGCTGAGGTTGGCGAAGTTATCGACATGGTCGCCGATCTGAAGGCCGCCGGCTATACCATTATCTGGATAGAACACGTTATCGACGTTATGCTGAAGGCTACCGACAGAGTTATGTGTATGTCTGACGGTACCGACCTGCTTATCGGCGAACCTCGTGAAGTTATGGAATCCAAGATTGTAACTGAAGTATATCTGGGGGTGGAAGACGATGAGTGAACCCATTCTTAAAGTAGAACACATTCAGGCCAAGTACGGTGACTTCATCGCCGTTCACGATGCTTCTCTGGACGTACCCGATAAGTCCATCGTGTCTCTGATCGGTGCCAACGGCGCCGGTAAGTCCACCCTGATGGACACCATCGCCGGTGCTCATACTCCTACCGCCGGCAAGGTATTTTACAAGGGTGAGGATATCACCGGTGTTCCTGCTCATGAGCTGATCAAGCGTGGCCTGGCTCTGGTTCCCCAGGGCAGCCGCTGCTTCGTTCGTATGTCCGTAGAGGACAACCTCAGAATGGGCTCTTACCCCAAGGCTGCCCGTGCCAAGCGCGCCGACAACTTTGAAAGAGTTTACAACCTGTTCCCCGTTCTGAAGGAAAAGAGAAAAGACGCCTCCGGCAGCCTGTCCGGCGGTCAGCGTCAGATGGTCGCCATCGGCCGTGCCATGATGTCCAACCCCGACCTGGTTCTTTTCGACGAAATTTCCCTGGGCCTTGCTCCCACCATCATCAAGGACATCTATGCCACCATCAGACAGCTCAATGCTGAAGGCCTGTCCGTTGTACTGGTTGAGCAGGACATTCACAGAAGTGTTAAGACTTCCACCTACACTCATGTTATGCTTAAAGGCCGCGTCGCCCTGTCCGGCCTTTCCAAGGAACTGACCGAGGCGGAAATCAAGAACGCATACTTCGGTATATAAGTCGGTCAATTTCGGAAAGGAGAAGCAGTAAATGATACAGCAAATCATATATGGTATTCTTTACGGCGGTGTCTTCGCCCTTGCCGCTATTGGCATGAGCATGATGTTCGGTATCGTAGGCCTGACCAACCTGGCCCACGGTGAGTTCATCATCCTGGCGGCGTTCCTGAGCTCCGTGCTCTGCACTGCCCTGGGCTGCAGCCCCTTCCTCACCCTGATCATTACCGTTCCCGTAATGTTCATCGTGGGCTTCATTCTGCAGAAAGTTCTCATCAACTACGTTATGGGTAAGGGCGCCAACGCCGCACTTCTTGTAACGTTCGGTCTTTCCTTCATTCTGAAGGACGGCATGCTCCAGATCTTCAGCGCCGACTCCCGTCGTATGGTCGTCGCTTTCCAGTCCGCCAACATCAGAATCAGCGATAGCGTTGTTATCCCCGTTCTGTACCTGGTTGTCTGCCTGATCGGCGTTGCCGTTATCGTTATCCTGCACCTGTTTATGAGCAAGACCTACGTCGGCCAGTCCATCCGTGCCACTTCCGACGATAAGGTTGCCGCTCAGCTCGTCGGCGTAAACATCAAGAATGTTACCGCTGTTGCTATGGGCATCGCCCTGGCCACCGCTGCCGTATCCGGTCTGACCCTCGGTATGCCCTGGCCCTTCTACGCCACATCCGGTTCCGGCTATCTGCTGATCGCCTTCGGCGTCGTCGTTCTCGGCGGCATGGGCTCCATGATCGGCGCTCTGGTCGGCGGTGTAATCTTTGGTCTGGCTCAGGTTCTGGGCGGATCCAACTGGGGCGTATTCATTTCCTACATCATCCTGCTGATCTTCCTGGCTGTCAGACCCCAGGGCCTGTTCAAGAAATAAGGGAGGGTCTAAAGAATGATTAAGAATAACGCTCGTTCCAAAACCTCCACTATCATCACGATTGTGGTTCTGGCCATCATTGTGGCTCTGATTTATGTACTCGCCTTCACCGGCGTGTTCTCCTCCAACCTGATGCGTATTCTGCTGAATATTTGTCTGTACGCTTCCTTCGCGGTAATGTGGAACCTGATGGCTGGTTATGCCGGCCTGACTTCCCTGGGTAACCAGGCGTTCATCGGCCTTGCCGGCTACGCCTGCGCCGTAATGTGCACCACCTACGGCTTCGGCATCTGGGTTGCCATGCTTGTTGGCGGCCTGGTCTGCGCCGTTCTGGCTGTTATCCTGGCTTTCGCCCTGATGCGTATGCGCGGCATGTACTTCGCCGTTGCTACCTGGGTTGCCGCTGAGGCTCTCAAGACCGCTTTCCAGAACTGGAAGTTCGTTAAGGAAGGCGCCGGCATGACCGTAAAGATCAAGCCCTATCCCACCAACGCCGAGATTTTCGCTCTGGCTTTCGGCTGCTTCATCGTCTGCATGGTAGTCGTTTACCTGCTGCTGAAGTCCAAGACCGGCCTGGGCCTGAAGGCTATGCGTGACGATGCTGACGCTGCTTCCTCTATCGGTGTCAACATCTTCGGTTCCCGTCTGCTGTGCTATGTCGTTTGCGGCTTCCTGACCGGTGTCGCCGGCGTCATTATGTACATCTCCAAGGGTTCCATCTTCCCCGGCGGCGGCTTCGCCATTGACTGGACCATCAAGATCGTCTTTATCGTTATCATCGGCGGTATCGGCACTGCTGCCGGTCCTGTACTTGGCGCCATCATCTACACCCTGCTGTACGAAGTACTGGCTCAGTTTGCCGGTTTCACCAACATCGTACTGGGTATCGTCGCCATCGTTGTTATCGTAGTTCTGCCCAAGGGCATCATCGGCTCCCTGGAGAACAGGTTCAAGTTCGAAATCCTGTCCCAGCGCCGTAAGTCCCTGGAGTAAGAGATTCTCCGAAGTTTTAGTGTGAGCACCGCGCAAATGCGCGGTGCTCACTTTTTGTGTCGATTCTTTTGCATTTAAGGTTTTACTGTGCTATGATGGTAAAAGCATTTCCGGAGGTGAGCCCCACGAAAAAAGTAAGAATTGTCTTTGGAAAGATAATGTATAAATGGTCGAAAAACAGCCCCCAGACCGCTTTCAAACCGTTAAACCTTGCTTTCTCAGCGGTGGCGAAGAAAAACCGAGTGTTCGGCAATAAAAAGCTCCTGCCTGCCAGAGCCTATATCGGCGATAAGGTGACAAAAATGAGCGTTGTGCGCCCCGTGCGTCACAGCAGGGAAGCGGCGCTGGTTAATATTTTTCTGCCCTGCGAGCCTCTGCATGCCATGGGTCTGTGCGCCGTGGTGCCGGAGGCGATTTCCTGCTATATGACCTCTGCCGTGGCGGAGCGTTATTTCGTTGAAACCGCGGAAAACGGCGGCGTGCCGGAGACTTTCTGCTCCTATCATAAAATAATGATTGGTCTGGCGGAAAGCGGCGTGCTGCCCAGACCCGCTTTCGTGCTCAATACTTCTCTGGCCTGCGATGCAAATCAGGTATCCTTCCGCCGACTCGCCCAATTTTACGACGTGCCTCAGTATTATATCGACGTGCCCAGCAGCCGCAGTGAGGAAGCGGTACAATATGTCGCTGACCAGATACGGGGCATGACAGACTTCATCACCGAGCACACAGGGCGGAAGCTGGAGGAGGAAAAGCTCCGGCAGGCGGTAAAATACAGCCGCATGACGGTTGAAAATTACGAAAAATATCTTGACCTGCGGGCCGAGCGCAGCCTTTGCGACGAGATGACCTCAGAGCTGTACTCCGCCGTGGCAAACCACGTGCTCATGGGCAGCGCCCAGGCCTATGAATACTCCCGCCGGCTGGTGGAGCAAACTGCGAAAATCCCCGCCGGCCGCACCCGCAAGCGCATCGTCTGGATGCACACCCTGCCCAACTGGCAGGACGCTCTGAAAGACGTTCTGGATTTAAACGACAGGGTGGAAATTGTGGCCTGCGACATGGCCTGCGACAATCTTCAGCCCATGGACGAAAATCACCCCTACGAATCTCTTGCCCGCCGTCTGGTGAACAATTTCTTCAATGGCACCGCCCTTGACCGCCTTGAGTATACCGCATCCCTTGCCCGCAGACTCCACGCAGACGGGGTGGTAATGTTCTGCCACTGGGGCTGCAAGCAGACTCTGGGAGCTGCGGCAATCGCCGCGGATTTCTTCCGTGAAAAGGGAATCCCGGCGCTGATTCTGGACGGCGACGGCTGCGACAGCGCCAACGTCAGCGACGGCCAGATGCGCACCCGCATGGAGGCCTTTGTGGAGCAACTGGAGGGCGGAAAATGACAGGTTACAGCTGTAAATACACACCCGTGGAGCTGCTTTTGGCTCTGGGCGCGGAGCCGGAGCGCTTCGACGCCGGAGTGCAGGAGCTGACCCAGGCGGATATGATGACTCACCAGAACCTGTGCTCCCACGCCCGGGCGGTGCTGGAGCAGTACAGGAATAAAAAGCCGGATGGGATGGTTTTCGTAAATTGCTGCGACTCCCTGCGCCGCTGTTTTGACGCGGTGAAAGGGGAGGGGGCGGCGGCAGAGCTGCTGGACCTGCCCCACGCTGTAAACGAAACCACGGTGAATATGTTTGCCGCGGAGCTTTGCGCTCTGGCGGAGAGTGTATCTGCCCGTACCGGTAAGGTCTTTGACAAAAGCCGCTTTTTCGCGGCCTTTGAGGAAAGAAGTCTGCCCGCAGGCGATTATATTGCCCTTCTGGGCGCCCGCACCAGCAGCGATTTTTTCCGGGAAATAGAAAAAGCCATGCCTCTGCCGGTGGTAGATTTGACCTGCGCCGGCAACCGCGCGCCGGAAAAGCCCGATGACAGCGACGATTTCCGTCAGCTTATGCTCTCCTACGCCCGCAGCCTTCTGACTCAGCCGCCCTGCCTTAGAATGAGGGACGTGAGCGGCCGCGGCAAATTGACCGGGAGCGGCAAAATGAAGGGCGTTATTTATCATACGGTCAAATTCTGCGATTATTACTCTTTCGAGTTTGAAAACCTAAAAAAGACCCTGGAGGTGCCAATTTTGAAGATTGAAATCGACTTCACCGCCCAGAGCGCGGGTCAGATTTCCACCCGCCTTGAGGCCTTTGCCGAAGGCTTTACCGGGGTGGCCTCCAGCGCCAAAAAAGCGGCGGAGGGGGACTTCGTGGCGGGCATCGACAGCGGCTCCACCTCCACAAATATGGTGATTTTGCGCCCGGACGGCACTGTGGCGGCTGGAGTTTCCGTGCGCACCGGCCCCCGGGCGGAGCTGGGCGCCAAAAAGGCTCTGGCGGCGGCCCTTGAACAGGCAGGAATATCTGAAAATCAGATAATCCGCACCGTTGCAACAGGCTACGGTCGCACCGGCGTCACCTTTGCCCACCGGGCGGTGACGGAGATAACCTGCCACGCCCGGGGCGCCCACCGCATGAACGGCGACACCCGCACTATCATCGATATCGGCGGGCAGGACAGCAAGGTAATTTGCCTCAACAGCGACGGCACAGTCAAGGGATTTGCCATGAATGACAAATGTGCCGCGGGAACGGGACGCTTCCTTGAAAAAATGGCTCAGACTCTTGATATGGAAATGGGGGATTTCTGCGCGGCGGGACTGCGCTGGAAAAAAGATGTGACCATTTCCAGCGTCTGCACGGTTTTTGCCGAGTCCGAGATAGTTTCCCTGGTTGCGGAAAACACCCCCGAAGAGGATGTTATCCACGGTCTCAACCGCTCTGTGGCGGTGCGTACTGCGGCGCTGGTAAAGCGCGCCGGCGGAGCCGCGCCTTTTATGATGACCGGCGGCGTGGCCAGAAATCCCGGCGTCATAGCGGCGCTGGAGCAGGAGTTGGGAAGCTCGATTTTTGTCAGCGAAAATCCCGACCTTTGCGGCGCTCTGGGAGCGGCGCTGTTTGCTCTGGACGACGTGCAGGGATAAATTGCCGCAGGAGGAAAATTTCTCTTGCTATCGACAGTCAATTGGTGTAAAATAACCTTTGCCGGTTAAAAGCCGGCATACGGAGGCTTAGCTCAGCTGGTTAGAGCGCCTGCTTCACACGCAGGAGGTCGACGGTTCGAGTCCGCCAGTCTCCACCAAAAGAAAAGGACGCATCTGGGATGCGTCCTTTTCTTTTGGTAACACCTTTGCGCTGCAAAGGTCGTCTGCGGACGGGCTATCCGCTCGCAATGCTCGCTCAACGCGAAGGAAAACCCTGATGGTTTTCCTTCACACTTCCTTTCCCTTCCGTAACACGAGGGACCAATTTTCGCGGGGTTTAAGCCTTTTTGACCTTTGCGCTGCAAAGGTCGTCTGCGGACAACAATTAAGTCCGGTGCATACAATAGGCAAAGGAGGTTTTGCCTGTGCGAGAGCTTGCCTACAATGCCGACACCGCCGTGGCCTACGCCCGGCGCTGGGCGCTGAGCCGCAATCCGGCCTACTACGATTTTGAAAAAATCGGCGGGGATTGCACAAACTTCGCATCTCAATGTATTTTTGCCGGAGCCGGTGTGATGAATTTCACGCCGGTCATGGGTTGGTACTATCGCTCCGCCGGAGACCGCACCCCCTCCTGGAGCGGAGTGGAGTACCTGTATGATTTTCTGGTAAACAACCGCTCCGCTGGACCCTACGGTCAGCCGGTATCACGTGAGCTGGCCCGCCCCGGCGACATAGTCCAGCTGGGAAACGGCAGCGGACATTTTTATCACTCGCCGGTGATAACCGCTCTGGAGCCGGAAATTCTGGTGGCGGCCCATACGTTTGACGCTCTGGACAGACCCCTGTCCTCCTACACCTACGCCGCCGCCCGTTTTATCCACATAAGCGGCGTCAGAAACTGGTAAACCTTACGCCACTGTGTTATAATCAAAAGAAAAGGGAGGTGCGCCATGCGTCCTTATATAATCTGTCATATGACCATGTCGCTGGACGGCAGGGTTACCGGCGATTTTCTTGGAGAGAAGGCCTGTGAAAGAGCCATTGAGACCTACTATGAAATAAACCGCGCTTACGCCGCCGACGGCTACGCCTGCGGCAGGGTGACCATGGAGGGCAGTTTTACAAATGGCTGGCAGCCGGACACCACACCCTTTTCCGGGAAATAATACCCAGAGAAGATTTTATCGCCGCCCCCGGGCACGGATTTTATGCCGTTTCCTTTGACCGGCAGGGACGCCTTGGCTGGCAGGGCAGTCATATCGTGGATGACGACCCGGGTTACGGCGGCGCCCACATTATTGAGGTGCTGGGTGAAAACACCCCCGATGAGCGTCTGGCCTGTATGCGCCGCACCGGCGTTTCCTATATATTTGCCGGAGAGGACGGAAACGATATTGAGCTGGCGCTGAAGAAGCTGAAAAAGTACTTTTCCGTTGAAAAACTTCTCCTTGAGGGCGGCAGCGAAATAAACGGCGCATTCCAGCGTCTGGGGCTTATTGATGAGCTGAGTCTTGTGGTGGCGCCGGTGACGGCAGGTGAGGGCAAGCCTCTTTTTGCCGATGCCGCAATGGCCCGGTTTGAGCTTGTACGCACAAAAACCCGCCCGGACGGCACTCTCTGGCTCAATTACAAAAAGAAGTAAAAAACCACCCCATATGGGGTGGTTTTCTTATTTACAGAAACTTTTTAAGGGAGCCAAGGACGCCGCGCTTGAGTACCTGGGTGCCGGCGTTTATCAGCTGACGCTCTATCTGAGCTCTGCGGCGCTCCGCTTTTTTGCGCTCTTCGGCCTCTCTTTTCTGATGAGCCTTCAGCGCTGCGGCGGCCTCCTTTTCCTGCCTTTTGGCCTCGGCCTGGGCAAGTTTTTCCCGCTCCGCCTCAAGAGCCGCCTTTTCTGCTTCCAGAGCTTCACGCTCTGCGGCCAGCTGATCTTCCGCCTCCTGCTGAGCCTTCTCCTCGGCAAGGACTTCAAAGGCGCTGTCCCTGTCCACGGCTTCGTCGTATTTTGCCATGCCGTCTGCGGCCATCAGCTCCTGTCGCATGCCTGCCGGGGCGGGAGCCATCAGACTCTGGGGGCAGATAATTGCGGTGCGCTGAACCATGCCGGGAACGCCCTCTGCGTCCAGGAAGGACACCAGAGCCTCGCCCACGCCCAGCTCCAAAATCACCTGCTCCGCCTTGAAAGCGGGATTGGGGCGCATGGAGGAAGCGGCGGCCTTTACCACCTTCTGCTCGGTGGGGGTGTAGGCGCGCAGGGCGTGCTGGACCCGGTTGCTCAGCTGGGAAAGAACGCTGTCGGGAATATCTCCGGGGCTCTGGGTTACAAAGTAGATACCCACGCCCTTGGAACGTATGAGCTTGACCACCTGCTCGATTTTCTGCACCAGCACTTTGGGCGCGTCGGCAAAGAGCATGTGCGCCTCGTCAAAGAAGAATACCAGCTTGGGTTTTTCCAGATCGCCGGCCTCGGGCAGACGCTCGAAAAGCTCACTCATAAGCCACAACAGAAAGCTTGCATAAAGGGTGGGGTTCTGCACCAGTTTTACGCAGTGCAGCAGGTTTATAACGCCCCGGCCGTCCTGCGCCACCCGCAGCCAGTCATCAAGGTCAATTGCAGGCTCACCGAAGAAAAGGTCGCCGCCCTGACTTTCAAGGGGGATAAGGGCGCGGAGTATGCCGCCCAGAGACTGGCTCGTCACATTTCCGTAGGTGGTTGCAAGCTCCGCCCTGTTGTCGCCCAGCCAGCCCAACAGCGCCCGCAGGTCTTTAAGGTCGATGAGCATGAGACCTTTGTCGTCGGCAACCTGAAATGCGATGTTCAAAATGCCTTCCTGCGCCGGGGTAAGACCCAGAATGCGGGAAAGAATTTCCGGCCCCATGTCGGACACGGTGGCGCGCACCGGATGACCGCCTTCGCCGTATATGTCCCAGAAATGCACGGGGTAACCGGTGTATTTAAAGCATTCGCGAAGACCGAATTTGTCGATGCGTTTTTCCATGCCGGAGCTTTGCTCACCCGGAGCGCAGATGCCTGAAACATCTCCCTTGATGTCGCACAGGAAAACGGGCACGCCCGCGTCGGAAAAGCTCTCTGCCATGGCCTTCATGGTGATGGTCTTGCCGGTGCCGCTGGCGCCGGCGATAAGTCCGTGGCGGTTGCACATGGAAAGATTCATCAAAACTCTCCCGCCGTCAGCCAGTCCCATATAAAGTCCGTCTTTGGTATACATATCGGTCCTCCGTAGTATTTGATGAGTATATTATACAAAAGGCTTCCCTGCCGCGCAATAAAAAAGCGCTCCTTTCACAGGAAAGGAGCGCGATTTTTTACAGGGTAGCGGCCATAACGGCCTTGATGGTGTGCATACGGTTTTCGGCCTCGTCGAAAACGATGGAGCGCTGGCTCTGGAAAACTTCGTCGGTGACCTCAAGGGCGTCCAGACCGAATTTCTCGCCAACTTCACGTCCGATGGAAGTCTTGAGATCGTGGAAAGCGGGCAGGCAGTGCATAAATACGGCACGCTCGCTGGCGGCATTCATCAGAGCGGTGTTGACCTGATAGGGCAGCAGGTCGTTGATGCGCTGTTCCCATGCCTCAACAGGCTCGCCCATGGATACCCAAACGTCGGTGTATATAACATCGGCGTTTTTGACGGCACTGTAGGGATCGGTGTTGAACTCCAGAGTTGCGCCGGTGCGCTCTGCAATGTCCTTGCAGATGGCGATGAGGGAGGGGTCGGGGAAGTAGCTCTCCGGGGCGCAGGCCACAAAGTGCATACCCATCTTTGCGCAGCCAACCATAAGAGAGTTGCCCATGTTGTAACGGGCGTCGCCCATATAAACCAGCTTGATACCCTTGAGACTTCCGAATTTTTCCCGGATGGTAAGGAAGTCGGCAAGTACCTGGGTGGGGTGGAATTCATTGGTCAGACCGTTCCACACGGGTACGCCGGCGTTGGCGGCAAGCTCCTCAACGATTTCCTGGCTGAATCCGCGGTACTCAATGCCGTCGAACATACGTCCCAGAACCTTCGCGCTGTCAGCTACGCTTTCCTTGGCGCCGAACTGACTGCCGGAGGGGTCCAGGTAGGTCACGTGCATACCCAGGTCGTAGGCCGCAACTTCAAAGCTGCAGCGGGTACGGGTACTGTTCTTTTCAAAGATAAGAGCAATATTCTTGCCCGGGAAATAGGCATGGGGAGTACCGCTTTTCTTCTTGGCCTTAAGGTCAGCGGCCAGATCCAACAGCTGCTCAATCTGAGAGGGAGTGAAATCAAGCAGTTTCAGAAAATTTTTACCTTTCAAATTTTTACCTCCAATTATTACATAGCCTGCTGACAGACGGTTTTTATAACTTCAACGGCCTCTTTGACCAGTTCCATGGGGATATTCAGAGCGGGAAGCAGACGAACCTTGGTCTTTGCCGTGAGCACCAGCACGCCGGCGTCCATACAGGCCTTTACGACAGCACCCGCGTCGCCCACGGTCTCTATGCCTATCATCAGACCCATGCCGGAAACGCTCTTTATGCCGGGGGCACCTGTGAGGGAGTCGAAAATATACTGACTTTTGGCGCGCACATCCGCCATAAGAGTGTCGTCGATACGCTCAAAAATGCTGATTGCGCCGGCGCAGCACACGGGGTTTCCGCCGAAAGTGGAGCCGTGGGAGCCGGGGGTGAATACATCCGCCGCCTTTTCGCCCAGCATGGTGGCGCCCAGAGGCAGGCCGCCTGCCAGACCCTTTGCGGTGGAGACAACGTCGGGCTGAACGTCGAAATTCATGTAGCCGTAAAGCATACCGGTGCGGCCGTTGCCGGTCTGCACCTCGTCTGCCATCAGCAGGGCGTCGTGCTTTTTGCAAAGCTCCGCCGCGGCCTGAACGAACTCTTTGTCCAGAGGAAGCACGCCGCCTTCGCCCTGCACGGCCTCAAACATGAATCCTGCCACATTGTACTGCCGGAAAAGGGCGGTAAGGGCGTCGATGTCGTTTGCCGGGGTATGGACGAAGCCTTGGGTCATGGGCAGGAAATCCGTGTGGAAGGTGTCCTGACCGGTGGCGGAAAGGGTGGTGATGGTGCGGCCGTGGAAGCTGTTTTTCAGGGTGATGATGACGTTTTCTCGACCGGGATACTTCTGCTCCGCATATCGTCGTGCGGCCTTGATGGCACATTCGTTGGCCTCGGCGCCGGAGTTGGAGAAGAATACCTTCTTCATTCCGGTGCGCTCACAGAGCAGCTGAGCCAGTCTGGCGCAGGGCTCGGTGAAGTAGAGATTGGAGGTGTGCTGGACCTTGCCCAGCTGGGCGGTTACAGCGGCGACCCAGGCGTCGTCGGA
>JAFSIK010000063.1 GCA_017439805.1 Oscillospiraceae bacterium
ATGCCCTCGGGGTGGAGCCGGGGCTGGGTCTCGCCCACGGGTAGGATCACCACCGAGTCGGTGTTTTCCGAGCGGCGCTGGGTGTCCGGGTCGAAGTAGCCCATGGTGTCCAGCTCGTCGCCGAAGAACTCAGCGCGGAAGGGACGGTCAGTGGCGGGAGAGTAGATGTCCACGATGCCGCCGCGGACGGCAAACTGACCGGGACCCTCCACCATGCCGCTTCTCGTGTAGCCCGCGTGGGAGAGCTTTTCGGTCAGCTCCTCCAGGGGGTACTCCTGCCCCACCTCCAGAGTGAAGGCGGCATTCTGCAGAACGGCGGGGGGCATCGTCCGCTGGGACAGGGCTTCCCAGGTCAAAATCTGCAAGGGAGTCTGCCCCTTTGCAAGACAGAAAAGCTGATTCAGCCGATTCTGCTCCCAGGCTCTCGACACCACGGCGGTGTCGTACAGGGTCAGCTCCCGGCTGGGCAGCACCGGGGCAGTCTCCCCCAGAAACGCAGCGAGCTCCTGCTGGATGCGTTTGGCGGTCATGTCGTCCTGACAGATGACCACGATGGGACGGTCAGTCTCCCGCCGCAGTCCCGCCACCAGATGGCTGCGGTTGATCTGACCCAGACCGGTGACGGCAGCGGCCTCATTCCGGGCGACGGATTTCAGCAAAAGCTGATATTCGGGGATGTTTTTCAGAAAAGAGAGAAGTTTATCCATGTTCATACCTCAAATGCTCCCGTAGGGAACGCTGTCCTCAGCGTTCCAACCGCCGCAAGGCGGCAGTTCGGTATATGCTGCGGGCACGGTGCTTGCGCACCGCACCCGACGGAACGCCGGGGACGGCGTTCCCTACGAAAAAACGGGACAACGCAGCAACGCGGAAAGGGGACTTTCCCCTTCCCGTGCTGTAAAACTTATTCTGCATTCAGCATTATGCATTCTGCATTTCTTCAGGCTTTCCCGCTGTAGCGGTTGCTGGCCTCGGCGATGCCCTTCTCCATGATGCAGAGCGCTGCATCGGCGGCGCGGTCGATGGCGGGGGCGAGGGCTTTCTCCTCCTGGGCGGAGAAGGTGGAGAGCACCCAGTCCGCCAAGTCGAAGTCGGGATGGGGCTTCGCGCCCACGCCGATCTTCACCCGGGGGAAGTCCTGACTGCCCAGCTCCTGGATGATGGACTTGATGCCGTTGTGTCCGCCGGCGGAGCCGTCCTTGCGCAGCCGCAGCCGACCGGGCTCCAGGGAGATGTCGTCAAAGAGGACGATGATCCGGGCAGGCGGGATCTTGAAAAAGGCGGAGAGCTGCAGGACACTCCGTCCGGAGAGGTTCATATAGGTCTGGGGCTTGAGCAGGAAGAGCTTGCCGCCGTCCATGTTCACCTGGGCGTAGAGTCCCTGGAACTTAAGCTTGTCGATTTTCACATTCAGCTTTTCGGCGATGCGGTCAATTGCCCGCCATCCCGCATTGTGGCGGGTCTTCTCATATTCCCGACCGGGGTTACCAAGACCCACGATCAGCCAGTTGCACTGTTCTTTCATAGTATAATTTCCTTATGCACATAATATTTCATGATAAATATAGCATAAAATGCAGGAATTGCAACTGTTTTATGCGTAAATATAAAAAAGACCATGTCATTGCGAGGAGGGCAATGCCCGACGTGGCAATCCCCTGAAGCTTTGGGATGTTCTATTGAAGCACCCGGAAAATCTGGGGGATTGCCACGCCAGTGTGCGCACTGGCTCGCAATGACAATTTCTCTTTGTATTTTTAATTCTCGAAATTTTTTTTGAAAATAATGGTTGCGTAGATTGTCATGTCGTGGTATAATATAGAGTACGAAAGATTCTGAAAACCGGGGTGAAACGTATGAACGACACCATTCGCATCAAGGGTGCGCGTGAGAA
>JAFSIK010000064.1 GCA_017439805.1 Oscillospiraceae bacterium
ACCGGTGACCGCGGGAATACTTGATGTATTTCAAGGGAACCGGGGGGTGCTGTGGAGGAAAAGATTCATTCAAAACCGCGTAAATCCCTGTGTGAGGCCGCCCAAAGGGGAGGTTTTTTAATGCTTCGCCGTTGAAAAAACCGATGCGGTATGGTATCATTAAATCAATAATGAATTGGAGGCGAGAGTATGGAAAAACGCAGGCTCACCGAGGCTGAACAGCTTAAAATAATCGACGCCCTGAAACGGGAAAACGAATACCTGCGAAACCAGCTCAACGGCACCTTCTCCGCCTTCGCTCTGGGCGATGCCATCGACGACGGCATCTGCGTTGCCGACGCCAACCGGGTGGTTATCGCCATAAACTCCAGCTACACCAAGATAACCGATATTCCCGAGGAGGAAATTCTGGGAAAATCCCTGCTGCAGATGAAAAACGAGGGGTATTTCACCGACATCGCCACCGACGAGGTACTGCGCACAGGCAAGCGCTACTCCACCATGACCACCATAACCCGAAACGGCAAGCAGGTGCTGCTGTCCGGCGTTCCGGTAAAGGACGAGGAGGGCAACGTATACTGCGTTATGACGGTTATGCGCGACCTGACGGAGCTTCTGAACCTGCGTGAGGAGCTGGAAACCGTAGCTATCGAAAACGAAAGGTATATCCACGAAATAAGCCGCCTGCGCCACAGAGGTGAAAGCGGCCTGCTGGGCGAGCATCCGGACATGATACGTCTGCACGACCTTATAAATTACGTGGCGAAAACCGACGTTACCGTGCTTATCCAGGCCGAGACCGGCTGCGGCAAGGAAGTGGTGGCAAATGAAATTCAGAAGCTTTCCGCCCGACGGGACAAGCCCTATATAAAGGTAAACTGCGCCGCCATTCCCGACACCCTCATTGAAAGCGAGCTGTTCGGCTACGAGGCCGGCGCCTTCACCGGCGCTCAGCCCAAGGGCAAGCCGGGCATGTTCGAGCTGGCAAACGGCGGCACCATTCTGCTGGACGAAATAGGCGAGCTGCCTCTGGCGGTGCAGTCCAAGCTGCTGCGCGTACTGCAGGAAAAGGAAATACAGCGCCTGGGCGGCGGCAAGAGCGTGCCTGTGGACGTGCGCGTCATCGCCTCCACCAACCGTGATTTAAAGACCCAGGTGGAACAGAAGAGCTTCCGTCAGGACCTGTACTACCGCCTGAACGTAGTGCCCATGCGCGTCCCCCCGCTCAGAGACAGAAAAAATGACATTCCCCTGCTTGCGGACGCCTTTTTAAAGCAGTATAATGAGAAGTACCATAAAAACAAGCGCTTCGGCACCGGCGCGGTGTACGCCATGACCAAGTACGACTGGCCCGGCAACGTGCGCGAGCTGGAAAACACCATCGAGCGCGTGGTGGTCATATCTGATAATATCTACATCACCAACGAACTTATCGAGCAGATGCTCTCCGTGGACAGCGGCCCCGTAACCGGCGGCGGCGCGGGGGATTACAGCGGAATGAGCCTTGACGAGGCCACCCGCGCCCTGCAGAAGGAACTTATCTCCAACGCTCTTGACGCCCACGGCAGCACCTACAAGGCGGCCCAGGCTCTGGGCATGAGTCAGCCAACCCTGTTCCGAAAGGCCAAGGCCTTGGGGTTGATGGAGAGAGAAACAACAAAATAGAGTATAGTGTAACAAAAACAAGCTAAAATCCATTTTTGAATTACTATTAATTCAAAAATGGATTTGCTGATTTTCCCAGTGTTTTCAAGGGTTTGCGGGTCTTTTTAAGGTTTGTCAATTCAAAAATGGATTAGAGAAATTTTATGGAAACTTAAGCTTTTGGTCAACGTGTTACACAAGTGTTAAAATTGGAAAAAATTGTGCCGTGAAAAATGACTATATTTTAAGGCTAAAATTAGTGAAAGCTGCCAAAAATCCCGGCATTTTTCATGAAAACAGGGGACAACAGGAAAGAATGGCACAAAAGTTGCTTATAATTAATAACAGAAACGCAAAAAACCAACCTATTTAATATTTAGGAGGAACTAAAAATGACTAAAAGATCCCTTGCCCAGCTCGAAGCTTACGCCGCTCCCGGCCATTACGCTATGACCGCCATGCGCATCGCTGGCAAAGACGAAACCGGCAACCAGAAGTTCTGGGTTGGCCTGTCCAACTTCCTGCCCGGCGGCGGCGCTGACTGGGGCTACGAAGATTCCCCCACCGAGAAGGTCTACTACGTCATGGAAGGCGAAATGACCATCTACACCAAGAAGGATCGCAGCGAGAAGATCGTTGTCGGCCCCGGCGAAGCCATCTCCATCCTGCCCTTCGAAGGCCGTGAAATGGTTAACGAGAAGAACGAAGTCTGCAAGCTTCTGGTTATCGTAAACTACCCCGCCTAAGTCATTTAACCTTATAAATTCCGCCGCATTGCGGCATACTTTAAAAACTGAGAGGATGTTTCAAAATGGCTAAACTTGAAAAGAAATTTGTTGAGAATCTGTTCACTATCGAGGGCAAGGTTGCTATCGTTACCGGCGCTACCGGCGCTCTGGGCAGCACCATCGCCACCGGTTACGCTCTTGCCGGCGCCAAGGTCGTTCTGACCGGCCGTAACGAGGGTAAGCTGCAGGCTCTGGCCGCCGACCTGAAGGAAGCCGGCTGCGAGGCCGCTGTTTGCGTCGCCGACCCCTCCAACGAAGAGTCCGTTAAGGCTCTGGTAAAGTTCGCTGTTGACACCTACGGCGAAATCAACATCCTGACCGTTGCCCACGGCTACAACAAGGCTCAGAACATTCTGGACCAGAGCGTTGCCGATTGGCAGTACGTCATGGACGCCGACTGCAAGAGCGTTTACGTCGTATGTAAGTACGTTGCCGAGCAGATGGTTGCTCAGGGCAAGGGCGGCAAGATGATCGTTGTCACCAGCCAGCGCAGCCGCGCCGGTATGGCCGGTTACACCGCTTACTGCACCTCCAAGGGCGGCGCTGACCTGATGGTTCAGTCCATGGCCTGCGACCTGACTGCCAAGTACGGCATCAACGTCAACTCCATCAACCCCGCTCTGTTCCGCTCCGAGCTGACCGAGTGGATGTTCGACGAGACTTCCGACGTTTACAAGAACATGCTTAAGAGAATGCCCATCGGCCGTCTGGGTGAGCCCCATGACTTCGTTGGCATGTCCATCTTCCTTGCTTCCGCCGCTTCCGACTTCCTCACCGGCGGCAACTACGACGCCACCGGCGGCTACTGGGGCTGCTAAACGCTCGCGGAGCAAAGCAAGTTAGGAGATTCGATAATGAAAGAGATCAAAAAAGTTGTAGTAGTCGGCGCCGGCATGATGGGCAACGCTCTTGCCCAGGTATTTGCCTCCAACCCCGACCTGCAGGTAGCTCTCAAAACCCGCGCCCTGAAGGATGACCGCTGGGATCCCATCGTCAACAACCTTGACATCATGATCGCCCGCGGCGCCGCCACCCAGGCCGAGAAGGAAGCTATCCTCAGCCGCATCAGCTTCGTTACCGACGAGGCCGAGGCTTACTCCGATGCCGATTTCGTAATCGACTGCTACCCCGAGGTCATGGAGACCAAGCAGGAGCTGTTCTGCACCATCGAAAAGTACTGCTCCGACGACTGCATCCTGGCCACCAACACCTCTGTTATGAGCCCCACCGAGATCTTCTCCAAGTGCGCTCATCCCGAGCGCGGCGTGGGTGCCCACTTCTGGAATCCCGGCCATCTGATCCCCCTGGTTGAGGTCGTTAAGTCCAACGTTACCGCCGACTGGGTCATGGACGCCACCATGGATCTGATGACCGCCTGCGGCAAAAAGCCCATCTACTGCAAGAAGGACGTTCCCGGCTTCGTAGCCAACCGTCTGCAGCACGCCATCTGGCGTGAGGCCTTCTACATGGTTGAAAACGGCATCGCCGATCCCGCCACCGTAGACGACGCCTGCAAGTACGGCCCCGGCCTGCGCTGGCCCGTTATGGGTCCCATGGAGAACTCCGACCTGGTTGGTATCCAGCTGTCCTGGAACATCCATGACTACATCCTCAAGCACCTGGCCGACAACCACGAGCCTTCCAAGTGCCTGAAGGAAATGCTGGACCGCGGCGATCTTGGCTTCAAGACCGGCAAGGGCTGGCAGGAGTGGACCGCTGAGGAAATGAAGGCCTCCAGCGACGGCCTGAAGGAATACCTCATCGACTACGCCGCAAAGCAGAAGAAATAATCAATCAAAACCAAAAATTAAAATTATATTTGGAGGAAAATTTACAATGGGAAAGACTGTATTTGTTGACCTGACTCATCCTTTTGGCGCTGAAATCCCCCGCTGGCCCTATTTTGACAAGCCCGACATCGTTGGCGCTCATTCCATGGCCAAGGGCGGCGTTCTGACCCAGAAAGTCACCTGCACCATGCACACCGGCACCCACTGTGACGCTCCCCGTCACGTTATGGAGTATGAATTCGACGGCCGCCGCGCCCGTTACTCCGACGAGATGGCCATCGACGCCTACACCGGCCAGGCTATCGTTCTGAAGATCGACATCGAGCCCTGGGGCCTGATCACCGACAAGCACCTGGACGCTGCCTGCGAGAAGTACGGCATCAACCAGGCTGACCTGGAAGGCAAGGTAGTCTGCCTGAACACCGGCATGCATCGCCTGTTCGACGACTCCAAGGCTTACTACCACTACTCCGCCGGCACCGGCGTTGAGGCTGGTAAGTGGTTCGTAAAGAACAAGGTAAAGTGCGTTGCTATGGACAGCCAGGCTCTGGACCATCCTCTGCACACCGCCATGTCCCTCAACGGCATGACCCGCATGAACCTGCTGGGCCAGACCGGTGACACCATCATCAACGAGTACAAGCAGCTCTTCGGCGAAGAAGCCTGGGCTGAGTTCGACAAGTTCGACTACATCAAGCTGCACGGCCAGGCCGCTTACGACGAGAAGTTCGGCGATCTGGAAGCTATCGGCTGCTGGGGTACCTGGGAGCCCTGCCATAAGCAGCTGCTGGGCCACGGCATCGTTGGCGTAGAGAACCTGGGCGGCGACCTGGACATGATCCCTCCCGGAGTATGGTTCCGCTTCAACTGCTTCCCCCTCCGCTGGTACATGGGCGACGGCTCCATGGCCCGCTGCACTGCTGAGATCGACGAAGACCTGCTGGTCAAGGGCGTTCCCACCCGTACCTACAAGTACGGCGGCACCGGCTACGGCGAGAAGGAAGGCAACGGCGATTCCGGTCTGGAATACATCCAGAAGCTGTTTGCCCGCAACAAATAATTAACGCTTGCATGTATGCGGGAGGCGATACCGCCTCCCGCATAGTTCTGAAAAAGGCTGTAAATTCGGCCTTTGGCGCGGCGTAAGGGTTTACATTACCTGCCGCGTCTGCTATACTGTTGTCCGGTGTTTTTAAGGACAGACACAGGGCGGACAACGGCCCGCCCGGATCTATTATCTTATGAAAAGAGGAAACGTAAAATGGCTGACCTCAAGGCTCTGAAAAACAAATGCATCATCACCGTTGCCACCACCGGTGCATGGCCCAAGAAGGAAAACAACCCCAACGTCCCCATGACTCCCGCCGAGATCGCTGAGGACATCTATGATTGCTGGCTGGCCGGCGCCGCTGTTGCTCACATGCACATGCGCGACGAGAACGGCAACGGCACCATGGACAAAAACCGCTTTGCCGAGACCGTTGAGCTGCTCCGCACCAACCATCCCGACTGCGACATCATTCTGAACATGACCACCTCCGGTGACCTGAACGCCACCGACGAGACCCGTCAGATCCACCTGAAGGAACTCAGGCCTGAAATGGGCAGCTACGACTGCGGCACCATGAACTGGCTGCATACCTCCCTGTTCATCAACCATCCCAAGTTCCTTGAAGAGCTGGGCATGAACATGCAGGAGTGGGGCGTAAAGCCCGAAATCGAGGCCTTTGACCCCGGCATGATCGCCAACGCCGCTTACTATCTGAAGAAGGGCGTTCTGAAGGCTCCCCTGCACTTCCAGTTCTGCATGGGCTGCGCCGGCGGCATCCCCGGCAACATGAAGAACCTGATCTTCATGAAGGAAACCATGGACTCCCTGTGCCCCGGCTCCACCTGGAGCTGCTTCGGCGTAGGTCACTCCGCTCTTGAAATGCTGTACGGTGCTGTCGCTCTGGGCGGCCACATCCGCGTAGGCATGGAAGACAACGTTATGTACTCCAAGGGCGTTCTGGTTGACAACAACCGCCAGTTCGTTGAGCGCGCTGCCCGCGTTATCAAGGAGTTCGGCCGTGAGGTCGCCACTCCCGCCGAGGCTCGCCAGATCCTGAGCCTCACCAAGTAATTGGTATGAGCTGGGGCGTAAACCTTATGTACTACCACTGTCCGTCCTGCGACAAAAAGTTCAAGTATGCCGAGGACCTGATCGCCTACTTCGGTGACCAGTTCGGACGGTGCCCCGTATGCGACACCATGGGTCAGTTTGAAAAAAACGGTGCCCGCACCCTTGACGACTTCGAATACGAGGAAATCGAGGACTGAGGGCGGCCCGCCGCAGTACAAAACCCCGCAGAGCCGACTCTCCGCCGGCCTGTGCAAAAAGTAATTTCGGGCGAAAGCCCATAAAATTGGAGGATATTAAAAATGAGAGAAGTATATGTAGTTAACTGCTGCCGTACCGCCGTTGGTTCTTTCGGCGGCAGCCTGAAGGACACCCCCGCTGTTGAGCTGGGCGCTGTTGTCGTTAAGGAAGCTCTCAACCGCGCCGGCGTTAAGCCCGAGCAGGTTGACGAACTGATGTTCGGTTGCATCCTGTCCGCTGGCCTGGGCCAGAACCCCGCCCGCCAGGTATCCCTGAAGGCCGGTCTGCCCATCGAGGTTCCCGCTTACACCGTATCCATGGTTTGCGGCTCCGGCATGAAGTCCGTCATCGAGGCCGGTCGTGCCATCGCTGCCGGCGACGCCGAGATCATCGTAGCCGGCGGTACCGAGAACATGTCCGCTGCTCCCTATGCCATTCCCGCCGCTCGTTGGGGCGCTCGTATGGGCAACAACAAGATCGTTGACACCATGGTCAACGACGGTCTGTGGGATGCTTTCAACAACTACCACATGGGCACCACCGCCGAGAACATCTGCGAGCAGTATGGCCTGACCCGCGAAGAGCTGGACCAGTTTGCCGTTAACTCCCAGAACAAGACCGAGGCCGCTCAGAAGGCCGGCAAGTTCGAGGACGAGATCGTTCCCGTTATGATCAAGAAGAAAAAGGAACTGGTTGAGTTCAAGGTTGACGAGTTCCCCAAGGCCGGTGTTACCATGGAATCCGTTTCCAAGCTGAAGGGCGCTTTCCCCCTTGCTGACGGCTCCAAGGGCGACCGTGTTACCGCTGCCAACGCTTCCGGCATCAACGACGGCGCTGCCGCCATCGTTCTGGCTTCCAAGGAAGCCGTTGAGAAGTACGGCCTGAAGCCCATGGCCAAGCTGGTAAGCTGGGGCCAGGGCGGCGTTGATCCCAAGGTCATGGGCCTGGGTCCCGTTCCCGCTTCCCGTCAGGCTATGGCCAAGGCCGAGCTGACCATCAAGGACATCGACCTGGTTGAGGCCAACGAGGCTTTTGCCGCTCAGTCCGTAGCCGTTGCCCGCGATCTTGAGTTCGACATGAGCAAGGTCAACGTAAACGGCGGCGCCATCTCCATCGGCCATCCCGTAGGCTGCTCCGGCGCTCGTATCATCGTCACTCTGCTGCACGAAATGATGAAGCGCGACGAGGCCAAGAAGGGCCTTGCCACCCTGTGCATCGGCGGCGGCATGGGCGTTGCCACCATCTTCGAGAAGGTCTGATCTCTCGATAACTACTGAAACGCTCCCCGCCCTTACGGGGCGGGGAGCTTCATAAGAAACAGGAGGAATATCCAAATGGCCAAAATTGTGACCATTGAAGAGGCTGTTGCTCTTATTCCCGATGGCGCTACCATTATGGTCGGCGGCTTTATGGGCTGCGGCAACCCTCTTAAAGTAGTCAAGGCTCTTGCTGAGAGCGGCAAGGGCAACTTCACCATGATCTGCAACGACGGCTCCATGCTGGGCGGCCCCAGCGGCGAGGAGTTCTACGGTGTGGCTCAGCTGATCCACAACAAGCAGATCAAGCACCTGATCGCTTCCCACGTAGGCCTCAACCCCGAGGTTGCTACTCTTATGAACAGCGGCGAAATGAAGGTCACCCTGATTCCTCAGGGCTCCCTGGCCGAAATGATCCGTGCCGGCGGCGCCGGCCTGGGCGGCGTTATCACCCCCACCGGTTTCGGCACTCTGGTTGAGGAAGGCGAGCACATCGCCGGCCAGATCGAGATCGACGGCAAGCGCTACCTGATCGAAAAACCCCTGCGCGCTGACGTAGCCCTTATCTCCGGCTACCGCGTAGACAAGAAGGGCAACATCTGGTACAAGGGTACCACCCGTAACTTCAACCTGCCCATGGCTACCGCCGCTGACCTGGTCATCGTCGAGGCCGACAATCTGGTTGAGGTCGGCGAGATCGAGCCCGAAAACGTCATGACTTCCTGCGTATTCGTAGACTACATCGTTGACGGAGGTAATGCGTAATGGATAAAGCTCTTATTAAGCCCTTTATCGCCAAGCGCGTAGCCAAAGAGCTGCACGACGGCGACGTTGTAAACCTTGGCATCGGCCTGCCCACCCTGGTTCCCCAGTACCTGCCCGAAGGCGTCGAGCTGACCCTCCAGGCCGAGAACGGCACCATCGGCGTCGGCACCCTCACCGAGGAAAACAAGGACCCCTACTACATGGTAGACGCCGGCGGCAAGCCCACCATCGCGGCTCCCGGCGGCAGCTACATCGACTCCTGCACTTCTTTCGGTCTGATCCGCGGCGGCCACGTAGACGCCACCATCCTTGGCGCTCTGCAGGTTGACGAGAAGGGCAACCTGTCCAACTGGATTATCCCCGGCAAGATGGTTCCCGGTATGGGCGGCGCTATGGACCTGGTTGTCGGCGCCCGCAAGACCATCGTTGCCATGGAGCACACCCAGAAGGGCAACCACAAGATTCTGAAGAACTGCACCCTGCCTTACACCGCCCTCAACTGTGTCGACATGATCGTCACCGAGATGGCTGTTATCGAGGTTACTCCCGAGGGTCTGGTACTGACCGAGTACAACCCCGAGTTCACCGTGGAAGAAGTACAGGCCGCCACCGAGGCTACCCTGATCATCTCCCCCGACCTCAAGCCCATGTGCTAAAGAAAAAAACCCCGTCTTTCGACGGGGTTTTCTTTTTTAAATATCCAAAATGTGCTCCATGACCTTCCGGTCCACACGCAGGTAATTTTCCGTGGTGCGGTAATCCTGCTGTGACAGCCAGAGGGTCACTTTTTCGTTGAAAAGCTGGCCGGTCATATGCCCCGCGGCCAGAATATCGTCCGGGTCGATGGCCAGACGGCGAATGATGAAGTAACCGTATTCAAACTCCACCAGATCGCTGATTTTGCCGTCGGCAAGGGCGTAGTAGGCGTTTAAAAACTCCTGATGGCACTCGGCGGCGGACATATAGGTGTCGGTGACAAGGCCGTCATAACTGTACTGCTCTTCCAGGTCGTCGAAATCCGCGCCGGTGGCGTAGAGGAAAAGAATCTGGTTGCCCAGCTCTCTCTGAGCCGCCATTTCTCCGCGGGTAAGCCGGTTGCCCCGGGCGTCCTCGTAGTAGAGCAGGATATAGTCGGCTCTGATTACGCCGTTTTCCTCGCACCAGGCCAGAACTTCACCGTCGGAGGGCAGTTCCGTACCCTTGCGGCTGTAAAAGTAGTCGAAAAGGGCGTTGTAGAGCAGGTCGCACCGGGCGCTGTAAGCGAAAACGTCGGGATATTTTCCCTCATAATTTGAAATTGCGGCGGAAAGCTCCGTCTGCTGAGCCGGCGAAAGCTCCACGTCATACTGCGCCGCCTTCTGCTCAATGAGCTTGTAGGTGCGAAGCACCGTCAGGGCGTCGTAAAGCACGTAATCGGCCACCGACGTGCCCGTTTCTATCTGGGTATCCAGAGAAAATTCCTGCCCCAGATAGGAGTTAAGGTTGTCGTAGCTCATCTCGATATAGGGTTCAAGCTGGCGGAGGGTGATGTCCTCACCGCCTATCTGGGCCACCACGGTGTCCCGGTTTCGCTCCGGCGCGGTCAGCAGAAAGACGGCTGTCAGAGCCGCTGCCAGCAGGACGACCACCACAATGAGGATGACAAGAAGACGCTTATTTTGTTTCGTCATTTTCATCTTTCAGCTCCTCCAGATATGCTTCCACAACTTTTTCCGCCCAGCGCAGACTGCTGTCACCGGGTTTCAGCCGCACAGTGATGCAGGGGGCGTCCCCGGCGGAGAACATTATCCGGCCCCGGAAGGTGTCGGCGCCGCAGACAGCGCTTACGGCCTTCAGCTCCAGCCGGCCCATTTTGAAAATCAGCAGGCCGTTTTTCTGAACGATTTCCGTAAATCCTGCCCGGGCGGCGTTGCTTCGAAGCAGGGCGATGGATATAAGTGCGTTTACGCTGCGGGGGATGTCGCCGTAGCGGTCGGCCAGCTCGTCAATAAGGTCATCCGCGTCATCGGCGGTGCGAATGGCGGCGATTTTGCGGTAAAAGTCCATTCGCTGTCTGCCGTCGGGAATGTATTTTTCCGGAATGTTGGCGGAAACGGCGATGTCCGCCGAGCAGTCCGCCGGACGTACAGCAGGCTTGCCCTGCTGCTCAAGAACGGCCTCCTCCAGCAGCTTCAGATACATATCGTAACCCACGGTCATCATGTGACCGCTCTGCTCGCCGCCCAGCACGTTGCCCGCGCCCCGGATTTCAAGGTCGCGCATGGCGATTTTAAATCCGCTGCCGAACTGGGCAAATTCGCTGATGGCCTCAAGCCTGCGGGTGGCGGTTTCAGACAGCGCCTTTCCCGGGCGGTAGGTCAGATAGGCGTAGGCCCGGCGGGAGCTTCGTCCCACGCGTCCGCGAAGCTGGTGCAGCTGAGCCAGACCCAGCTTATCCGCGTCCTCGATTATGAGGGTGTTTACGTTGGGAATGTCAAGACCGGTCTCGATGATGGTGGTGCAGACCAGCACGTCAATCTCGCCCTCGCTCATGCGCTGCATCACACCGGAGAGCTCATCTTCCGTCATCTTGCCGTGAGCGACTTCAATGCGCAGATTTTCGTCCATTTTCTGCAGCTTTGCCGCGGTGCGTGCTATGGTCTCAACTTTATTGTAAAGATAATATACCTGTCCGCCACGGCTGACCTCCCGGCGGATGGCGTCAAAAAGCACGCTCCAGTCGTGCTCGATAACCACCGTTTGTACCGGCAGACGGTCGGATGGAGGCTCCTCAAGGGTGGACATGTCACGAATGCCCGACAGAGCCATGTTCAGCGTTCTGGGTATGGGGGTGGCGGAAAGGGTAAGAACGTCCACCTGCCTGGAAATTTCCTTCAGGCGCTCCTTGTGGCTGACGCCGAAGCGCTGTTCCTCGTCGATGATGAGAAGTCCCAGATTTTTAAACTCCACGTCCTTCTGCAGCAGCCTGTGTGTGCCGATGAGCAGGTCAACAGAGCCGTTTTTAACGGCCTCAAGGGTCTTTTTTATCTGGGTGGGGGTGCGGAAGCGGGACACCATCTCCACATTTACCGGATAGCCGGAAAAGCGCCGCAGGGCGGTGAGATAGTGCTGCTGAGCCAGCACCGTGGTGGGTACCAGAATGGCAGCCTGCCGGCTGTCCAGCACGCACTTCATCACGGCTCTCAGAGCCACCTCCGTCTTGCCGAATCCCACGTCGCCGCAGAGCAGTCTGTCCATGGGACAGGGGCTTTCCATGTCGGCCTTGATTTCCGCCGTGCAGCGAAGCTGGTCGTCGGTTTCCTGAAATTCAAAACTGCCCTCAAACTCCGCCTGCCACTGGTCGTCGGGGGGGAAGGCGTGTCCGGGAGCACGCTTTCGCTGGGCGTAAAGGGCGATAAGCTCTTTTGCAAGGTCCTTTGCGGCGGCCTTGGCCCGGGCCTTCGTTCTGGCCCAGCCGTCACCTCCCAGCTTGCTCAGGGACACCGCCTCGCTGTCGGCGGCGCCGATATATTTGGACACCATATCAAGGCTGGATGCGGGAACGTACAGAAAATCCGTGCCCCGATAGGCGATTTTTACAAAATCCTGCTCCTTGCCGTCAAGGAGTCTTGTTTCGATACCCACAAATCTGCCGATGCCGTGCAGGTCGTGAACCACAAGGTCGCCGGGGTTAAGGTCGGCGTAGCTTCGCACACGCTCCCGGTTGTCCTTTTTCCGGGGAGCGGTTTTGCGCCGGCGGATAAGGAGCTGATTTTCGGTGATAAGGGCGATTTTTGCCCCGGTCAGCTCAAAGCCGCCGCTTATGCCGCCCACGGAAACGGTGACCAGACCGGCCGCGGGGATTTTTTCAAGCTCTCCGTCCATAACGGCCTTAACGCCCCGGCTTTCAAGAGCCGAGAGCATATTTGCCGCCCTCTGACTGCCGCCGGAGAGTACCACAACGGCAAAGCCGTTTTTTACGTAAAAACCGATGTCGCTGACGGCGGTGTCAAGGCTGCCGCCGTAGGAGGGTAGCTGCTTTGCAAGAAGATTTACCGTGGCCGCGTCGGCTCTGCCGGAAAACACCGCGCTGGCGAAGCTGTCAAGGCATACGCAGCGGTGAGCGCCCAGAGCCTGGTCCAGATCCGCCCGGGTGCAGGAAAGGTCCGCCATCTCGCCGGCAAGGCAGCCGGAGGACAAAAGGCTGTCGATATCGGCGCCCACGCGCTCCTCCCAGCTGTCGGCCTCACGGCCCAGGTCGCTGCGCTGGCACAGTATTACATTCCAGCGTGAGTCAAAATAGTCCAGAGGAGTTGCCATGGGGTACAGCAGGCTAAGATACCTGTCGCCCACGGCGAAGCTGCGGCCGTCCCTCAGTCGGGAAAGGTCGTCGCTGAGTGTGTTTATAAGACTCTCCCGGGGATTTTTGCGCTTTTGCACCCGGGAAAGAAGGTCTTCAATGTCATCGGCGAAGCCCTCCGCGCCGCCGGGATGCATGGCGGGCATGGCTTCGCAGGCGGGCAGCACCAGAGTGCTGCGCAGATTTTCCGTGCGCCGCTGGGTGGATACGTCGAAATAACCCATCAGGTCAACTTCATCGCCGAAAAACTCCGCGCGCACAGGCAGGGCGGCGCCGGGGGAGAAGAAGTCCACGATGCCACCTCGGGCGGCGAACTGACCCGGACCCTCAACCTGCAGACAGCGGGTGTAGCCGCAGCGCAGCAGTCCACGCACCAGACCCTCCGGCCCGCCGGAGAAATTTTCGTCCAGCCGGAATGCGGAAAATTTCAGCACCTCCGGCGGCATGGTGCGCTGCATAAGGGCGGCGGGGGAGGTCACAACCCTTTCGCACTGACCCGTCACTATCTGATAAAGGGCGCCCAGACGCATCTGCTCATACTGGCGGGAGGCGGCTTCGGCGGCGTGGAACACAAAATCACGACCTTGCAGCTTTACCGGCGGCTGACCGGTGAGCGCCTCCAGGTCGGAGCACATTCTGTCCACCTCGTCCTCGGCGCAAAGCACCAGAGAGGGACCCTTCAGGTCTGCTGCAAGGCAGGCAGAAAACAGAGCCCGGTGTATGGCACCGGCCCCTGTGAGGGAGGCGAAATTTTCACTTTGGGCCCTTTTTAAAAGGGCGGTGTACTCCGGGCTGAGCCGGAGCGCCGATAAAATTCCCTGCATAGACCTCTGAAACTTGGGGGGAGGCCGAAACCTCCCCCATCTGCTTATCTGTTATATTTCTGGGCGGCGGATTCCCAGCCGTGCTCGATTATCTCTTCCACGGCACGGCCGGCGTCATCCAGAATGGGCTGCAGCTCTTTGAATTCCCTGTCGGAAAATTTCGAGATGACCCAGTCCGGAACGGCATAGTCCTCGTCGGGAGGCATACCGATACCGATTTTGACCCGGGGCTGGTTCTGGGAGTTGGTTACCTGCTGAATGCTGGTAACGCCCTTGTGCCCGCCGGCGCTGCCGTCGGGGCGCACCCTGAGCCTGCCGGGAGTCAGGGAAATGTCGTCGTATACCATAATGGTTTTCTCCGGGGGAATTTTATAAAACATACCCGCCAGCCCCGCGGACTGTCCGCTTAAATTCATATATGTTTGGGGCTTTAAAAGAAGAACCGGGCTGCCGCCCACGGTGATGCGGGCGGTGTAGCCTTTATACTCGGATTTGTTGATTTTCACGCCGTAGCGGGCCGCCAGCATATCGCCGGCAAGAAATCCTGCGTTGTGGCGGGTGCGCTCGTACTGCTTTCCGGGGTTACCCAGAAAGACCACCAGCCACTCCGGCGCGGTTTTACGCTTGAAAAATGCCATTTTTAATTAAAAGAGGGTGGAGACGGAAATTTCTTCGTAAATTCTTTCGATGGCCTCGGCGAAGAGGGGAGCCACGGTCAGCTGCTTGATGATCTTGCTGTCGCAGTTTTTGGGCAGGGGAATGGTGTCAAGGAAGAGCATTTCCTTGAGCACGCTGTTTTCGATGCGCTCAAGAGCGGGGCCGGAGAGCACGCCGTGGCTGGCGCAGGCGTAAACTTCGCTGGCGCCGCCGATCTCAACGATGGCCTTGGCCGCGCCGCAAAGGCTGCCGGCGGTGTCCACCATGTCGTCAAGGATGATGCAGCGCTTGCCGCGAACGTCGCCGATGATGTTCATGACCTCGCTCTGGTTGGCCTTCTGGCGGCGCTTGTCAACGATGGCAAGACTCATAACGCCCATCTTCTGGGCAAACTCTCTGGCGCGGGCCACGCTGCCCACGTCAGGGGAAACCACCACCAGATCGTCGCGCTCGTCGGGACCGAATTTGCGCTTGAAGTAGCGGGCGAAAACGGGGGCGCCGTGGAGATTGTCCACAGGAATATCAAAAAAGCCCTGGATCTGGTTGGCGTGCAGATCCATGGTCAGCACACGGTCAGCGCCGGCGGCGGTGATCATGTTGGCCACCAGCTTGGCAGAGATGGGGTCGCGGGCCTTGGCCTTGCGGTCCTGACGGGCATAGCCGAAGTAAGGAATGACGGCGGTGATGCGGCCGGCGGAGGCACGGCGCATGGCGTCGATCATGATCAGCAGCTCCATCAGATAATCGTTGACGCAGGGGGTGCAGGTGGGCTGAACGATAAAGACGTCGCTGCCGCGGACGGTTTCGTTGGTGGAAACGGAGATCTCGCCGTCGGAGAAGGTCACAACGCTGTTGTCGCCCAGCTTCAGACCCAGTTCCTTGCAGACGCTTTCAGCAAAGCTCCTGTGGGCGTTGCCGGAAAAAATCTTTACATCCTTACCATGTGCAATCATTTTAAAATTTTCCCTCTTTCTGTATCGTATGTATTTAAATTTTAATTATTTACATTTGAAAAAGCGTTTTTTCTCCGGCTCCGGAGCAATCTGGGGGGCGGGCTCGTCCACGATGCGTCCGGGGCAGAGGTTTTTGTCCAGGGTGCGGCTTTCGGCGGATGCGAAGGAAAGCTTCACGCCATCGTTTACGCAGGCGTTTTTAAGATGGACGTTGGGGCCGATGACACAGTTGCGACCGATTACGCAGCCGGGTTCCACAACGGTGTTGGGATAAATGACGGTGCCGATACCGATTTGTGCGTCGGGGCTTATCCAGGCGGCGGCGGAGTCAATAACGGTGACGCCGGAACTTACCAGCTTGCGGCAGACATGATTTTTGGCGATGGCCGCGGCGCGGGTCACCGCCCAGGCATTTTCGATAATTGGGGCGTCCTCGCAGATGGGGTCGCCGGCCTCCATAAGAGCCCGGGGCATATCAAAGCCGTTTCCGCTGCGAAGTTCTGCCATCAGCAGCTCCGTTGCGATAATATACAGACCGCTGCGGCTGATTTTTTTGTTTTCGGCGAAGCGATAGATGGGCTTTTCCGGGTCGTTGACTCTGGCGCAGGCGATATCCGCCGAATGTTCGCTTGAAAGGAAAACGGGTCTTGTGACCACCAGAGTGCGGCTGCCGGATTTCTGACAGCTGAGGAAGTTGTGCAGCTCCACCTCCGGGTCGTCGGTGGCACTGTGGATAAAGCGGGTATCCTCGGGGAAGTAGGATTTCACGGTTTCATCGGCCTCGCCTTTGAATACCACGAAAAACTGATCCACTCCGGCGCTGACCAGTGCGTCAGCCATCCACTTTCCAAGGGGGACAAAAAGGAGCTCCTCCTTCACCACGGAGCTTTCGTGTCCCGGGGCGTCGGTGTGGGGGATAAATACTATCGCGTTGAGCGCTTCCATAGTTGCACCTCCCGGCAATTGCCGATAATCTTCCAGACTATCCTATATTATATCAGATATATCCTTGAAAAGAAACAAAAATTTGCCGTCTTGACGCAAATACCGGCGGGGAATAATAAGCTTCGGGTAAAGAAGGGAGGAAATTTGATGAAAAAGATATTTTCGCTGGTGCTGGCGGCGATAATCGCCGCTTCGGCACTGCCGGCGCTGCCTGCTCTTGCGGCGGAAAAGGACAACCCTCAGCACCGCATTGAGGACATGTCGGAGCGCTTCGACGACCTGACCGACGCCCAGAAGCGGAAAATTTACAAGCTGGACAGCAGAGCCTGCCGGGACATGGCGGAGCTGGCCCGCCTTTACGGTCAGTACGGTCTTATGGAAAAGGACGAGGCGGACAAAATCGCCGAGCTTATCACCGAGCGCAGCCAGCTGGGCCGCCTTCAGGGCCGCCTGCCGGGCATCGCAGGATAAAGAAAACCACCCCATTGGGGTGGTTTTTTCTTATTTTTCCGATAGATACAGCATCAAAACCGCCATGTCCGCCGGGGATACGCCGCTGATGCGGCTGGCCTGACCCAGATTCATGGGGCGGATTTCCGCCAGCTTTTCCCGGGCCTCCAGACGAAGTCCCTTTATAGAGGCGTAATCCACGCCCTGCGGAATGGCTTTTTCCTCAAGGCGGGAGAATTCCTCCACCTGCTTTATCTGCCGCTGGATATAGCCCTCGTATTTAAGGGAAATTTCCACCTGCTCCCGCACGGCGCGGGAGAGGGCGGGACGCCCCGGGTCGAAGGGAGCCAGACACTCATAATCCACCTGAGGTCTGCGCAGAAGGTCCGCAAGCCTTGCCCCGTCCGTGACAGCGGCGGTGTTTCGGGATGCGAGCATGGCGTTGAGCTCTTCCGAGGGGGGCACGCCCTGTCGCTCAAGGCGCCCCAGTTCCCGCTCCACGGCGGCGTATTTTTCAAGAACTTTTTCGTATCTTTCCCGGGAAACCAGACCCAGCTCGTATCCGAATTTTGCCAGCCTGCCGTCGGCGTTGTCCTGACGGAGGATAAGTCTGTATTCACTGCGGGAGGTCATCATGCGGTAGGGTTCGTCGGTGCCCTTGGTAACAAGGTCGTCGATGAGTGCGCCTATGTAGGCCTCGCTGCGCTTTAAAATGAAGGGAGATTCGCCCTTGAGCTTACGGGCGGCGTTCACGCCGGCCATAAATCCCTGCACCGCCGCCTCCTCATAGCCGGAGGAGCCGTTGAACTGACCGGCGCCGTAAAGCCCGGCGATTTTCTTGCTTTCAAGGGTGGGCCAAAGCTCCGTGGGGTCGGTGCAGTCGTACTCGATGGCGTAGGCGGGGCGGGTGACCTCGGCGTTTTCCAGACCGGGCAGAGTGCGAATCATGCGCATCTGCACCTCCTCGGGCATGGAGGAGGAAAAACCCTGCAGATAAAGCTCGTTTGTGTCCTCACCCATGGGCTCGATGAAAAGAGGATGGCGGCTCTTATCGGCAAAACGCACCACCTTGGTCTCGATGCTGGGGCAGTAGCGGGGGCCAACGCCTGTGATGGCGCCGGAGTAAATGGGCGAGCGGTCAAGGCTGTCCATAATTATCTTATGGGTCTCGGCGTTGGTGTAGGTAAGATGACACACGGCGGAGTTTTTAAGATTTTCGGGGTCGGTATCGAAAGAGAACGGCTCGATATTTTCATCGCCGTACTGGATTTCAAGCTTTGAAAAATCCACACTGCGGCGGTTTATGCGGGGAGGGGTGCCGGTTTTGAAACGGCGCAGAGTAATGCCCAGATTTTTAAGATATTCGAAAAGCTCGTAACTGCCCCTTGTGCCGTCGGGGCCGCTTTTCACCCGGCTTTCGCCGATGACTATCTCGCCGCCAAGGTAGGTGCCGGTGCAGATAATGGCGGCGCTGACCTGATACACCGCTCCCAGATGGGTCACAACGGCGGTGACAGCGCCATTTTCGGCAAGCACTTCGGTTATCTCCGCCTGCTTTAAAAACAGATTTTCCTGCTTTTCAAGGGCGGCCTTGGTCACGGAGTGGTACTTTGCCCTGTCGGCCTGAGCCCTCAGGGAGTGCACCGCCGGCCCCTTGCCCAGATTGAGCATACGGTACTGAATGCAGGCGGCGTCTGCGGCCTTGCCCATCTCGCCGCCAAGGGCGTCCAGCTCACGCACCAGATGGCCCTTGCCCGTGCCGCCGATGGCGGGGTTGCAGGGCATATTGCCCACGGCGTCAAGGTTTGTGCAGAAGCACAGGGTTTTCATACCCAGACGGGCCGCCGCCAGAGCGGCCTCTATACCCGCGTGACCGGCGCCGATAACGGCTATATCAAATTTTCCGGCAAAATATTTTTCCATGGATTCTCCAAAAATTCCGAATTTCGCCCCGCGGGGCCAAGTGCAGAAATATTTTATACGCGCAGGCAATATCCGTCAAGGCAAAACTTGCCCCCGAGGCGGTTTTGTATTAAAATAGGTACATATTATGCCCCCCGGGGCAGCAAGGAGACACCCATGAGCGATTTTGCCAAGCGTTTTATCGCCGCCCGGAAAAAGCTTATCTCCGGACGGTTTTCAAATTTGAATGACCGCCAGCTTCAGGCCTGCCTTGCCACGGAAGGCCCGCTGCTGCTGCTGGCGGGGGCCGGCAGCGGCAAGACCACGGTGCTTATAAACCGTGTGGCGAATCTGCTTAAATTCGGCCGCGCCGCGGAAAGCGATGAAATTCCCGAGGGCTACGGCGAAGCGGAGCTGACCTTCCTTGAAAATCATCTGAAAAATCCCGCTCCCGACACCCGGGAGGCCGCCGAGGCTCTCTGCGCCTTGGACGCGCCGGAGCCCTGGAACATCATCGCCATAACCTTTACAAACAAGGCCGCAGGTGAGCTTAAAGACCGCCTTGAGCGTATGCTGGGGGACCAGGCGCAGGGTATCTGGGCCGCCACCTTCCACTCGGCCTGCTGCCGTATTCTTCGCCGGGAGGCGGAGCACATCGGCTTTACCGAGCGTTTTACCATCTACGACACCGATGACTCAAAGAGAGTGCTCAAGGACATCGCCGGCGAGATGGGTCTGGACGATAAGTTTTACGAGCCCCAGGCTCTCATGGGTCACATCAGCCGGGCAAAGGACGCTCTCATTTCCCCTGCCGAAATGCTCAAAAGAGCCGAGCAGGAGGGCAATTTCCGCATGGAAAAGGTTGCGGGGGTCTACGCCCGCTACCAGAAGAGGCTCCGTGACGCCGACGCCATGGATTTTGACGACATCATCTTCCACACCGTAAAGCTCTTTGAGGAAAACCCCGACCTGCGCGACAGCTACGCCCGCCGCTTCCGATACGTGCTGGTGGACGAGTATCAGGACACAAACAATCTTCAGTATCTGCTTACAAGCCATCTGGCCTCCTACTGGGGCAATATCTGCGTTGTGGGCGACGACGACCAGAGTATTTACAAATTCCGCGGCGCCACCATCAAAAACATTCTGGATTTTGAAAATCAGTACAAGGGCTGCCGCACCATAAGACTGGAGCAGAATTACCGCTCCACCGGCCACATACTTGACGGCGCCAACGCGGTCATACGCAACAACCGGGGCCGCAAGGGCAAGGAGCTGTGGACCGACGCGGGCAGGGGAGAGAAGATTGAACTTCTCACCGCCGCCGACGAAAACGAAGAGGGGGAGCTCATCGCCTCCCGTGTGCTGGACGCGGTATCCAAAGGCGCGGCCTTTTCACAGTTCGCGGTGCTCTATCGCATGAACGCCCAGTCCAACAGGATAGAATTTTCTCTGAAAAAGGCCGGCGTGCCCTACAAGGTCATCGGCGGCACAAAGTTCTTCGAGCGCGCCGAGGTAAAGGACATCCTGTCCTATATGTGCGTGGTCAATAACAGCGCCGACGACCTGCGTCTGACCCGAATTATAAACAATCCTCCCAGAGGCATCGGCGGCAAAACCGTGGAAAATCTGCAAAGCGTTTCCCAGAGCGGGGGCATTTCCATGTTCGAGGCCGCCTGCCGGGCTCACGATTTCCTGCCTCTGGAAAAATCCGCCTCAAAACTGCGCCTTTTTGCCGGAATGGTTCTTGACTTGCAGAGAGCCCAGACCCACATGGGCCTTGACGCGTTTTTTGATTACCTCATAAAGGCCACCGGCTACGAGGGCGCCCTCCTTGCCAAAAACGACATGGAGAGCCGGGGCAGGCTGGAAAATATCTACGAACTTAAATCCTCCATCGTGGCCTATATGCAGTCCACGCCGGAACCCACCCTCCACGGATTTCTGGAGGAAATCGCCCTATACACCGAGCTGGACAATCTCTCCGAGGGCGAAAGCTACGTGGTGCTGATGACCATACACAACGCCAAGGGTCTGGAGTTTGACACCGTGTTCCTTGCCGGTGCGGAGGAGGGGGTTTTTCCCTCCCTGCGAAGCGCCGCCGACAGCGAGGAGCTGGAGGAGGAGCGCCGTCTGGCCTACGTTGCCATGACCCGGGCCCGGAAAAAGCTCTATATAACCTGCACCCGCAGGCGAATGCTCTTCGGACGCACCACCCCCAACCCATTGAGCCGTTTTGTACGTGAAATTCCCGAGGAAAATATCAACGGCAGACAGCCCGAGCGCCCCTCCGTCCGTCTGGACAGCTGGGAGGGCTGGGGAGACGAGGAAATGCCCTTTACCCGCCCGAATACGAACCGGGGCGGCTTCGGCGGCTACGGCTCCGGGGGATACTCCGGCGGTTACGGCGGCTCCTACACCGCAAAAAAAGCGGCGGCGCGCCCCGCTTCCGCGCCGAAAGCCAGCTTCAAACTGGGCGACAGCGTCAGCCACACCGCCTTCGGCGACGGCGTTGTTACCCAGGTGACCCCCATGGGCAACGACGCCCTTATCGAGGTGGCTTTCACCAAAACCGGCACAAAACGCCTTATGGCCAACGCCGCGGCAAAGCACATGACGAAAAAATGATATGTACCGGGCGGTTTATACCGCCCGGGTTTACGCTTCCCCGGCAGTTCTTCTGTTGAAAAGAAGGGCGATACACCACAGACCTGCAAGGAAAATGATAGTGTAAAGGATGCGGCTGATAGCGGCGGTCTGTCCGCCGAAGATCCATGCCACAAGGTCGAATTTGAAAATGCCAACAAGACCCCAGTTGATAGCGCCGATAATGGCAAGGGCCAGCGCGGTTTTGTTCATAAAAAACTCCATTCCGCCGCCGTAAACATATCGGCGGCTTTGATTTTAAGGCTTGGTCTGTGTATTTTCCTCAAAAAAGCGGATAATATGCACCAAACCTTTTACTTGGCAAAATGATACTTATAGTGTATAATCTGAAAAGACATTTGTTTTTTCCACGAAAACTAAGGAGGCATTTATATGCTTAAACATATACTAATCATCGGCGACGGCATGGCGGACAATCCCGTGCCGGAGCTTGGAAATATCACCCCCCTTGAAAAGGCAAATATTCCCGTAATGGATGCTCTGGCAAAAAGCGGCGTTCTGGGCCGCGCATATAATGTTCCCGAAGGTCTGCCCGCAGGCAGCGACACGGCAATACTTTCCATTTTTGCCTGCGACCCCAGAAGCTGCTACACCGGCAGAGCGCCTCTGGAGGCGGCCGCAAGCGGCATAGCCCTTGTCCCCGGCGACGCGGCCTACCGCTGCAACATGGTGACCTTTGAGGATATCGACGCCCCTCTGGAGGAAAAACGTATCATTTCCCACAGCGCCGGCAGCATCGAGGGTGAGGAGTCAATCGAAATAATAAACGCCCTTTTTGCAATCCCCGAATTTGCCGCCGCCGCCGAAAAGGCTGGCATCGTTGTCCATCCCTCTCCCTCTTTCCGCCATATGGCGGTGCAGAGCGCCGCGGACATCGAGGGCATCAGACTTATCCCGCCCCACGACCATCTGGGGGAGAAAGCCGGTCAGCACCTGCCCTCCGGCTGCGCAAACGCAGAGGTTTTAAAGGAGCTTATGCTCCTTGCCCACAGGCTTCTGGACAAACACCCCCTCAACGAAAGCCGTCGCGCCCGGGGAAAGCTCCCCGCCAACGGCATCTGGTTCTGGGCGGAGGGCACCGCCGTTGCCCTGCCCCGATTTACCGACAGATATTCCACCGGCGGCGTCATTTCCGCCGTGCCCCTGTGCCACGGCATCGCCCGTCTGGCCGGCCTTGAGCCCGTTGAGGTGGAAGGCGCCACCGGCGAGATAGTTACAAATTATGAGGGCAAGGCCGCCGCCGCCCTTGCAGTTCTGGAAAACCACGACTTTGCCGCCGTCCATCTGGAGGCTCCCGACGAATGCACCCACAACGGGGATCTGGAGGGCAAAATCTCCTCCATCGAGCAGCTGGACAGCCGCATCATCGCCCCTTTGGTTGAGGGTCTGAAAAACCGTGGCTGGGACTGGCGCATGCTGGTGATTTCCGACCACAAAACCCTTACCTCCACCCGGGGTCACGACGGTGACTGCGTGCCCTTTATCCTTTACGACAGCCGCAAAAGTCAGGGCAGCGGCCTTGAATACAACGAGAAAAACGGCCTGAAAGGCCCCACGGTGTCCGACGGCAGCCGCCTGATGGACCTGCTTTTTGAAAAATAAGGAGATATTTTTGACATGAAAGAACTTTTTATCCCCGGCGACCTGCTGCTGCCGGCGGAAAATCCCGATAAATGGAGCGTCATCGCCTGTGACCAGCACACCTCCGAGCCGGAGTACTGGGAAAACTGCGACGCTGTTGTTGGGGACAGTCCCTCCGCACTGAGAATGATTCTGCCGGAGGTATATCTGGGCAAAAATGACGATGAGCGTCTTGAAAACATCGCTGCCGCCAGCGCCGAATACGCCGGAAAGGATATCTTCCGCGCCGTTCCCAACGCCTATATCTACGTCCGGCGCCAGCTTTCCGGCAGAGGCTTCCGCCGGGGCCTGCTGGGACTTATAGATTTGGAAGATTACAGCTACGAAAAGGGCTCCGACGCCCCCATCCGCAGCACCGAGGGCACCGTGCTGGAGCGTATCCCGCCCCGCCAGCGCGTGCGCGAGGCCACCTGCCTTGAAACATCCCACGTGCTGCTTCTGGCCGACGACCCGGAGGACAAGATACTTGGCCCCATTGACCGCAAGACCGGCACCATGACCATGCTCTACGATTTCGAGCTGATGGCCGGCGGCGGAAGGATAACCGGCTGGCTGGTTGAGGGCAGCGCCAAAAAGCGCATAAACGCCGCCCTTGAGGAGATTTATTTCCGAAATCCCCTTTCCCCCGTCCTTGCCATGGGCGACGGCAACCACTCCGCCGCCAGCGCAAAGGCCGCCTATGAAAAGCTGAAAGAGGAAATAGGCCCCGAGGCCGCGGCAAAAGACCCCCGCCGCTATCTTATGTGCGAGCTTAACAACATCCACGACGACAGCCTTTCCTTCGAGCCCATTCACAGACTCATCACCGGCTGCGACGAGGTAAAGCTTTTAAAATGGCTCCGTGACCGCCAGAGCAGCGGCGGCCACCCCATCACCTGCACCTGCGCCGCCGGGGACGCGGCGGTTATTCTGGACAAAGCCCTGTCCCCCCTGCCCGTGGGAGCGGTGCAGAAGCTGCTGGACGAATATCTGGCGGAAAACCAGGGCGAAATTGACTACATCCACGGCGAGGACACCCTGCGAAAGCTCTCCGCCGCCGAGGGCTGCGTGGGATTTATCCTGCCCGCCCCGGACAAATTCGGATTTTTCGAGGCCCTTGCCGCCGACGGCGCCCTGCCCCGCAAGACCTTCTCCATGGGCGAGGCCTGCGACAAGAGATACTATCTGGAAACGAGAAGACTTAAATGAAAACTGAAACCCGCGCCCGGGCAAAACTGAATATTTCTCTGGACGTTCTGGGCAAGCGGCCCGACGGTTTTCACGAAATGCGCATGATAATGGCGGCGGCCAGCCTGTACGATGATATTTCCATCGAAACGGAGACCGCTTCCAGCTTTGTGAAAACCAACCTGCGCTACCTGCCCAACGACAGCCGAAACATCGCCATGAAGGCGGCGGAGCTGTTTTTTGAAAAAACCGGCATAAAAAATTCCGGCACGGTAATAAATATCAAAAAACGCATCCCCGTCTGTGCCGGTCTGGGCGGCGGCAGCGCCGACGCGGCGGCGGTGCTTGACGCCCTCAACGAAATGTACGGCGGGCCTCTTTCCCGGGAAAATCTGATGGAAATGAGCGCAGCTCTGGGCTCCGACGTGCCTTACTGCCTGCTGGGGGGCGCCGCCCTTGCCGAGGGCAGGGGAGAGGTGCTCACCGCCCTGCCCCCTCTGCCGGACTGTCACATAGTTATATGCAAGCCCCGGCTCAGTCACTCCACCGGCACGATTTTTGCCAGACTTGCCGGGCGTAAGCTCAGCCGCCACCCCGACACCGCCGGTATCATCGCCGCCATGGAGGCCGGGGACATCAAAAACGTTGCGCGGAGAATGTACAACGTTTTCGAGGATGTGCTGGACAAGTCCAGCCCCTGCCTTGAAATCAAGCGCGCCCTTGTAAATTCCGGCGCCGACGGAGCTGTGATGAGCGGCACCGGCACCGCCGTTTTCGGCATATTTGAAGACGGGCAGGCCGCCCGCGCCGCCTATGAGGAAATGAAGCCCAACTGGGCAGAGACTTTCCTTTGCCGTCCGGAGCGCTGAAAGCGGTTGACAGGGCGCGGCCCAAATGGTAAAATCATCTAAATTCAATACCCCAAAAGCAATGAAGGGAAGGAGTACATTCACACCGGCACACAGAGAGAAGGCGGTTGGTGCAAGCCTTTGTGTCAGGAGTCTGGAAGCAGTCCCGGAGCCGCGCGCCCGAACAGCCTTTGCCGCACAATAGGGCGCGACGGAGATCCCCCGTTACAGGGATACCGGTATGGTGGTACCGGTTCGAGCGCAGGATACCTTTATCCGCTTGTGTTCGCCCCGGGACGCCCCGGGGCGTTTTTTACGCAAAAATGGAGGAAAAAACCATGAGAAAATTTGAAAAATCCAAAAAACTTGACAACGTCTGCTACGACATCCGCGGCCCTGTCATGGACGAGGCCGACCGCATGGAGGCAAACGGAATTAAAATAACCAAGCTCAATATCGGAAACCCCGCGCCCTTCGGCCTTTTCGCCCCGGACGAGATAGTGGTGGACATGATATACAACCTGCGCGACACCGAGGGCTATTCCGACTCCCGGGGCCTTTTCTCCGCCAGAAAGGCCATTATGCAGTACTGCCAGAACAAGGGCATTCCCAATGTGGGCATGGACGACATCTTCACCGGCAACGGCGTCAGCGAGCTTATCACCATGAGCATGCAGGGATTGCTGGACAGGGGGGACGAGGTTCTCGTTCCCGCCCCGGACTATCCCCTGTGGACGGCATCCATCTCCCTTGCCGGGGGCACGGCGGTGCACTACCTGTGCGATGAAAAATCCAACTGGTACCCCGACATCGAGGATATGGCAAGAAAGATAACCCCCAATACAAAGGGCATCGTTGTTATAAACCCCAATAACCCCACAGGCTCTCTGTACCCCCGTGAGGTACTGGAAAAGATTGTTCAGCTTGCCCGTGAGCACGAACTTATTCTCTTTGCCGACGAGATTTACGACCGCCTTGTCATGGACGGCAAGGAGCACGTGGCCATCGCATCTCTTGCCCCCGACCTGCTGACGGTATGCTTCAACGGCCTGTCCAAATCCCACAGGGTGGCGGGCTACCGCTGCGGCTGGATGTGCCTTGCCGGCGAGAAAAAGCACGCCCGGGACTACATCGAGGGCATAAACCTGCTGGCACGTATGCGCCTTTGCTCCAACGTACCCGGACAGAGTATCATTCAGACCGCTCTGGGAGGATATCAGTCCAGCGACGAGCTTCTCAAGCCCGGCGGCAGAGTGTACGAGCAGAGAGAGTACATTTACAAAGCCGTAAACGACATCCCCGGCCTGTCTGCGGTAAAACCCGACGCGGCCTTCTATATCTTCCCCAAACTGGATGTTAAAAAATTTAACATCACCAGCGACGAGCAGTTCGCCTTTGACCTGCTTCGCCAGAAGCGCCTGCTCATTACCTGCGGCACCGGCTTCAACTGGCACGAGCCGGACCACTTCCGCATTGTCTACCTGCCCGACCTTGTAAATCTTGAAAAGGCCATGGCCGACCTGAAGGACTTTTTGAAGGAGTACAGACAGAAATGACCGTGGATGACATCAGAAAAGAACTTTTCGACCTTGCCGAAAAAAAGCGCCGCCTTGCCCACGCCCGTGCCGCCCTCGAAAGCTGTCAGGCGGAGGACAGGGAGCTTGAGGGCAGGGTGGAGCTGCTTCGCGCTCAGCTTGAAAAGGAACAGGCCGACGTGGACAGGCTGGAAAAGGGCTCTCTTGCGGCGGCGGCTCTGGCGCTGTTCGGCAAAAAGGAGCAGCGCATCGAAAAGGAGCGTGCCGAGCTGGAGGCGGCAAAGGTAAAATATCAGGCCGCCCTGCGCCAGCAGGAGGACTGCCTTTGGCGCATGGGAAAACTTCGGGATGAGATATGGCAGTTTCGCGACGCGCCGGAGCTTTACGACCGTGCCTACGAAAAGGCGCGGCAGGCTCTTGGTGACGACCCGGAGGTGCTGCGCCTTACCGAATTGCTGGGTCAGCTCAGCGCCCAGAGGCGGGAGATAAGCGAGGCCGTAAACGCCGGTGAAAGCTGCCGCAGCCAGATAGAGGTGGTATACGAACATCTGGACAGCGCTCAAAGCTGGGGCACCTGGGATATGCTTGGCGGCGGTTTTATCGCCACCATGGCAAAGCACGACCATCTGGACGAGGCCGAGTATGAGGCAAACCATCTGCAAAAATGCCTCAGCCGCTTCCGCAGCGAGCTTGCCGACGTAAAAATGGGCGGTGAAGGCGGCGGCTTCAGAGTTGAGGGATTTATGCACTTCGCCGATTACTTCTTCGACGGCATATTCGTGGACTGGATGGTGCTGGATCACATAAACCGCTCCCGTGACAGTCTGGACGAAGTATCGGACAGGGTGGAAAACATTATGGATTCCCTCCGGACTCAGGGGGACCTGCTGGACAAAAAAATCGAAAATGCCCGGGCCGAACTGGACCGTGCAATTTTGGGAAAATAAAGAAATCCCCTCAAAAGAGGGGATTTTTGTTTGCTTTTTGTTAGCTTTTGTGATATAATGGAAAAAACATCTGCGGAGGTAAGCCATGGGCAAAGCCGGCCAGAAGCAAAATGAAATACTCCAATATCTGACGGAGCGCTCCCGTGAGGGCGGCGCCCCTCCCACCGTGCGGGAAATTGCCGCCGCCGTGGGTCTGCGCTCCACGGCCACCGTCCACGCCCACCTTAATTCCCTGGCTCAGCGGGGACTTATAAACCGCTCCGACGGGGTCAGCCGGGGACTTGCCCTTGCGGACTCTTCCCGGGTAAAGGGCGTGCCAATTCTCGGCACCATCCGTGCCGGGGCGCCCATCCTTGCCGTGGAGGAGGTGGAGGGCTACGTGCCCTACGCCGTGGGCGACCACGGGGAGCATTTCGCCCTGCGAATCCGGGGCGACAGCATGATAGACGCGGGCATCTGCGAGGGAGATGTGGTCATCCTCCGCCAGCAGAGCACCGCCCGAAACGGCCAGATAGTTGCCGCCATTTTAGAGGACGAGGCCACCATAAAGCGGCTGAAGCTTGACGGAAAGCACGTATGGCTCATGCCGGAAAATCCGGCGTACCAGCCCATAAACGGCGACGGAGCGCAGATTCTGGGCGTGGTCACGGCGCTGGTCAGAAAATACGAATAAGAAACATAAACAAGCCTTCCGAATATGATATTTCGGGAGGCGTTTTTATTGGATATTATCAGCAAAGCCAAACAGGAGGAGATATGGCGGCGGGCAAATCCCGCCCTGCGTCCCTTTGAAGAGTCCCCCGCCCGGGCGGAGGCGCCGGAGAAGCCCCGTAACCCCACCGCCGGGACTGAACCGACAGTATGGGGAGAGCTTCGCATCCTCTGGCGGCACTGGGTCATGTGGAGGGAGCTTTCCCGCCGCTGTCCCGGGCAGTACAGGCATCAGGCCCGCCGCCACACAGAGGAACTTTACGCCAAGGTACAGCCGCTGGCCGAGCAGCACCGCAGAGTTTTCGGCCGGCCGCCACGGTTTGCCGCTCCCGCTGCGGTGGGGGAGTACCGCCGGCTGGCAGCGGAGCTTTTAAAGCAGGAGGACAGCCTGCCCTGTCCTGACTCCGGGCGCAAGGCATTCCTGCGCCGCCTTGTTTCCTGAGCGGGCCGACCGTCACACCGGCCCGCTTTTTCTCCCTTTTACCTTTTGGACTGATTTAGATAATAAACAACCTCCCTTCGTCAAAGTGACGGGGGAGGTATATCCACAGACATCAACCGTTCGATAAATTGGAATTTGTCTATCTCACGATAAGTTAATTATTGCTCTTCAATTATTCTTATTCGCATCCATCTTCTTTCTGTTTTTGCACTGTATTTCAACGTATATGTTGCGATCCC
>JAFSIK010000065.1 GCA_017439805.1 Oscillospiraceae bacterium
GAGCAGGTGGAGCAGGCTATCCGTCCCGATACCATCCTCATCACCGTTATGATGGCCAACAACGAGATTGGAACGATTCTGCCCATCGCAGAGATCGGCGCTGTGGCCAGAAAGCACGGCGTTCTTTTCCACACAGACGCAGTTCAGGCGGCCGGACATATTGCCATTGATGTAAACGCTCTCAATGTTGATCTTCTTTCCATCTCCGGCCATAAATTCCACGGCCCCAAGGGCGTGGGCGCGCTCTATATGAAAAAGGGCGTTGGCCTGAGAAGCTTTATGCACGGCGGCGGTCAGGAACGTGGCTTCCGCGCCGGCACCGAAAACGTGGCCGGTATCGTGGGTATGGCTGCGGCGCTTGAAGAGGCTGTTGCCAATCTGGACGAAACAGCAAAGCGTGTTACTGCTCTGCGCGATAAGCTTATTTCTGAAATAACCAAGATTGAAAAGAGCTATCTTACCGGTCATCCCACGGAGCGCCTGCCCGGCACTGCTTCTTTCGTGTTCGAGTGCGTTGAGGGCGAATCCATTCTTCTTAAACTGGACGCCGCCGGCGTATGTGCCTCCACCGGCTCTGCCTGCAGCAGCGCCTCTCTGGAACCCAGCCACGTACTTCTGTCCATTGGCCTGCCTCATGAAATCGCCCACGGCTCCATTCGACATAGCATTGGCGAGGACACCACCGAGGAAGATGTGGACTATCTGATTGAAACCGTAACCAAAACTATTGCCGACCTGAGAGCTATGTCTCCTCTGTGGGAAGGCTGAAAGGGGAATTACAATGTATTCTGAAAAAGTAATGGACCACTTCTCCAACCCCCGCAATGTTGGCGAAATCGAGGACGCAAACGCCATTGGCACTGTTGGCAATCCCAAGTGCGGCGATATTATGAAGATCTACATGAAGATTGAAAACGAGATCATCACCGACGTAAAGTTTAAGACCTTCGGCTGCGGCGCCGCTATCGCTACATCTTCCATGGCTACTGAAATGGTAAAAGGCAAGAGTATCGAAGATGCTCTGAAGCTTACTAACAAGGCTGTTGCCGAAGCTCTGGACGGTCTGCCTGCGCCCAAGATGCACTGCTCCGTTCTGGCTGAGGAAGCCATAAAGTCCGCTCTGGGCGACTACTACCGCCGCCAGGGTATCGATCCCACTCCTATCGTTGGCTGCAGCTGCGACTGCGACAGCTGCCACAGCCACGCACATTAAAAATCAAACCGGAAGGGAAGACCCTTCCGGTTTTTTGTTTTACAGCCAGCTGGTTATGAAAATTTCCAGACCTATCAGTATCAGTATCGCGCCGCCAACGATGCCTGCCTTGGAGGACAGCTTTGTGCCGGCTTTTCTGCCTATTACAAGGCCGGCCATGCAGATGATGAAAGTGACCGCGGCGATTATCAAAGCCGCTGTAACGGCGGAAATCAGATCGTAATCGGAAATAGTAAAACCCACTGACAGTGCGTCAATGGAAGTTGCCACACCCTGCACCAGCAGCGCGGCAAATCCCAGACCGGTTTTTTCAGATTCACCGACACCTTTGCTCTTAATGCCTTCAACAACCATTTTTCCGCCGATGTATCCCAAAAGTATCAGCGCTATCCAGGGAATAAATACCTCGAAGGCTTTGAAATATTGCACTATAGTATGGACGCAGACCCATCCTATCATAGGCATCAGCGCCTGAAAGACGCCGAATACACCTGCGATGGAACACATCTTGCGTCTTTTCATTCCGGGCTCGTTAAGACCGTTTGCAAGGGAAACTGAAAAGGCGTCCATTGCCAGTCCAATACCCAGAAGTATGCTTTTGAATACCAGTGATATCATACGTATCCTCCGGAAAGCTCGTACAGTAAAAGGCGCCGCATATAGCGGCGCCGTATTCATATCATATTTTATACTATGCGGCAGGCTCCGGCATAATTACGAACATAGAAAGGTTCGCTGAGATCGGAGATGATAACGCCGGTGCTGGGAGTGTTGGCGTGCACAATCTCACCGTCACCCATATATATGGCCACATGAGAAATATAGCTGCCGTTCTCGCTGAAGAACACCAGATCGCCGGCGAGAAGGTCATCTTTTTCAACTGCGGCTCCTTCATTCATCTGAGAACCTGCCGTACGGGATATAGTATAACCCATTTCATCAAATATGTACTTGGTAAATCCGCTGCAGTCAAATTTATCGGGGCCGTTGCCGCCATATACATAGTCGCAGCCAAGATATTCGAGGGCCAGATCAACGATGGCCTCACCCTTGTCGGCATCGGCATCGGCAGTTTTTGCCTTAATGCAGATATATTCGGCAAAAACGTAACCCTCGATGCCCTGTACGTTTATACGGTACCAGCCGTTTTCGCCGGAGAGGATATGAACGCCGGTACCCAGTTTAAGCTTGTCCACAACAGGAGCGGAGGTGGAGGGGGCGCTTCGCATATTCAAAACTGAAGCGGTAACCACGCCGTCCTGACCTGCGTTTTTGCCCTGAACAAAATCCAGATATTCAGCGGCACAGTAGCCGGTGTAATCCTTATAGCTGACCTTGTACCAGCCGTCAACATTTTCCAGAACGCTTACCTCGGCGCCGGAGGGCATTACGGTCACGGTGGAGGTGGAGGTACTGGCTCCGCTGCGAAGCCGCAGACCGGAGGTGGTGTTTACGGTGCCGGTGCCTATTGACTCGGCGGCAAAGGCGCCGGTTGCCAAAGCGGTACAGGTCAAAAGGGCGACTATTATGATTTTAGAGAGTTTTTTCATAAAAACGCCTCCGTGTCATTTGTGGGGGGGAATTACTTCGCGGCGAGAGCCCTTTCAAGCCATACGGATGCCACGTCGATAGCGGAGTAAATGCCGTTTTTCTCGGTCTTTTTTACTACTCTGTCACGGGATTTCACATTGGTGGAAGTAAGCTGAAGCTGAACGGAAACCTTGCTGGCTACATCGGTGTCGCCGACCTTTTTTGACTCCATGATCTGCATCATTATGATGTGGGAATCGGTCATGTTTCCGTAGTAGATGAAGTTGTCCTTACGCATCAGGGGGTAACCCTTGTACATAAGCATTTTCTGGTTTTTTTCTGCGGACATATATTAAGCCTCCGAAAGGATAAATTTTGTAATCAAATTGTAACAGATGGCCATCTGTTTGTCAAACATATATACTTATTAATATAAAAACCTGCCGAAAATATCGGCAGGTTTTTAAAATTTTATACTTTTTGCCGCAATCAGCCGAACAGGTAATGCTTTACCAGTTCCTGCAGCAGTTCGTCACGGTCAACGCGACGGATAAGAGCGCGGGCGTTATTGTAATTGGTGATATAAGTGGGGTCCTCGGAGAGGATGTAACCCACCAGCTGGCTGATAGGGTCGTAGCCTTTCTGGTTCAGAGAGTTATAAACAGACAGGAGGATTTCCTTCATTTCTGTTTCTCTGTCTTCCTGAACGTTAAATTTTCTGGTGTTGTCTACCATTCCAAGACCTCCTTTTTCAGAATACATATCAATACATTAACAGTATTCCAAAACATGCCGTTTGTAAAGGGAATAAAGTCAATTTTAACCTAATTGTAACACAAAAATTATCTCAGCACGGCGCCCAGTTCACTCTCAAGCAGTGCAAGTATGCCCTTAACGTCCTCGTCCGCTTCTTCCGCGGTAAGACTGCGGTCATCGGCACGGAGAATAAGATTGAACGCAACGGACTTTTTACCCTCGTCAACACCCTTGCCGCGGTAGATGTCAAAGAGCGCTACGTCTTTCAGCAGTCCCTTGGCGCCGCGGCGTATGCAGTCCTGCAGAGCGCCGACAGTAATCTCCTCGCCGCACACCACAGCGATGTCACGGGTAACGGCGGGGAACTTGGGCAGGGGAGTGTACTCGGGATCCTGTCCCTTGCAGCAAAGAAGCTGCTCGAAGTCCAGTTCGGCGCAGAAAAGTTTGGCATCAACTCCGAAATTCTGGGCAACAATAGGATGAATCTGTCCCAGACCGCCGATTTTCCGTGCGCCCACATATACTTCGGCATACTGACCGGGGTGATAGGAGGGATTATCCTGCAAAGGAACAAATTCCATATTTTCAACGCGCAGGTCTTTGAGAATGGCTTCCACAACACCCTTCATGGCAAAGAAGTCCATATCATCGCCGTAAGCGCCCAGAGAGAGGACCTTGTTTTCAACTGCCAGACCGTCATCGCCGCCGGGCAGATAAATCCGTCCGACCTCGTAAAGCTTTACATTTTTATTGCGGTAGTTGTAGTTGCGGGTCAGAATCTCAAGCATGGAGGGCAGCACGGTGGTGCGCATGATGGAGGTGTCCTCGCCCAGGGGATTGAGAATTTTGAAGGACTGGCGTCTTGCCGCATCCTGGGGCCAGCGGATTTTGTCATAGTAGGTAGGGGAGATGAAGGAATAGGTGATAATCTCATCATGTCCGAAGGCACGGCACAGTTCACCCAGGCGACGTTCCAGCTGCTGAGCGGGGGAGTAGCCGCCCATAGTGGTCTGGCCGCGCATAAGGGTGGAGGGAATGTTATTATAGCCGTGGAAACGGGCAACTTCCTCCGCCAGGTCGGCCATACGCAGTACGTCACCACGCCAGGAGGGGACGGCCACAGCGTCATCTTCCACGCCAAAACCGACGCGGGTAAGGATATCGCGCATCTCTTGAGCGGGCAGATCGGTACCAAGAAGAGCGTTGATCTTCTCGGGCTCAAGCTTCAGAACGGAAATGTGGGGAACGTAGTTGAGAATGTCGATAACACCGTCCATAACCTCGCCGGCGCCCAGCATCTCTACCAGTTCACAGGCGCGGTCTACGGCGGGCATGGTGTTCATGGGGTCAAGACCCTTTTCAAACTTAGCGCTGGCCTCGGTACGCATTCCCAAAGCGAGAGCGCCCTTGCGGATACAGGTGCCGTCAAAACAGGCGGACTCAAATACAACGTCGGTGGTGTCTTCCACGATTTCGGAGTTCATACCGCCCATAATGCCGGCAAGGCCAACTGCGCGGTTTTCGTCGGCGATGACCAGATGGTCGCCGTTGAGCTTGCGTACATTGCCGTCCAGAGTGGTAAGCTCCTCACCCTCAACGGCGCGGCGGACAATGATTTTGCCGCCGTTTACATAGCGGTAATCAAAGGCATGCATGGGCTGGCCGTACTCCAGCATGACATAGTTGGTGATGTCAACGATATTGTTAATGGGACGAACGCCCATGGCACGCAGACGCTCGCGCATCCACTTGGGGGAGGGAGCAATTTTTACATTTCTGACCATTCTGGCAGTATAGCGGGGCACCAGATCGGCGTCGGGAGTTTCAATTTCAAGAAGCTCGCCAAGCTCGCCCTCGGCGCCGCCCTTTACCACGGGGGCATGAAGTGTCAGAGGTACGTTATAGGTGGCGGCGGCTTCTCTGGCAAGTCCGATAATACTCAGACAGTCGGGCCGGTTGGGAGTGATTTCAAACTCCACAACATGGTCGTCAAGACCCACGGCCTCGCGGATATCCTGACCAATCTTAATGTCTTTAAGTTCGGGATCGTCGGAAAGGATCCAGATGCCGTCCTCAAAAGCGGCAGGGAAGTCGCGCTGTTCCAGACCCAGTTCCAGGAAGGAGCAGAGCATACCGTTGGATATCTCGCCGCGGAGCTTGCCCTTTTCGATTTTCTTTCCGCCGGGCAGGGTGGAATTATGCAGGGCGGCGGGAACCAGGTCGCCCTCTTTAACGTTCTGGGCGCCGGTTACGATCTGAACAGGCTCGCCCTGTCCCACATCAACCTGGCATACCCACATGTGGTCGGAATTTTCGTGGCGAACAATGGAAAGCACCTTGCCGACCACAACATTGTTTATTTCAGCGCCAAGGTCGGCGGTAACTTCCACCTTGGAGCCGGAAAGGGTCATAGCCTCTGCAAAATCTTTGTCGGAGGCAGTAATATCAACAAATTCACTGAGCCATTTTCTGCTTAAATTCATTTTTCTGCACTCCTTTCTTAAAACTGCTCAAGGAAACGGATATCGTTTTCGAAAATGAGGCGCAGATCGGCAATCTTGAAGCGGCGCATTGCGGTACGCTCAAGACCGATGCCGAAAGCCCAGCCGGAGTAAACTTCGGGGTCAATGCCGGCCATTTCCAGAACTCTGGGGTGGATCATGCCCGCGCCCAGCAGCTCAATCCAGCCTTCGCCCTTACAGGTGGGGCAGCCGACGCCGCCGCATTTGTGACACTGTACGTCCATCTCGCAGGAGGGTTCGGTAAAGGGGAAATGATGGGGGCGGAAACGGGTTTTGGTGCCCTTGCCGTAAAGCTGCTCAACAACAGTGTTGAGAGTACCCTTAAGGTCGGCCATTGTAACGCCTTTGTCGATTACCATACCCTCTACCTGATGGAACATGGGAGAGTGGGTGGCGTCAACCTCGTCCTTGCGGTATACGCGTCCGGGAGCTATGATGCGGATGGGCAGTTCCATGGTATCCATGGCGCGTACCTGCATGGGAGAGGTCTGGCTGCGAAGCATTACGCGGCAGTCCTCGTCAAAATAGAAGGTGTCGGACCAGTCGCGGGAGGGATGACCTTCCTCGGCATTGAGGCGGTCAAAGTTAAGCTCGGCAAATTCTACCTCGGGACCATCCAGAACGGTAAAGCCCATACCAATGAAGATATCCTTGATTTCATCAAGGGCAATATACATAGGGTGCTTGTGACCGATTACGGGAGCCTTGCCGGGAATGGTTACATCAAGTTTTTCCTCAACAAGACGCTGCTGGAGAGCCTGTGCCTCGATGGAGGCGGATTTTTCCTCCAGTACCTTTTCGAGTTCGGCACGGATATCGTTTGCCAACTGGCCGATGACGGGACGTTCCTCGGCGGAAAGTTTGCCCATCTGTTTTAAAACGGCGGTAAGTTCGCCCTTTTTGCCCAGATACTGAACTCGCAGGGCATCCAGAGCAGCCGCGCTGTCAACGGCATTAAAAGCCGCCAGAGCATCCGCGCGAATGGCTTCAAGTTGCTGTTTCATATAAATTCTCCTTTGTGGATTGTTTATTTATTCTATAAACCCTGCTGCGCGCTCATTTGCGGTGACATTGTAGCGCGGCAGGCGGTAAAGACCGTTTGAAAGGTCGGCTTTGGCACGTTCTGAGGTGACGCTGACAGAGAAAAATTCTGCAAGTACGTCGTTTGCCCAGGGATCAACTTTACCGAGGGGATAGGCAAAATACGTAACGGGAGCGCCAAGCTCGGCTTCGATGATTTCAACGCTTTTGGCAATATCCTCACGTATTCTAAGGGTATAATCGTCCTGGCTTTCTCCGTCCAGACGTTCTATACCGTTGATACCCTCGCGAATATGAAGGTCGTAGGTATGGGAGCCAAATTCAAAACAGCCGCTTTCCTGCATTTTGCGACACTGATCCCATGTAAGAAATTCAGGACTGTCTATTTCAAAGTTATTGACAATCAGCGCAACTGCAGCCTTCATGCTGTATTCCTGCAGGAGCGGCATTGCTATGGTGTAGTTACTGGGGTAGCCGTCGTCAAAGGTAATCATAACAATTTTGTCCGGTATAGGCTCGCCGCTGTCAAGTTTTCCTGCGGCAAGCTCACGGGGCAGGACAGTGGTGTCGCCGTTATCTTTCAGCCACTGAAGATCCGAACGGAACATCTCCGCCGTAATGACCCAGTCTGTCGGAGGTACGCCATCCGGCATGAAGTCATGATACATGAGCGTAGTGAGTATCTTCGGTGCGGTTTCCGGTTCCGGCTCCGGC
>JAFSIK010000066.1 GCA_017439805.1 Oscillospiraceae bacterium
TAGCACCGGGGAGCTTCTTCATCTCCTTGACGCCGCCCAGATACTTCTCCAGCTTGGCGATCTCGCCCAGGTGCTTCATAACTTCCTTCTTGGGCAGCATGTCGAAGGTGCCGTCAGCCTGCATGGTCTTCAGCTGGGTCAGACGGTCGATGCGGCCGCGCATGGTCTTGAAGTTGGTGAGCATGCCGCCCAGCCAGCGGGCGTTTACGAAGTACATGCCGACTCTTTCAGCCTCTTCCTTGATGGCGTCCTGAGCCTGCTTCTTGGTGCCGACAAAGAGGATGTCGCCGCCGTTGGCAGCGGTGTCTCTTACGAAGGCATAAGCCTCTTCCAGCTTCTTAACGGTCTTCTGCAGGTCGATGATGTAAATGCCGTTGCGCTCCGTGTAGATGTAGGGAGCCATTTTGGGGTTCCAGCGTCTGGTCTGGTGGCCGAAATGCACACCGGCTTCCAGAAGCTGCTTCATGGATACTACGCTCATGAAATTTTTCCTCCTGAATTTGTTTTTTTACCTCCGAAAGCCTCATTCCTTCTGCCCACTGCCGTTTTGGCAGCAACAGACAAAAAGTCCGCTTCCGTGCGTAATGCTCTGGTATTCTACCACAAACATTTACCATAATCAAGAGCAAATATTCAAAAATACTTATATTTATTGTATTTATTTTGTGATATAATGACTCAAAGAGGTGATATGTATGCGACTTGACAAATACCTGAAGGTTTCCCGCCTTATAAAGCGCCGCACCGTGGCCAACGAAGCCTGCGACGGCGGCCTTGTGTCCGTAAACGGCAAGGTTGCCCGGGCCTCCTACGAAGTGAAAATAGGCGACATTCTGGAAATAAATCTTGGCAGCCGCGGCGTAAAAGTGCAGGTTGTTGCCGTTGAGGACAACGCCCGCAAGGAAACCGCCTCCGCCATGTATAAGGAAGTGTTGTAAAAACTCCACACAAATACCCGCCGTCATCAGCATAAGCCATAAACCCGGAACGCTTATTGAAAGAAGGGGTGGATATGAAGACCGGCGTAAAGAAACTTATCGCCCTTGCGGCATTAATTACTGCCGCACTTATCGTCTTTTTTGCCGTGAGAACCCCCTTGGGGGATTATGAATTGCCATTTGAGGCAGCCGATGTTGACTACATCATAATTTTTCGCCCCTGGCACGAATCAAAAAGGTATGTGAGCGACGAAGAAGATATTAAACAAGTCGTAAGCTCAATAAACCGGGCAAAGACCGGCGGTTCCTACGCAAGTCCGGATGGCAGTTCGGCTTACACTCTGGAATTTTATCTTGATGGAGGCGAAGTCTGGTGTATGCACTATTTTCAGGAAACGCCTTTTTCCATCGGATCTTGCAATGACAGCGCCGGCAGAATGGTGAAGTTATCAAAACTCAATTTAGAGAAACTGCTGAACGATTTAGCCTGCCGGAAGACAATAGACGCCCCTCCGGAGGGAGTGGGTATAGAGGTTGTGGAATCAACCCTTACCCCCACAAGCCTTGAACTTCACTATGTGAACACTTCTACGGACAAAGAGTATGGGTATGGCGAAGCATTCCACATAGATAAGTTTGTCCGCGGGAAATGGCGCTGTCTTGAAACAACAGACACTGAAATTCCAAGGAGTTTCCCCTCGGTAGGCTATACTTTGGGGGCAGCAGGCTCAATTGCGCCAAATGGCATAACAAAGCTGGACGATCAGACAAAACGTTATGTTTGGGAAAACTATTATGCAGATTTGGACAAAGGCGATTATCGAATAGCTATTGACATTAACGAAAATTGTTTGTACCCCGAAAACTACACCCTATCCGCGGAATTTGAAATTCCATAACCAAACTCTCCGGAGCCACTCATTTACGGGTGGCTCCTTTCATATACTTGTACCAAAACTGAAAGGGGTATTTTTTATGGCGTACGATGACAGAAACATGGGGCAGCTTGCCCACCACGTTATTGCAGAGGGGCGGGAAAAACTGAGTATATCCGGCGTGGAGGAAGTGGAAAGCTTTGACGAGGAAAGCGTTGTGGCAATAACCTGCGCCGGCGCGCTTATAATCCGGGGCAATTCCCTGCATATCGACAAACTCAGCCTTGACACCGGCGAACTGGAGGTCAAGGGGTGGCTGGACAGCTTTGAATATCAGAACACCAAGGCCCAGACTGGCGGCATATTCCGCAGGCTTTTCGGCTGATGGGAATATCGGTTTCCGGCCAGAGCATCCAGTTTCTGCAATCGGCACTGATGGGACTGGGGCTGGGGCTTGCCTACGACCTTCTGGGGGCGGTCAGATACCGTTTCGGCAGGCTGTCGGTAACGATAGCATTGGATATATTGTTTTCCATACTTTTTTTCCTGTGTCTCGGGTGGTTTGCCATGGGCCCGGGGGAGGGCAAACTGCGGCTTTTCGCCCTGCTTGGAGCATTCCTGGGAGGTACCTTTTATTTCCTGCTTTTAAGCCGGTTTTTCAGCCGTGTTTTCCGCTTTGTAACGGTATGGACGGTAAAACTTCTGTCCTTTTTGCTGCTTCCCCTTAAAGGTATGGTGTTTTTATCGAAAAAAGTTGTGAAATTGCAAAAAAATATCTTTTCTTTTTTGAAAAAGTATTATAAAATCATTAGGAAACAGAGAAGTTCTTACGGCGCCCGGAAAAAACGGCGGCGCGGTCGGTTAAAGGAGGGTGCACATCTTGAAACTGAAAAAGACCGGCCTGGTGGCAAAGATAGTCATCCTGATAATCGCCCTCTACGCTCTGGTAAGCCTGCTGAGCCTTCGCAGCCAGCTGGAAGATTACAAAAATCAGCTCACGGACATTCAGCTCCAGACCGAGCAACAGCGTCGGGAAAACGAAGAACTTCGTTCCGTCCTGGACGCATACGCCGGTGAGGAAGGCATGGAATCCGTGGCTCGTGACGGACTTGGTCTTGTCGACAAGGATGAGATCATTTTCTACGACGTAAGCAAATAAGGAGGATTCCCGCGCGCATGGATTTGGTCGTTGGAGCCGTTCTGGAAGGCAAGGTCACCGGTATAACAAAATTCGGTGCGTTTGTTGCTCTTGAGGGAACGGGAAAATCTGGTTTGGTACATATTTCCGAGGTGGCAAACACTTATGTCAATGACGTAAAGGATTTTGTTGCCGAAGGTCAAACTGTAAAGGTGAAAATACTGTCCATCGACGATAGCGGCAGGATAAACCTGTCCATAAAGCGCGCCGCTGAGCCGACTCAGCCTCAGGGCCAAAGAAATCCCCAGCCCCGTCAGTTCAATTCTCAGCCCCGACAGCAGTTTGAGCCCAAGCCCCGTCAGGAGGCTCCCGCCTCTGCAAGTTTCGAGGATAAGCTTAAACAATTCATGGCGGATTCTGACAGCCGCATCAGCAGCCTTTATTCCGACCACCGCACTTCCAGAAGAAAAAGATAAGCAGAGAGCCGCAGCCGCGGCTCTTTTTTTGTGTAAAAAAAGCCGCCCCCGGCAAGCCGGAGGCGCAGGTATGGGGTTTGGGATAAAGATAAGGGAATGCTCGCAATTGGATAAGCTGTGATTTAAATATAACCCTTATGGCAAAAAATGTAAATAGGAACCTTTGCCGAATGTTGTCGAATGTTTAAAAATCTTTCGTTTTGCCCATAGCAGGCGGAATACAACCGGCATAGAATACTTCAGTATTATTTTTTTGGAGTGAGCTATGTTGGAAACTTTGTATATGGGCAGCACCGGCCCTTATGTGCAGATGGCGCAGCTTGCCCTGCGCCGTGCAGGTTTTGACCCGGGGAGCATTGACGGAATTTTCGGTGCGCGCACCCGGGCGGCGGTTATTGCCTATCAGCGCAGCCGCGGCCTTGACCCGGACGGCATAATCGGTGTAAATACACGCCGCAGATTGTGGGCCTATTTGCGCGGATACATAACCGTAAGAGTACAGCGTGGGGATACTTTCTGGTCAATTGCCCGGAAATATGGCTCAACCGTGGAGGCGATTGCCATTGCAAACCCGGATGTGCAGCCTATGAATCTTACCGTTGGGACGATGCTGACGGTTCCCTTTGATTTTTCACTTGTGACGGGCGAAATCGATTACAGTTTTGCTCTGATGGAGCTTATCATCGACGGCTTGCTTGCACGCTATCCTTTTATGCGCAGTTTCGGAATCGGTGCCAGCGTTATGGGAAAGCCGATATATTGTGTGTCAATAGGGAGGGGGAGCGTACCTGTTGCCTATAATGCCTCCCATCACGGAAACGAGTGGATAACCACCCCGGTGGTGCTGAAATTCCTTGAAGAATACGCACAGAGCTATGCCACCGGAGTTAATCTTTGCGATGTGCCCGCCCGCCAGATGTTTGACTATGTGACCCTTTATGCTGTTCCTATGGTAAATCCGGACGGTGTCGACCTTGTGACAGGGGCACTTAAAAGGGGAGCGTACTACGAACGAGCATTGCAATACAGCTCAAACTACCCCGACATTCCGTTCCCCTCCGGTTGGAAAGCCAATATAGACGGCGTGGACACAAATCTGCAATATCCCGCCGGATGGGAAGAAGCCCGCCGCATCAAATTTGCCCAGGGATATACGCTCCCCGGCCCCCGGGATTATGTGGGCGAAGAACCGCTGCAGGCTCCGGAAAGCCGCGCCATGTACGAATTCACCCTCAACTACCGCCCACGGCTTACCCTGTCCTACCACACACAGGGGCAGGTGATTTACTGGAAATATCAGGACATCGAGCCTCCCCGCGCGGAAGAAATAGGGCGCTTGCTTGCCCGGTCAAGCGGCTATACCCTTGAGGATACCCCCTATGCATCCGGAAACGCGGGGTACAAGGATTGGTATCTGCTGGAGTTTAATCTGCCCGGATATACCGTTGAGGCGGGGCTGGGTCAGAATCCTCTGCCCATAAGCCAGTTTGACCGGATATATGAGGAGAACCGCTGCCTGATGACCCGGGCACTTGAGCTTGCATAGAAAGAGGCTGCACGTGCAGCCTCTTTTTATTTGCTTATTTCAAAATCCGCAAAGTGAGTCCAGGTATTTAAATCGTACCAAAAATAACCTTCAGTGAAATCAGAATTTTCGCCGCGGCTGTAATATATCAAAATCGCCCGGCTGTCAGCCGACCACTGCAGAAACTTATACCGTACATCTTTGCCGCCGCCTGCCGATATAACAGCGTTCATATTTATGTTGCTGTGATTTTCCGTGTCGCAGAGCACAAGTCTTGTGCCGCGTTGTTCCTCAAGGGCGGTTACATACTTTGTGCTGTCCGGAGACCACCAGAGACCTCCAAACCGGCAGTTTTCATATATTACGGTGGACTGTGCCGCTCCGCGTTTTTTAATTGTGACAGCGTCTTTTGAAGCAAAGCGGTCAATGGCCACATCTCTGCCGTAAACAGTAACGGTATATTTGCCGTCCGGCGATTCGAAACGCCCCTCCACCGCCAAAATGCCTGTCCACCACAGAATGGATGCTGTGGCCATTGCAATGATCAGCACCAATATCGCCGCGGTGGCGGCAAAGCCTTTTTTTATGCGTTGGGTTTTCTCGCAGAGCTGTTTTTCCGAATAGCAAATGGCTTCCTGTACTCTCTGCTCAACGATTGGCGGAGCTGCGTTTCCGCACCGTTCTCCGCAAATAATTTCGGAGATTGTTACCCCAAGAATAGCGGACAAGGACTCAAGTGTGGATATGTCGGGCGCGCAGAGTCCGCGCTCCCATTTTGACACGGCCCTGTCGGTAATATGCAGGGCATCCGCAAGCTCTTTCTGTGTTAAACCTTTTTCTTTTCGGAGTTCTTTTATAAAAGCGCCTGTGCGTATATTGTCCATGTTAATTCCTCCTGCAGCCATTATAATGCATTTTTAATAAAAAGTCTCCAAACCACAGGTTGAACAGGCAAAAACAGAGATTTTTTTAAAACAATGACGCAAAAACAAAACCTGCAATATAAATGCCCTTGTGCGGAAAGAGGAAATAATGTAAAATAATCTATTATAAAAAAGCGGATTGACCGCGGAAAGGTTGGGGAAATGGTCAGCAAAGTCACTTCAATGGGAATAACGGGCATTAACGGCTATGCCGTCAGCGTGGAATGCTTTATTGGCGGCGGACTTCCGGCCTATGATGTTGTAGGTCTGGGCGATACCGCAGTAAAAGAGTCCCGTGACCGTACCCGTGCCGCAATAAAAAATTCCGGGTGCAAATTTCCCCAGAGCCGCATCACCATAAACCTTGCCCCCGCCGATACCAAAAAAGTCGGCACACTTTACGACCTGCCCATACTTTTAAGCATACTTGCCGCCTCCGGCGCAGTCGCGCACCCGACCCAGACGCAGGCGTTTATCGGAGAAGTATCCCTCAGCGGCGCTCTGCGTCCCGTCAGCGGAGTTTTGCCCATGGCTATTGCCGCCGCCCGACTAGGCATTGAGGAGCTTTTTGTTCCTGCCGACAACGCTCCCGAGGCCACCCTTGCAGATGGAATCAGGGTAATACCCGTTGACAGTGTTATGTCCCTGCTGCAGCATCTTTCCGGCGAAAATACAATAGAGCCTCAGCCACGATGGCAGCCCAACCCCGCCAGAAGCCGTGAAATTCTGGATTTTGCCGACGTAAAGGGACAGGAAAATGTGAAACGAGCCCTTGAAATTGCCGCCGCCGGCGGACATAATATACTCCTCGTTGGCCCTCCCGGCAGCGGCAAGAGCATGATGGCCCAGCGCCTCGGCACAATTCTGCCGGATATGAGTACCCGAGAATCTTTGGAAACCACCCAGATATATTCCGTAGCAGGCCTCACGCCCAAGGATGACCCCCTTGTTACACAAAGACCCTTCCGTTCACCCCATCCCCGCACCAGCTCCGCCGCCATGGTGGGCGGCGGCTCCGTGCCCAGACCGGGGGAAATTACCCTTGCCCATAACGGCGTGCTGTTTCTGGATGAGTTGCCGGAGTTTCCGCGAAATGTCCTTGAAAGTCTGCGCCAGCCTCTTGAGGACGGACAGGTTACCGTTTCCCGTGCCGCGGCAACCATTCGTTTTCCCAGCCGGTTTATGCTGGTGTGCGCCATGAATCCCTGCCGCTGCGGCTGGTACGGCACTCCGGGAAAATGCACCTGCAGCCCCTCATCCGTGGAGAGTTACCGCAGGAGGATTTCCGGCCCCCTGCTGGACAGAATAGACCTTCGCGTTGAGGTCCCCGCAGTTGAGTTTGATGATTTGAGCTCCCGACGGAAAGGGGAGAGCAGCGCGGAAATAAAGCTTCGTGTAAATGCCGCCAGAGAGCGCCAGAGGGAGCGATTTACCAACACCGAAGTGGAGTCCAACTCCCGCATTCCCGCCGCCATGCTGGACGATTGCTGCGCCCTTAACGAGGAATGCACCAAACTTATGAAAGGCGCATTCACACGTCTGGGACTAACCGCCCGCAGCTACGGACGAATTGTCCGTGTCGCCCGCACAATTGCTGACCTTGACGGAAGCGAAAATATCGAGAAAAAACACCTTGCCGAGGCAATACAGTTCCGCAGCTTTGATTTCGGCGAGGGGGAGGAATAAATGAACGAAATAATTCTTTTAAAACTTGGGGAACTTGTGCTCAAGGGCAATAACCGCCGCATATTTGAGGACAGGTTTATGACAAATGTCCGCCGCAGGCTCAAACCCATCGGCGACTTCAAGGTGTACAGCGTCCAGTCCACCGTTTACGTGGAGCCACAGAGCGACTGCGATATGGATACCGCAGTGGAGGCCTGTGCTCACGTTTTCGGCGCGGTTTCCGTGTGCCGCGCCGCGGTGTGCCCCAAGGATGAGAATGAGATTGTAAAAATAGCCAAAGAATATCTGAAAGACGAAATGAACGCCGCATCCACTTTCAAAGTGGAAAGCAAGCGCTCGGACAAATCTTTCCACCTGGATTCCATAAAGCTCAGCCAGTTTGTAGGCGGAGAACTTGCAGACGCATTTCCCCATATCACCGCCGATATGCATACTCCCGAGCTTACTGTGCGTGTTGAGGTGCGCGATTTCGCCGCTTACGTACACGCCAGCGGTATTCCCGGCGCCGGCGGTATGCCCCTTGGAATAAACGGAAAGGCCGTGTGCCTGCTTTCCGGCGGTATTGACAGCCCTGTTGCCCTGCATATGCTGGCAAAGCGTGGAGTTGAGCCTATCGCTGTTCACTTCCAGAGTCCTCCCTACACTTCGCCCCTTGCCCTTGAGAAGGTGGAAGAGCTGGCGAAAATTTCCTGCGACTACACCGGCATTCTGGAGCTTCGCACCGTCCATTTCACCGAAATTCAGGAGGCCATCAGAGACAACTGCCCCGAGGATCTTTTTACCGTAATTATGCGCCGGTTTATGATGCGCGTAGCGGACAAAATCGCCCATGCCAACGGCTGCAAGGCCATTGTTACCGGCGAGTCTCTGGGTCAGGTGGCCAGTCAGACAATGGAGGCCATGGCCGCCACCGAGGCAGCCTGCAGCCTTCCTGTCCTGCGCCCCGTAATTTGTATGGATAAAGAGGAAATTGTTACCATCGCCCGACGCATCGGAACGTTTGAAACCTCAATCCGACCCTTTGAAGATTGCTGCACCGTATTTACTCCCCGCCATCCCCGCACCAGACCCCGCATGGAAGACGTGCTTGCGGCGGAGAGCAGACTGGACGTCGAGGGACTTACCGAACGAGCCTTCCAGAATGTGGAGCGCAGCGTAATCAAGCTTTAAACCGAAAGGAAGCGTTATCTTGAGCAAAACCGCGGAAATATTGGCCATCGGAACGGAGCTTCTCCTTGGCAATATCGCAAATACCGACGCACAGTATATTTCCCAGCAACTTTCCGAGCTGGGAATAAACGTTTACTGCCACAGCGTGGTGGGGGACAACCCCGAACGAGTTACCCAGGCGGCGGAGCTTGCCCGCAGCCGTGCTGACATCGTCATCACCACCGGCGGCCTGGGACCCACTACGGACGACCTTACCAAAGAAAATATCGCCCGGGCATTTGGCAGAAAGCTTTATTTTGACGAACGAAGTGCCGACCGCATCAAGGAGTGGTTTTACTCCAAGCGACCCAACGGCAAAATGACCGAAAACAATCTCCGTCAGGCGATGCTGCCGGAGGGATGCATTGTGCTGGACAACAATGCCGGCACCGCCCCCGGATGCATTATTGAAGACGGAGAGAAAATCGCCATTATGCTGCCCGGCCCTCCCGCAGAGTGCCGCGCCATGTGGGAAAGCGGAGTGAGACCCTATCTTGAAAAGTTATCCGACTGCGTCATCGTTTCAAGAAATGTCAGGGTCTATGGTATAGGCGAGTCCTCCGTGGAGACCCGTCTGGGAAATATTATCCCAGAAAGCAAAAACCCCACCGTGGCGCCCTACGCCAAGGAGGGCGAAGTAATGCTCCGCGTCACCGCCCGTAGCGATAGCGCGGAGGAGGGATATGCTGCCTGCGACAAAATGGTGGATAAAATCAAGTCTATTCTCGGTGACAACGTTTACGCCGTTGACAAAGACAGCCTTGAGCAGACCGTACTTGAAATTATGAAGGAAAAAGGTCTGACCCTTTCCGCCGCAGAGTCCTGCACCGGCGGTTTGCTGTCCAAACGTATTACGGATATCCCCGGTTCAAGCGCTGTTTTCAAGGGCAGTGTTGTGTCCTACTGCAACGAAGCAAAGGCGGAAATTCTGGGCGTAGACCCGAGTGTTATTGAAAAATTCGGCGTAATTTCATCTGAAACCGCCCTTGAAATGGCACAAGGCGCCCTTGAACGCTTCGGCTCCGACATTGCTGTGGCGGTAACCGGCGTTGCCGGCCCCGACAGGCAGGAAGATAAGGAAGTCGGCACGATTTACGGCGCAATCGCATGGCAGGGAGGAAGCATCGTAAAGAAAATCGAAACCTATTACCGCAACCGCACCGGTATCCGCAACATGGCTGCCAGCGCGCTGCTGGATATGGTAAGAAGACATTTGACAAATCTGCCTGTGTAGGTTAAAATCGTCCTGCGAGTAGGTCAGACAGCCGCGCAAACAGAGCGAAAGGTCGTTTGTGAGGAAAGTCCGGGCTCCACAGGGCAAGGATAACGGATAACGTCCGCCGCAGGCAACTGCCGGAAAAGTGCAACAGAAATAGACTTCCGCGTTTTACGCGGTAAAGGTGGAAAGGTGAGGTAAGAGCTCACCAGTTCGGCTGGCAACAGTCGTCCGCTGTAAACTCTATCCGGAGCAACACCGTGGGTGGGACACATGGCCGGCCCGGCCGTCCCCGGGAGGTGGCATGAGCGTACCGGTAACGGTGCGCCAAGATAGATGGCTGTCCACGACAGAACCCGGCTTACAGACTTGCTCGCCCATATACGTGCCGCGGAGCGCTTTAGAGGCGCACCGCGGCTTCTTTAATTTTAATATTTCATTTCTTGATACTGCCTTTGCAACGTGTGCTTGCTTTTTGTTTAATAATATGTTAGGATACTGTGACTATATTTATAATGAGGTGACAATTCCTTAATGGACAGCGACAGTATAAGACAGATAATTATCATCATTATTTTGATTTGCCTTTCGGCATTTTTCTCCGCCACGGAAACTTCCTTTTCTTCCATGAACAAGGCAAGGATCAAAACTATGGCTCAGGAAGGAAACAGAAGGGCGGCGCTGGCTCTTAAGATGGCGGACAATTTTGACAGATTTTTGTCTACTACCCTTATCGGCAACAATATCGTTAATATCTGCGCATCCACCATCGCAACTGTGTTTTTTATCAAAATCTGCGCCAATGCCAGCAAGGGCACCACGGTAGCAACCATTGTTATGACCGCGGCTCTGCTGATTTTCGGCGAAATTTCTCCCAAGAGCATCGCAAAGGATCGCCCGGAGAAATTCGCAATGGCGGTTGCACCTGTAGTCAACGTACTGATGATCATTCTGACCCCCATCAACTGGCTTTTCTTCCTGTGGAAGAAGCTTCTGTCCAAGATTTTTAAGTCTGAAGGGGACAGGGGCATCACCGAAGAAGAGCTTATCACCATAGTTGAGGAGGCTGAAAGCGAGGGCGGAATCGATGCAGAGGAAAGCGAACTTATCCGCTCTGCCATCGAGTTCGGCGACCTTGAGGCCAAGGATATTCTGACTCCCCGCGTTGATGTTGTGGCGGTTCGAATGGGCTCCAGCCGTGACGAAATAGAGGAAATTTTCAGCGAATCCGAATACTCCCGTCTGCCTGTTTACGACGAAAACATCGATAATATCATCGGCCTTATAAATCAGAAGGACTTCTACAATCCCGAAAACGAAGATAAGAGCGTTTCCGAGCTTGTATCTCCTGCGGTATTCGTAGTTCCTTCCATGAAAATATCCAAGATACTTGCCATCCTTAAAAAGAGCAAATCCCACATGGCGGTTGTAACCGATGAGTTCGGCGGCACTGAGGGCATTGTAACCATGGAGGATATTCTTGAAGAACTTGTAGGCGAGATTTGGGACGAACACGATGAGATTATCGAGGAGTTCGAGAAGCTCGGCGAAAATGAATACCGCATCCTCTGCAGTGCCAATATTGATAAGATGTTCGAACTTTTCGAGCTCAATATCGAAGTGGAGGCGCCTACCGTAGGCGGATGGGTAATCGAAGAGCTTGGCAAGATTCCCAAAGTAGGCGATGAGTTTACTTACGAAAACCTCTATGTCCGTGTTACCAAATCCGATCCCAGACGCGTTCTGGAAGTTAAAGTATCCCTGCTTGATGAGCAGAAAGATGACGACTGATAAAAAAGCACCGCTCAGGCGGTGCTTTTTACATATTTTGCAGCATAAAATCAAACAAACATTCATATTTTTAAAAAAATCAAGTAAAATCAAATATAACACTTGCAATATTGCAAGCGGAACTTTATAATTGTTTCATATTTTGTGTTATGGAGAAATTACTATGAAACCTATTTCAAAAGCTGTACAGTCCATTGCCCCCTCCGCCACTCTTGCTATCGACTCTCTGGCGAAGAGCATGAAGGCCGAAGGCATTGACGTTATAGGCTTCGGTGCGGGTGAGCCTGATTTCGCCACCCCCGATGCCATAAAGCAGGCTGCAATCGATGCAATAAATGCAAATAAGACCAGATATACCCCCGCTACCGGCACAGTGGCTCTTAAGAAGGCTATTGCCGATGATCTTAAGGCACGCTATGATCTGGATTACGAGCCTTCCCAGATATGCGTTTCCTCCGGCGCAAAGCACAATATTTTCGTCACCCTTCAGGCTATTATTGATCCCGGTGACGAGGTGGTTCTGCCTGCGCCTTATTGGGTTTCCTATTATGAGGCTATTCGTATGGCCGGCGGTGTTCCTGTTATCGTGGAAACCACCGAGGAGGCCGGCTTCAAGATGACTGCCGAGCAGTTTGAGGCCGCCGTCACCGAAAAAACCAAGTGTCTTATCCTCACTAATCCCTCCAACCCCACCGGCATGGTTTACTCCAAAGAGGAGCTTATGGCGGTGGCTGACGTGGTACTGCGCCACGACCTTTACGTTATCAGCGACGAAATATACTGCCAGCTTGTTTACACCGGCCAGTTTTACAGCTTTGCATCCCTCTCTCCCGAGATGAAAGAGCGCACTATCCTCATTAACGGCGTTTCCAAAACCTACGCGATGACTGGCTGGCGCATCGGCTACAGCGCCTCCAACGCCCAGATTGCCAAGGCTATGTCCAACTATCTCAGCCATTCCACCGGCAATCCCTGCTCTGTGTCCCAGGAGGCAGCCATAGCAGCCCTGACCATGCCTCAGGAGCCTGTGGAGATGATGAAGGCCGCCTTTGACGAACGCAGA
>JAFSIK010000067.1 GCA_017439805.1 Oscillospiraceae bacterium
ACGGCGCCGGCGATGACGGGGCCGCGCCAGACAACGGGGTCGGTGTCATTTTCCAGAAGCAGGTTTACGGACATAACGCCGATGCCGGTTTTGGTATTTACCGGGAAGATGCCGGTGTCGGTGCCGGTGGCTTTTTCTGTCAGACCGAAAATTTTGGGAATGGAGGGGCCGGTGATGTCGGCATCCAGAATGGCGGTCTCAAAACCCTGACGGCTGGAAGCCACCGCCAGCATTGAAGTTACAAGAGACTTGCCCACGCCGCCCTTGCCGCTGACAACGGCAATAACTTTTTTTACCTTGGACAGTTCGTGGGGTTTTTCGATAAGGCTTTCAGGCTGGCGGGAAGCGCAGCTGCTCTCGCCGCAGCTTTCGCAGTTATGGGTGCAATCGCTCATGTTGAATTTCTCCTTGCTTTAAAACGATATATGGTGATGATTTCGAAAAATCTATACCACTTTTTGTTTTCTGTGACATAATTACAGAAAACAGGTAAAATTTATGATAGAAATATAATAGCACAACGAAAGGGGAATTTGCAATGGCATCGGCACATATTGAAATAGTCAATCCGGACAACCTGCCTAATGAATTTATCTGGTCTGAAATAGAGCAGGTGGAAAAAGAAAAAAACCGCATCGTTGTCAAGGCGGAATTCCATAAAGTTGACGACGAAAACGTAAAGGAGCATTTCATGTGGGCTCCTGTGAATTTCCAGCGCATCAGACGCATCACCGGATATCTGGTAGGCACGCTGGACAGGTTCAACGACGCCAAAAGCGCGGAAGAACGCGACCGCGTCAAGCACGCGTAAAATCTTCATTTCAGTCAAGACGGCAGGGTCCCTCCCCTGCCGTCTTGATTTTCCCCCGTGCAAACGGGCTTTATCCAAAAAATGCCGGCTCCGGATTGAATTTGTAATAATTAAATGGTAAAATATATCAGTTATATTGATTTGGAGTGATTCCTGTGGCTAATTTCTTTTCAAAAATCGATGAGGCTATCAGCCGTCGCCAGTCTGCGATGGGCATTTCCCCCGAAACCAAGGCCAACGCCCAGGCCGCAAGAAAGAAAAACCGCGGCATACTTATCGCCGCCCTTCTTATCGCTGTTCTGATTGCCTACTACACCTCCGCCACCAGCGGCATTGAAACCGTAGGTGTTATCGAAAACGAAGTTGGCACTTTCTATGTAAACGTTATCGACATCAACAAGATCGGCGAGGGTCTTGTGGTAAAAATTAACGGTGAGGATGCCGAAATCGTGGCAATCAGTGCCGACAGGCTTACCGAAGACCAGATTGCGCAGCGCTTCCCCGAGGAGCAGCTTCGCCGCTCAATGGGCGTTACCAAGTACAATTACGAGGTAACACTGGACTGCAAGGACATGGAAGACGGCACTTTCGCAGTTATCGTTCCCTCCGTTAAGGAAAGCGCTGAGAAAATCAAGGCCGAGCAGGCCGCCGCACAGAATAAATAAAAAATATTTTTTATAAAAGGAGACTTTCAAATGAGTAAAGTTGCATGGATCGGCGTAGGCCTTATGGGCAGCTGCATGGCACCCAGAGTTATGGCCGCAGGCCACGAAATGACTGTTTGCGATACCGTCAGAGAGCACTGTGACGATATCGTTTCCAAGGGCGCCAAGTTTGTCGCCACCCCTGCCGAGGCCGCTGCCGAGGCTCAGTATATCTTCTCCATCATCCCCAACTCCAACGTTCTGCGCGCCATCGTCAAGGGTGAAAACGGTCTGGTAAACACCCTTGCCCCCGGTAAGGTTTTCATCGACATGAGCACCGTTGACATGGAAGCTTCCGCCGAGGTTGCCGAGGCCATTGCCGCCACCGGCGCCGAGTATGTGCGCATCACCGTCAGCGGCAGCGTAGGCTCCGCCAGAGAGGGCAAGCTGGTCATCATGGCTTCCGGCAAAAAGGAAGTTTATGAGGAAGTTACCCCCATCCTTGACCTGCTGGGCGACAGAAAGTACTATCTGGGCCAGAAGGAAGAAGCCCGCGCTATGAAGCTTATCGTAAATATGCTGCTGGCTTCCACCATCAACGCCTGGACCGAATCTCTGGTTCTGGGCGAGGCTCTCGGTGTGGACTGGGATACCATGCTGGAAGTTCTGGCTGACAGCTCCGCCGCCAACCTGATGATGAAGCAGAAGAAGGCTCCCATGCAGAAGCGTGATTTCAGCCCCATGTTCACCGGCAACAACATGGCCAAGGACCTGGGCATGGTAAACGACATGCTGCGCAAAAACCATCTGACTCTGCCCGTAGCCGCCATCACCGCCCAGATGTATTCCGCCATGGAAACTCACGGCGCAGGCGAGCTGGACTACGGCGCGGTACTGCTGGTAAACGAGGCTCTCAACAACATCCACCACGAGAAATAAATGAGATACGAAGGCAGAATTTTCAGGCCTCCCGGAGAGTGGAAAAGCTATCTTCTCCAGTGCACCATTGGCTGCTCCAACAACTCCTGCACTTTTTGCGGAATGTACAAGGACAAGCAGTTCCGAGTGCGCCCTCTGAAAGATATTCTTGAGGACATTGACATGGCCAAGGCCCGCTACGGAAACAGCGTAAAACGCGTTTTCCTGTGCGACGGCGACGCCATCATAATGCGTCAGGAAGAACTGCTGGCCATTCTGGAAAAGCTCTACGCCTCCTTCCCTGCCCTTGAAAAGGTTACCACCTACGCAGGTCCCCGCTCCACTCTGGCAAAAACTCCCGAGCAGCTCAGACAGCTGCGGCAGGCCGGTCTGGCCCGTGCTTATCTGGGTATGGAAACCGGCTGGGACGAACTGCTTGCAAAGGTCAAAAAAGGTGTCAATGCCCAGCAGATGCTGGAAGCCGGCATTAAGCTGCGGGAGGCGGGATTTGACCTGTGGGTAATGGTCATTCTGGGTCTTGCCGGAAAGGGCGAAGCCTCCAGAACTCACGCTCTTGAAAGCGCAAAGATGGTAAACGAGATGAAGCCCCGTCACCTCTCCGCACTGACCTATATGCCCGACGAGGGTTCGGAAATGTGCGATGATGTAAATGCCGGACGTTTCCAGATGCTCTCTCCCTTTGAAATTATGGAGGAGACCCGTGTGCTTCTGGAAAACATCACCGTGGGCCCCATTCATTTCACCTGCGACCACGCCTCCAACTATCTCAGTCTGAAGGGTACTATCCCCGAGGAGACGCCTAAATTCCTTTCCATGATAGACGGCGCCCTCAGCGGCTCTGTACGTCTGCGCAAGGAAGAATGGCGCGGCCTGTAACGTTAATAAATGCACGAAGCTCCGATGATGAAACATCGGAGCTTCGTTTTTTAGAAGGTAAAAACAATTTATCAAAATTAAAGGTCGCAGGCAATCATATCCTCGAAAGTTTCGCGGCGGATCGCCAGCTCCGCTTCGCCGCCGTGAAGCATTACCAGAGGAGGACGGCAGAAACGGTTGTAGTTGGAGGCCATGGAATAGTTATAGGCGCCGGTTACGAAAACGGCTATCTTTTCGCCTCTGTTGGGGCGGGCCAGCATGATGTTTTCCTGAATGAGAGCGCCGCTTTCGCAGCATCGGCCCGCCAGAGTGCAAAGGAAGTCGGCGGGGTCGTTGGCGCGCTGGGCATTTATCGCGGTGTAAGGGGACTGATACAGTGCGTAGCGGGGGTTATCCGCCATACCGCCGTCAACGGCAACGTAGCTCTTGTGATCCTTGATGGTTTTTACGCCGCCGGCGGTGTAGATTGTCATGCCTGCGTCGGCTACGATGCTGCGTCCGGGCTCCATCAGAACGATGGGCATGGTCAGGCTGCGCTTTGCACATTCATCACGCATAAATTCAGCCAGACGCTCGATGGAATCGGGGATATCCACGTGGGGATCTTCTTCGGTGTAGCGCACGCCGAAGCCGCCGCCCATATTGAGAACTCTTGTCTTATAGCCAAACTCCTCATAAACCTCGCTCATAAAGTCCAGCATGATAACAGCCGCGTCACGGAAGGGAGTCCACTCGAAAATCTGGGAACCGATGTGGCAGTGGAAACCGTCCAGCTCCACGCCGCCGGTGCGCAGTACGTCGCCCACCAGTTCGATAGCTTGGCCGGTTTCAACGGCGGTGCCGAACTGGCAGTCGATTTTGCCGGTGTTTACGGCCTCGAAGGTATGGGGGTCGATGCCTACGGTCAGACGAAGCAGGATTTTCTGCTTTACGCCCTTCTCCCGGGCGTAGTAGCTGATTTCGTGCAGTTCGTCGTAGTTGTCAACGATGAAGTAGCCGATGCCGCTGTCCATTGCATAATGGATCTCCTCCACGGTCTTGTTGTTGCCGTGGAAGTAGATGCGCTCTGCGGGAAAACCTGCCGCCAGAGCGGTGCGCAGCTCGCCGCCGGAAACAACGTCCACGCTCATATCCTCTTCCATCAGGGTCTTATACAGGCGCTTGAAGCATAATGCCTTGCTGGCATACAGGGGGCCGGAGCCCTCGGGGAAGCAGCGCTTCATGGTTTCGGTGTACTTACGGCAGTTTTCGCGCACTCTGTCCTCGTCCAGAAGATACAGCGCGGTGCCGAAGCGCTCGGCCAGTTCAACGGTGTCCTGACCGGCGAAGGTCAGATGTCCCTGTTCGTTTACGGAAATGTTGGAATGAAGCATGGTGTATTCCTCCTAAAAGCTTTCGCTTGTTTTAACAACAAAAAAGACCGCCGACAAAGATATCGGCCGCCTGAAATAATGTCCACGGTATGGACTATTATTTAGGATAGCTCAACGCGAAAAATCCGCGACAGTCAGAAAGATGTTATTCCCTCTGCCCAGCAGGCTTTTGTGCCGCAAAGCCGCTTCGGCGTCTGCTCCTTTCCCCTCGTCCGGCATGGCCTGCCGTTTTTGGCGGGGGTACTGATCCTCGACGCGCCTCTATCTCTGTTATGTCAATTAATATACAGATTTTTGTATATTATGTCAATAGTCATTATTCACAAATACTGTCCGTCTGAGGCGGTCCGAATAGTGAAGTATATTTATTCCCACTCTGGAAAAAATAAGTCCGGAGTGAGGTAATATATGCACAACAAGGTGGAAGTCAGCGGCGTGAACACCGCCAAGCTGAGTGTGTTGAAAAACGATGAAACAATGGAGCTGCTGCGCCGGTGCAGACAGGGCGACAGCGGTGCAAGGGACGAGCTGATACGTTCCAATTTGCGTCTGGTACTTTCTGTAATACAGAAATTCACCGGCAGGGGCGAAAATCCGGATGACCTTTTTCAGGTGGGCTGCGTGGGACTTATAAAAGCCATCGACAATTTCAACATCGATATGGATGTGAAATTCAGCACCTACGGCGTTCCCATGATAGTGGGCGAGATACGACGATATCTGCGGGACAACAGCGCCATACGGGTTTCCCGCAGTATGAGGGACACGGCCTATAAAATTTTGCAGGTGAAAGAAAAGTACATGGCTGAGCACCAGAAAGAACCGGACACGGAGACCATTGCAAAGCTGCTTGAAATCGAGCCGCGGGAGGTGGTTTTCGCCATGGACGCCATTGCAGACCCCCTTTCCCTATACGAGCCAATGTACGCCGACAGTCCGGAAAGTTCCCGGGTGATTGACCAGGTTCGCGACAGCAAAAACACCGACGAGAGCTGGCTTGAGCGGCTGTCGCTGAAGGACGCCATGGCAAAACTGGACAAGCGGGAACAGCAGATTCTCGCCCTGCGCTTCTATGACGGCAAGACACAGATGGAAGTATCGGCTGAGGTGGGTATATCTCAGGCTCAGGTGAGCCGTCTGGAGAAAAACGCCATTGGAAAAATACGCAAAAATATATGAAAAAAGACCGGACTTTTGTCCGGTCTTTTAACTTAGCTGTGCTTTTCCATGCTCATGGCCTTATAGTTTTCGTACTTGGCCTTCGCCTCTCGGCTGGCCTTTTCGAAAAGCTCCTGTGCGTTTTCCGGGAAAGTCAGATTCAGCTGGGAATATCTGACCTCGCCGTTGAGGAACTCTTTAAAGTCCATGGTAGGCTCGGGAGAGTCCAGCTTGAAGGGCTGGCTGTCAAGAGGATTATAGCGGTACAGATGCCAGTAACCGCTGGCAACGGCACGCTTCATCTCCTCCTGTATGCATCCCATGCCAAGGCGGATTCCGTGGGTGACGCAGGGTGCATAGCCGATTACGATGGAGGGACCGGGATGATTATCAGCCTCGATAAGAGCCTTTATAAGTTGGGCGGGGTCGGCGCCCATGGCAACCTGAGCAACATATACGTTGCCGTAGGTCATCAGCTGTCGGCCGATGTCCTTTTTGGCGGTGCTTTTGCCGGAGGTCTGGAACTGGGCCGCGGCGCCCATTGGGGTGGCCTTGGAGGCCTGGCCGCCGGTGTTGGCGTAAGCCTCGGTATCAATAATAAATACGTTTACATCCTCGCCCATGGAAAATACATGGTCAAGTCCGCCGAAGCCGATGTCATAGGCCCAGCCGTCGCCGCCGAACATCCAGATGCTCTTTTTGGCAAAATTGTCCCGGCGCTCAAGGAGTCTGTCCCGGCGCTCTGCTGCCTCGCCGGTGAGGGCGGCCTTTTCAAGCTTCTCAATGAGCACATCAGAGCAGCGGCGGGAATTGGCGCTGGAAGAGAAATTTTCCTCCCAGTCGTCTATCGCGGCGATGAGAGCATCGTTTCCTGCGGGAAGCATGGCCTCAAGCTCTTCAAGCTGCAGCTTTATCTGGCGGCGCTGCTGACCCACGGCAAGACTCATGCCAAGGCTGAACTCGGCATTGTCCTCAAAAAGGGAGTTGGACCATGCGGGGCCTCTGCCGCATTTGTTGGTGGTGTAGGCCACGCTGGGCATTCCTGCGCCCCAGGCCTGGGAACAGCCGGTGGCGTTGGCCCAGTAAACCCTGTCGCCGAAAAGCTGGGTGAGAAGCTTTGCATAAGGGGTCTCGCCGCAGCCGGCGCAGGCGCCGGAAAATTCCACAAGAGGCTGCTTGAACTGGCTGCCCTTGACGGTGTGGGTGTTGAAAACGCCGTCCTTTTCGGAAAGGGTCAGGGCGTAGGCCCAGTGGGCGTTGTCAAAGCCGGTTTCTTCACGGGGCTTCATGACCAGAGCCTTGCCCTTGCTGGGGCAGACGCTGACGCAGGAAGCGCAGCCGGTGCAGTCCAGAGCGCTTACCTGCAGGGTGTATTTATATTCCTTTGCGGAAGCTCCCTTGGCCTGAACGCTTTCAAAGCCGGCGGGTGCATTTTCAGTTTCCTCCGCGTCCATCAGATAGGGTCTGATAACACTGTGAGAGCAGACGTAGGAGCAAAGATTGCACTGCAGGCAGGCATCCTTGTTCCAGACGGGAAGCTCCGTGGCAAATCCCCGCTTTTCATAGGCGGTGGTGCCAAGGGGCATGGTGCCGTCCTCATAGCCGATAAAGGCACTGACGGGAAGATTGTCGCCGCGAAGAGCATTGATGGGGTTACAGATATTTTTGATAACGGGGGGCAGTTCCTCCTCCTGGGCGGCCGCCGCCTCATCAGACGCATTTGCCCAGCTTTCGGGAACGTTTACACGCTTCAGGCCGTCGGTACCGTGGTCTATGGCTGCAAGGTTTTTGTTTACTATGTCCTCGCCCTTTTTACTGAAGGTCTTGCGTGCCGCGTCCTTCATGTATTCGATGGCTTTCTCCGGCTCGATAATATGTGCAATGGAGAAAAATGCCGCCTGCAGGACCATGTTTGCGTGATTGCCCAGCCCCAGCTCCTGAGAGATGTGGTTGGCGTTTATGGTATAAAACTTCACGCCGTTTTCGGCAATATAGCGACGGACGGAGGCAGGGAGCTCATGCTCCAGCTCGGCATCGCTCCAGTTGGTGTTGAGCAGGAATGTGCCGCCGGGTTTTACCTCGCTGACGATGTCGTACTTGCCGATAAAATACTGGTTGTGGCAGGCCACGAAATCCGCCTGCTTTACAAGACTTGTGGTGCGGATGGGGCTTTTGCCGAAGCGCAGGTGACTGCGGGTGATGCCAAAGGATTTTTTGGTGTCGTACTCAAAATAAGCCTGCGTATACATATCCGTGTACTCGCTGATTATTTTGATGGAGTTCTTGTTTGCACCCACAGTACCGTCGGAGCCAAGACCCCAAAACTTGCAGGCCACAGTGCCCTCGGGGGCGGTGAAAAGGGGCTCGCCAAGGGGCAGGGACAGATTTGTTACGTCGTCCAGGATACCGATGGTGAAATTATTTTTGGGCTGCTTCAGAGCCAGGTTGTCAAAAACTGCCTTTATCTGGGCGGCGTCGGTGTCCTTGCTGGACAGACCGTAGCGGCCGCCGACGATAAGGGGGCGCTTTTCAAGGGCATAGAAGGCGGAGCAAACGTCGGTATAAAGAGGCTCGCCAACACTGCCATGCTCCTTGCAGCGGTCAAGAACAGCTATCTTCTCCACCGTTTCGGGCAGGGCGGCAAGGAAATGCTTTAAAGAGAAGGGGCGGTACAGGTGCACCTGAAGGTAGCCCACCTTCTCCCCTGCCGCGTTGAGATAATCAACGGTATCCATAATTGTACCGCTGACGCTGCCCATGGCAATGATGACGCGCCGGGCGTCGGGGGCACCGTAGTAATTGAACAGGCCGTAATTCCTGCCGGTAAGGCGGTTTATTTCGTTTAAATACTGCTCCACCACTTCGGGAACAGCGTCGTAGAAGCGGTTGTTGGCCTCACGGGTCTGGAAGTAAACGTCCGGATTCTGGACGGTGTTTCGCAGGGTGGGGTGCTCGGGATTGAGGGCCTCGTCCCGGTATTTTTTCAGAGCCTCCATATCCATCAGACCCGCAATTTCATCCTGCTCCATCAGCTCGATTTTATGTATCTCGTGGCTGGTGCGGAAGCCGTCAAAGAAATGGATAAAGGGCACGCGGGTCTTTACTGCCGCCAGATGAGCCACCGCCGCCAGGTCCATAACCTCCTGTACGCTGCCGGTGGAGAACATGGCAAAACCGGTGGCGCGGCAGGCCATAACGTCGCTGTGGTCACCGAAAATGGACATGGCATGAGTACCCACGGTGCGGGATGCAACGTGGAGCACTGCGGGCTGCTTGGTGCCGGCGATGCGGTACATCACCGGTATCATAAGCATAAGGCCCTGGGAAGAAGTAAAGGAGGTGGCAAGGCTGCCCGCCTCAAGAGCGCCGTGGACCGCGCCGATAGCGCCGGCCTCGGACTGCATTTCAACCAGTTTTACAGGCTGGCCGAACATATTCTTCCTGCCCTTTGCCGACCATTCGTCGGTTTTTTCTGCCATGGGAGAGGAGGGGGTTATGGGGTAAATTGCCGCAACCTCGGTAAAGGCATAGGCAATATGTGCCGCCGCCTCATTGCCGTCCATGGCGACCATTTTTCTTTTCTTAACGTTCATGGCGACCTCCGCAAAGGTTTTTTGGAAATCAGACCTCCACCGTCCAGCCCATATCGTCAACTACGTTGCCGGTCTGGATACCGTAGAGGGTGTCGTAAAGCTTCTGAGCCAGAGGGCCGGTCTTGCCGCCGCTGATGGTCAGGCTCTCTTCCTTGTAGCAAAGCTTGCCAACGGGAGAGATGACTGCTGCGGTGCCGGTTGCCCAGACTTCCTGCAGGCGGCCTTCCTGACCGGCCTTCAGAACGTCCTCGATGGCAAGGCGCTCCTGCTTTACGGTGTAACCCCACTTTTCAAGGAGGGCAATAACGCTGTCACGGGTGATGCCGGGCAGAATGGTGCCGTGAAGGGGGGCGGTGATAATCTCTCCGTCAATCATAAAGAAGGCGTTGGAGGTGCCGATCTCCTCAACGTACTTGCGCTCGACACCGTCGAGCCACAGTACCTGAGAGCAGCCCTTCTGAGTGGCCTTTTCCTGGGCCTTAAGGCTGCCGGCGTAGTTGCCGCCCACCTTGGCAAAGCCGGTGCCGCCGGGGGCGGCGCGGATGTATTCGTCCTCAACGTAAATGCTGGTGGCGGGCAGACCGTCACCGGTGAGGGCGTAGTAAGCGCCAACGGGGCTGAGGATGATCATAAACATGAAGTGCTCGGCAGGATGTACGCCCAGGAAGGCGTCATCGGCGATGATGAAGGGACGGATATAAAGAGAGGTGCCGGGTTTGGTGGGAATCCAGTCCTTTTCGACCTCAACCAGAGCCTTTACGCACTCTACAAACAGCTCCTCGTCCATCTGGGGGATACACATACGCTCATTGGTGCGGTTGGTACGCTTGGCGTTCATGTCGGGGCGGAAGAGCACAACACGGCCATCGGAGTGCTTGTAGGCTTTCATGCCCTCAAACATCTGCTGGGAATAATGGAGAACGGAGGCGGCGGGAGACAGGCTGATGGGGCCGTAAGGAATGATGCGGCCGTTGTTCCAGCCATTTTCCTTATCCCACTCCATAATGAACATATGGTCGGTGAAGGTCTTGCCGAACTTCAGAGTATCGGGATTGGGTTTTTCTTTGGGAGAAGTGGTTTTTGTAACAGGAAAATTGTATTTCATTGTAATTATTCTCCTTTCAGATATACATCCAGCGCCTTCAGATTGGGCTCAAGCAGATGAGCCTTGGAGCCGGAAAACAGCTTGCTCATAACTTTTCTTACGCTTGCGGCGGAAACGATGCCCACGCCCTGGGCGACGGCGCCCAGCATTACGATGTTGGCGGAACGGGCAAGGCCGATGTCCTTTGCCACGTCGTTTGCGGCAATATCGGTAATCTCAACATCGGTGCGGGTGGGGGCAAAATCTATGAGGGAAGTATTTACGAAAAGCTTGCCGCCGGGGCTTACCATGCTTTCAAACTTGGTCAGAGAGGGGGGATTCATTACCACAACTGCGTCGGCCTCGTTGATGAGGGGGCAGCTGATGGGTTTGTCGGAAACGATAACGGTGCAGTTGGCGGTGCCGCCGCGCATTTCGGGGCCGTAGGAAGGCATAAAGGTGACTTCCTTGCCCTCCATCATGGCGGCGTAAGCAATGGCCTGACCCATCATCAGAACGCCCTGTCCGCCGGAGCCGGCGAAAAACATTTTATAGGTCATGGTTACGCCTCCTCCGGTGTTCTCAGGTTGCCCAGGGGGTAGTAGGGGATAACTTTTTCATCAATCCACTTGCAGGCTTCGATGGGGGTTTTGCCCCAGTTGGTGGGGCAGGTGGAAAGAATTTCGACGAAGGTGAAGCCCAGCTTCTTCTGCTGGATTTCAGGCGCCTTGCGGATGACCTTTTTGGCCTTCATTACGTTTGCGGGGCTGTTTAGGGCAACGCGCTCTACGAAAACAGCGCCGGGGATGGTAGCCAGCATTTCAGCAACCCGCAGGGGCCAGCCGGTAAGCTCGGGGTCGCGGCCCTCGGGGGCGGTGGTGGCCTTCTGGCCGATAAGGGTGGTGGGAGCCATCTGGCCGCCGGTCATGCCGTAGATGCCGTTATTAATAAAGAAAGTGGTGAATTTCTCGCCTCTGTGGGCGGCGTGGACAATCTCGCCGGCGCCGATGGAGGCAAGGTCGCCGTCACCCTGATAGGTGAACACCATCTTGTCGGGGTGAACGCGGCGGATGCCGCTGGCGATGGCAGGTGCGCGTCCGTGGGCGGATTCGCACATCTCAACGTTCATAAATTCGTGGGAAACAATGCTGCAGCCGATAGGGGTAACACCGATAGTGTTTTCCAGCTGACCCATCTCCACCAGTGTTTCCATAATGATACGGTGGGCAATGCCGTGGGCGCAGCCGGGACAATAGCTGGTATCCGTGGGCAGCATACCGCGGGTTATTTCAAATACAGGTTTCATTTCTTCAGACCCTCCAGAATCTTTTTGGTCCGTTCAACGATCTCCAGGGAGGTGGGAACGATGCCGCCGGTGCGGTAAATAAGGTCGGTGGGCCAGCGGCCGCACACGCCGATGTTTACATCCTGAAGCATCTGGCCCATGCTCAGCTCGGTGGAAATTACCACCTTGGTGGTGGCGGTGTCAATCTCGTCAAAAGCACAGTAAGGATAGGGCCACAGGCTCTGGGGACGGATCATGCCGGCCTTGATGCCCTGCTCGCCCAGCATTTCCATAGCCTCGGAAACTATACGGGCCATGGTGCCGAAGGCAACGAATACTACCTGGGCGCCCTCAAGGTCGTGGGTCTCATATCTGACCAGTTCCTTTTCGGCGGCGCGGTATTTCACAAACAGCTTTTCAACGCACTCTTCAAGTACGTCGGGCTTCATGTGCAGGGAAACCACGGTGCTGCGCTTTTCCTTGCCGCCCCAGCCGGTAAGCGCCCAGGGCTTGCGGGAGGCGATGTCCTCGGACTGAAGCTGCTCTTTCTGCTCGGGCAGGACAACAGGCTCCATCATCTGACCCATCATACCGTCGGCAAGAATAAGCACAGGGTTGCGGTACTTGTCGGCGATTTCAAAGGCTTCGTAAATCATATCCACCGCTTCCTGCAGGGTGGAGGGAGCAAACACGGGGATATGGTAGTCGCCGTTGCCGCCGCCGCGGGTGGCCTGGAAATAGTCGGCCTGGCCGGGCTGGATGCCGCCAACGCCGGGGCCGCCTCGGGATACGTTCATGGCAACCACGGGAATTTCGGCGGAGGCCATAAAGCTCATGCCCTCCTGCATCAGCGCAAAACCGGGAGAGGATGTGGAGATAAATACTCTACCGCCGGCGGCTGCGGCACCGTAAGCCATATTTACGGCTGCAAGCTCGCTTTCCGCCTGTACAAACTGACCGCCGCGCTTGTTAAGCTCGCGGGACATAAATTCGGGAACTTCGTTCTGGGGAGTGATGGGATAGCCAAAATAGAAGCGGGCGCCGCCGCGGATAGCAGCTTCGCCGAAGGCTTCGTTGCCTTTCATAAGTACTTTTTCGCTCATTATTCCTCACCCTCCTCAAGCTGATAGATGGTAATTACGCAATCGGGACACATTCTGGCGCAGCTGCAGCAGCCAACGCAGGCGTCGATATTTACCGCTGCGGCGGGATGGTAACCCTTGCCGTTGGTGACGGTTTCGTCAATGGCAATAACATTTTTGGGGCAGAAAGCCACGCAAAGCTCACAGCCCTTGCATTTATTCTCATTGAAAACAAGTTTGAATCTTCTCATTTCTCTTTCTCCTAACGGCTCAAAGTTTCCTGTCCAGCCATGACTGGCGCATATGAAGCCCAATGGGCATGATTACGAATTTTTCATTTTCCTGGCGGCGTATCTCCTCAAGGGCGGGTACTTCCCTTTCCATACAGCAGGCCGCAAGAACGGGAATATTTTTGGCCTTTGCCACCTCGGTGCAGAATTTCCAGCCGGAATACACGTCTTCGGCGGTTGTCTCCATCAGAAAATGGGTGTTGCTGACAAGGGCGGTGATTTTAAGCCCGGTTTCGTTTTCTATGGCATTTATATGATACAACGCACCGTCAACGGTTGAAGTTTCCGGGCGGCTGCGGTTTATAACACAGATAAGTTCGTGCTCGTCTTTAAGAAAATATTTTTTAAACTGGTTAAGTATTTTCGCTCCGCTGTTGTCCCCTCCCACGTCCACAATGGCGCGCATATCGGGGTTTTCCAGAGGCTTGCGTATCCAGGAGGCCAGGGCGGGAAGCTCCGCGGTAATTTCGCAGTCGTAGGCACTGCCGGATACTTCCACCCCTACGGCGGCAAGCTCTTCCTTTCGCTCGCGGCTGCGGAAATAGGGATTTGCAATGTCCAAATCAACTACGGCAATATTTTTCTCGCCTGCCGCGGCAAGCTGAAAGGCCAGACTGACGGAAAATTCGGTCTTGCCGCTGCCATAGTGTCCCACAACGGCGATTATTCGTTTGTCGGTAATGTGCGGCATCTGACCCCTCCTGTCCTGTGTGGATATAATTTAAGCGGCTTCGTCCAAATGGAGAAGCCGCTTTAAAGCATCCTTACTGCATTCAGACTTTCGGGTTTTCTTTTTTAATAATGAGTACCGCCAGGACTACAGCCAGAGCGGATACAAGTACACCTACCACGACACTGATGGTAAATGCGCATACCATGGCAATAATAAAAATAAAGAGATATGCCACCAGGGCATATCTCTCAAGCTCTGCACCATTGAACGCATCACGACCGCTCTCGCCGCGGTTGCTGCGAGAGGTGTATGCACTTTTCATAGTTGTGCAAGCGGTCATTTGTTCAAAACTCCCAACCTTTTTGGTTAGTTTGATTTTATTACTGCCCGGTGCATATGTCAACAATAAACAAATGGATTTGATATAAAATCTTGCATTTTAACAAGTATAAATGCAGCTTCGGGTCAATTTTTATGCACTTTTGCGAATTACAGCCCGGCGGGGATGTTTTTCCCCCACCGGGCTGTATCTTTCAGTTTTCTTCGATGCGCTGCATCTGTCGGCGTCTGTCCCGGGCAAGCACTTGTCCGGCGGCGTACTCATACTCCGCCAGTGCCTCCATTATGGACACAAGGCAGTTATCCCGCAAAGCCTCCAGCTTGCTGAAGCTGTCTTCCCCTGCGTCCTGACCTGCCTGTTCGGTGGTCTGCTCCACGAATTTTTCGATAAGGTCATCTGTAAGCTCCGGCGCCTCCATATGGCACCAGGGCAGCTTCATGGCAGGGCCGAACTGCTCAAGGAAGTGGCGCATACCGCGCTTGCCGCCGGCCATGTAATAAATGAAGCACTGACCCATCATGGCCCATCGCAGGCCCGGGCCGTAGCGCACGGCGTCATCCAGCTGCTCGGTGGTGGCTATGCCCTCCTTGACCATCCAGACGCACTCGCGCCACAGAGCGGTCTGAAGTCTGTCGGCGATAAAGGCGTCCGCCTCCACGGGGCAGATAAGGGGCTTCATTCCCATTTCTTCCATGAAATCATGAGCCGTCTGTTTACACTCTTCGCTTGTCTTTTCACCGCCGACTATTTCCACCAGAGGGAGAACGTAGACGGGGTTGAAGGGATGCACGATGGAAAGACGCTCCGGATGAATCATATCCTTCTGGATATCGGTGGGTTTAAGTCCGGAGGAGGAAGAGCCAATGATAATATCCTCCCCTATCAGAGCCTCGATGTCGGCAAGAATGGAGCGCTTGAGCTCCAGCTTTTCCGGGGCGCATTCCTGGACGTAGTCAGCGCCCTCAAGAGCCTGCTTCATATCAGTGGTGAAGGTCACCTTGCCGCGCTTGTTTTCCGGCACGGGGCAGACCCGCTCCAGAGCGGGGCGTGCGGTTTCCATCACCTGCCACAGGGTTGCCTCAGCCTGAGGAAATTTATCGTATACGGCAACGTCAACGCCGTGCCAGCTGAGTCTTGCCGCCCAGCCTGCGCCTATAAGACCGCCGCCGATGACGGCTACCTTTTTTATCTCATTTTTACCTTTGAGCATTAAAATCTCTCCTTTGGGAAAACAAAGCCCCCCGTGTCGGGGGGCTTTGGACAGAGGTGTAATTATTCGTCGTCGGTCTGAGAAGCCTTGTACTCCTCAATAGCCTTCTGCTGGGTAGCAGCGCTGGCTTCCTCGTATCTTACAAACTGGAAGGTGAAGCTGCCGCGGCCCTGAGTCATGGAACGCAGGTCGATGGCATAGCTGCTCATATCGCCCATGGGAACCTCGGCCTCAACGATCTGCTGACCCTTTTCACCGGGATTCATACCCATGATGCGGCCACCGCGCTTGTTCAGGTCGCCGATAACGTCGCCCATGTAGTTGTCGGGAATGGTGACTTTCAGCTCGCCGATGGGCTCCAGCAGGACGGGCATGGCCTGGGGAAGGCCGGCCTTGTAAGCCAGAGAAGCGGCGGTCTTGAACGCCATTTCGGAGGAGTCAACGGGATGGTAGCTGCCGTCAACCAGAGTAGCCTTCAGGCCAACAACGGGATAGCCGGCCAGAACACCCTTGGTGATGCAGTCGCGCAGACCCTTTTCAACGGCGGGGAAGAAGTTCTTGGGAACGGCGCCGCCGAAGACCTGCTCGGCGAACTCGAACTCGTCGGTATCAGCGGGCTCGAACTCGATCCAAACGTCGCCGAACTGACCGTGGCCGCCGGACTGCTTCTTATGACGGCCCTGAACCTTGACTTTCTTGCGGATCTTTTCTCTGTAAGCAACCTTGGCGGGGAACAGCTCAACCTCGACGCCGAAACGGGTCTTCAGCTTGGAGCAGATAACGGCAAGGTGAATGTCGCCCAGGCCGGAGATGACCATCTGCTTGGTCTCGGCATTGTTTACGACGGTGAAGGAGGGATCTTCCTCGTTCAGACGGGCCAGGCCGGTGGCAACCTTTTCTTCCTGACCCTTGGTCTTGGGAGCGATAGCCATGGTGTAGCAGGCCCAGGGATACTCGATGCCCTTGACGGCAACGGCGCTGCCCTTGTCACCGCAGAGGGTGTCGCCGGTCTTGGTGACGGCCAGCTTGGTTACGCTGCCGATGTCGCCGCAGACGACCTCGGAAACGTCGGTCTTGGTCTTGCCCTTGGAAACAGCCAGCTTGCCCAGCTTTTCAGCGCTGTCGCGGTTGGTGTTGAACATGGGCATATCGGACTTCACAGAGCCGGAAATGACCTTGAAGAAGGTGGACTTGCCGAACTGGTCGGACAGAGTCTTGAATACGAAAGCGATGGGCTTGCCGGCAGGGTCGTACTTGACCTCTACCTCGTTGTCGGAGCCGTCAACAGCCTTCTCAGGGGCAGCCTCCAGGGGGGAGGGCATGAAATCAACAATGTTCTTCAGCAGAAGTTCGGTGCCCAGACCGGTGAAAGCGCTGCCGCAGACAACGGGAACAACATCCAGAGAACGAACGCCGGTCTTGATGCCTTCGATCAGGTCAGCCTGGGGGATTTCCTCGCCTTCCAGATACAGCATCATCAGGTCCTCGGAAACACCGGCGACGGTCTCGACCAGCATATCGTTGTACTCGGCAATGGCATCCTCCATGGAGGCGGGAACGGGCATTTCGACACAGTTGTTCTTATCCATCTTGTAAGCCTTGCGGGTTACCAGGCTGTACAGACCGACGCAGGTGTCACCTTCCATAACAGGAACGGTAACGGGAACGATGCTGATGCCGAATACGTCCTTAAGGCCCTGCAGAGCCGCGCCGTAGTTGGCGTGATCCTCGTCAACCTTGGAAACGTAGATCATACGGGGCAGGGAGCGCTTGTTAAGGTTTTTCCAAGCCTTCTCGGCGCCAACGTCTGCGCCGCCCTTGGCGGTTACGCAGATGATGCCGGCCTCGGCTACGCGAACGGCCTGAACAGCCTCGCCGTCGAAATCGAAATAGCCAGGGACATCGATAACGTTGATTTTCTTTCCGCCGTATTCAACAGGCAGAACAGTGGAGGAAATGGAAATACCTCTCTTAATCTCCTCTGCATCGTAGTCGCTGACGGTGTTGCCGTCGGAAGTTTTTCCCAGACGGTCGGTGCCCTTGGTCAGGTACAGCATGCTCTCGGCAAGGGAGGTCTTACCGTCGCCGCCGTGACCCAGAAGGCAGATATTCCGGATATCGTTGGTGGTGTAGGCCATGTAAACATCTCTCCTATATAAAATATAAAAATTACTAAATTTTCCAACAAAGCCAATAAAAATTATATATCAAATACACAATAATAGCAAGAAATTTTTCAATTTTTACGGCTTTTTTCGCCCTTGAAAAAGGGATTTTATCAGTATCTGTTCACCCAACCGGATATAAGCGCCGTAGGCACAGCCCAGAGAATGTTGTAAATGAGCAGATTTGCGGCGCTTCCGGCGGAAAATTCGCCGATCATGGCAAGGTAGAACATTATCAGTATGCCCACTGCCGCGCCGATGGCGGACAGAGCCACATTCCATTTTACTGCTTTTCGCAGGCGGCGGCCGCCCACTACGGTCTCAATAAAGGGCAGGAGTCCCTGTCGGCTGAGGGCTGCGGCAACCTTACCGTCCACAGGACCCTTTTCGGAAAGTCCCAGACGGTCGGAAAGCTTGGGATATTCCATGGACTCCTCCGGAATATCCAGCTTTTTTGCCAGATATTCAGGCTCCAGGTGGAAGTTGCGGACCGCCAGCACAGCGTGGAGCTTTCTGTCGGACAAAATAAGGTCCATGGCCTCCCCTGCCGCCTTGCCGGAGCCGTATTTTACGGCGAAAATGCCTGCAAGTTCGCCGTTTATGGCGGTGTATATGGCGTTTTCCAGCTTTATTTCTTCACTGAATACCACGCTGCGGCTTTCCATATAATTGCGGGTGCCTACAAAAACGTAGTTGCCGCTGATGCGGGCGCTGAGGCCTTCCTCATCAAAGCTGAGCTCCTTGACCTGGCTGAAAGGTATACCCTGGTTATTAAGAAGCTCGGTAAAGCTCCTGCCAAGGCAGCTGCCGGACGCCGCCACAACGCTGGCGGTATAGGACAGCACCTTATCGGCGGAGCTGCCTCCCACTACCTTCATACCGTTAAGAGAGGCGGAACCGGCAGGGAAAATATCCTCGTCGGTAATGATGACGGATTCCTTTCCGGAAACCAGTTTGCTTCCCCTCCAACCTGCAAGGGCTGCTGCTCTGCCGCTCAGTCGTCGGCTGAGCTTTTTAAAAGGCGATGTAAAGGCCATGGCGGCACCGAGGGAAAGACCCGCGCAGGTGAGCGCGCTGAGATGGCGGAAAACGGAGGAAAATTCCCCTTCCGCAACACAGATGAGAACGGAAAGTACAATGGATACGATAATAAATATTGGGGAAATAAGCGCCCACGCCTTGTGGGCTCCGTCGTTTGCTTCCAGCTGGGCAACGAAATCACGTCCGTCGCCGGAGGTTTTTGACAGGGTGCTTTCCTGCCAGATTCCCGTGCATTTAACCACGAAAGCAGGGTCAGTAGCCGCAGATGCGGCTTTGCAGGACAGGTGTCTGCCACGGCAGCGCTGAAGTTCGGCCAGCAGCAGAAACAGCATTCCCCAGCATACCACGGCGCCCATGGGGAATCCCCACTGGGCAAAGCCCGTAAGATACATCACCGAATGTACAAGTGATGAAAAATACGCCACAAAGGCCATTGTGTTCAGATGGATTTTCAGTTTTATAAGTTCGCGCACGCCCTTTACAAGTATGTCAAGGGCAATAATGCCGCAGAGAACCTGCAAAACCAGCGTTACCCACACTCTTATAATGCCGTTTGCACCTATGGGGGCGGGCAGGAACAGCCCATACTCCCCCGCCACGGTAATGTAACCCATAATAAGGCACAAAATTATGGTAACAAACACCCGCAGGCGCAGGCCATGAAGCCTTTTTGCGTAGTACTTCATCGCTTTCTGGGGTGTGCGGCCAAGAGTTTCCTCGTCCTTTGCCGGCTCCTCAACCTGAATGGGATTCATCGCAATGGTGGGAGATTCTCCGTCATCCATACTGCGGGTGTCATCCACGCCAGGCTTCTCCTCCGGGGCCTGAGGGGCAGGCTCTTCCGGCATTTCCGGCGCAGGTGCGCGGCGGCTGCGCCGACGGGCACGAAGCACCAACGAGCTGTTTTCCACAGGCTCCAAAGGCATGGTGTCGTCCATATTGATGGCCTGCTGATTTTCAATAGGCTTTGCCGGAGGCATCTCCTCCGGCGGCATTTCATCACGGGATACGGAAATGACCGGGTCCGGCGATGTTTCAACAAGAGGAGCATTTTCGGAAAATTCAAGCATTATTTCGTCAAGTGTATACTGCTCGTCCAAAGGCTCGCCCGAGGCTCTGTCTGCGTCGTATTCAGATATATATTTTGCCAATTCTGCTCCCCCCTTTCGTCGGGTTTTTAATGTTATGTCAACCTATTCTCTGGCGTACGGCCTCATAAAGCAGCACCGCGGCTGCGTTGGAGGCATTAAGGGAGGACATTCCGCCCTTCATGGGGATGCTAACCAACACGTCGCAGTTTTCACGCACCAGGCGGCCCAGTCCCTCGCCTTCATTGCCGATTACGATGGCAGCAGCGTCGGCAAAGTCTGCCTTGTACATACTCTGACTGCCTTCCGCGGCGGCACCGTAAACCCAGATGCCCTGCTCCTTAAGTTCCTTGATGGTGGCGGTAATGTTGGGCACCTTGGCGATGAGCACATGCTCGATTGCGCCTGCACTGGCCTTTGCTACGGTGGCGGTAAGAGTTGCGCTGCGGCGCTTGGGAATTATAACACCGTGAGCGCCGGCGGCATCGGCAGTACGGACTATCGCACCCAGATTGTGAGGGTCGCTCAGCTCGTCGCATATGACTATAAGGGGTTTTTCTCCCCTCTCCCGGGCAAGCTCCAGCATATCCTCAACGGTCGCGTAGGTAGTTGCCGCCACGAAAGCAATTACACCCTGATGGCTGCCGGTCTCGCTGAGGGAATCCAGCTTGCGGCGGTCGGTTTTGACCACGGTAATGCCCAGGTCACGAGCCTTGGCGGCAATGTGGCCCAGAGTGGAGTCGCCCTCGGAATTTATAAGAATTTTGTCAATCTCACGGCCAACACGCATGGCTTCGATAACCGCGTTGCGACCTTCAATTCTGTGTTCAGTCATAGCTTTACCTCTCGATAGAGTTATTCAAATTATTTTATCATATATTTAAAGTAAATAAAAGAAAATTTTACTACCTTTTTCCTTTCGGAGCGACAGGTGCCGACTCCGGCGATTTTACCGGGCATTGATGCATGCCGTAAAACATGATAAAGTAAGCTTAAACGATAAATTAAAATTTTCAATCAGTTGGAAAAAATCAGAATTTCAGGAGACCGGATGATAAAACATATTGCAAATATAGTCACAGGTTGTCGTATTTTGGGCAGTATTTTGTTGTTATTCTTTCCTGCGTTTTCGGCAGAATTTTATATTATATATGTCATCTGTGGTTTTAGTGACATGATAGATGGTATGATCGCAAGAAATACAAACAGCGCCGGTGAATTGGGGGCTAAAATCGACACCGCGGCCGACCTTGTGTTTGTAGCAGTATCTTTGATTAAAATATTGCCGGCAATTGATATTCCCGGGTGGATATGGATATGGGGCGCTGTAATCGCAATTATAAAAATCGGTAATATCATATGGGGATATGTTTCTAAAAAGCAGTTTATATCATTGCATACTACAATGAACAGGATCACGGGATTGTTACTGTTTCTTTTGCCCTTAACGTTGTCTTTTGCAGAAGTGAAATACAGTTCCATCGCAGTATGTTCCATAGCAACATTCGCAGCAATTCAGGAAGGGGTTTATATTGCAGCAAATTATAAAACCAAGTAAGCCAACCGCAATTGCTTGATCGGCTGCGGTATGTGAATGCACCTTCCCCGAATCAGCCCAAGAGGCAAAGTGCGAAAATTTTATGCCAGGGCAAAAAAATTCCCGCATCCGTGTGGATGCGGGAGTTTTTTTATACCATTTCGATAACAGCCATCTCAGCAGCATCGCCTCTGCGGGGGCCAATGCGGGTGATACGGGTGTAGCCGCCGTTACGGTCGGCGTACTTCTCAGCGTATTCGGTGAATACCTTGGTGACCACGTCTTCCTTGACGATGAAGGCAAGGGCCTGACGGCGGGTAGCCAGAGTGTTCTTCTTGCCGAGAGTTATCATTTTCTCGACCATGGGACCGATTTCCTTGGCTCTGGTGACGGTGGTTTCCATCTTGCCGTTTGCCAGGAGGTCAGTCACCTGCTGCCGCAGCATGGCGCGGCGCTGGTCGGAAGTCTTTCCGAGCTTTCTGGGAGCGGACATTGTGTTTCTTCCTCCTTAGTTGTCATCACTGGCAAGGCTGAGTCCCATCATAGCAAGTTTGTTGATAACTTCCTCAAGGGATTTCCTGCCAAGATTCCTGACCTTCATCATATCTTCCTCGGTCTTGCTGATGAGGTCTTCAACATTATTGATATTGGCGCGCTTGAGACAGTTGAAGCTTCTGACCGACAGGTCAAGCTCCTCTATCGTCAGTTCCAGAACCTTGTCGCGGTGAGTCTCACTCTTTTCAACAACGGTAGAGGTGTTGCCGTGAGAATCACTCAGGTCGATAAACAGCATCATGTGATCGCTGAGGATCTTAGCGCCCAGGGAGACAGCGTCTCTGGCCGTGGTAGTCTTATCGGTCCAAACTTCCAGAGTCAGCTTGTCAAAGTCGGTGACGTTGCCTACACGGGTGTTTTCCACGGTGTAGTTGACCTTGCGGACAGGAGTGTAGATGGAGTCGATGGGAATAGTACCAATCACGGACTGGGCAGGCTTGTTCTTCTCCGCGCTTACATAGCCGCGGCCATGGCTGAGCGTCATTTCCATATTGAAAACAGCGTCAGGGCCAAGGGTCGCGATGTGGAGGTCGGGATTAAGGATCTCAACCTCACCGTCGGCCTTGATGTCGCCGGCGCAGACCTCGCCTTCGCCGTTGGCCTCGATATAAACCACCTTGGGACCCTCGGTGTGCAGCTTGGCCACGATAGCCTTGCAGTTGAGCACTATCTCGGTAACGTCTTCCTTGACGCCGGGGATAGTGGAGAACTCATGCTGAACGCCGTTGATCTTAATAGTAGTAACAGCCGTGCCGGGAAGGGACGACAGAAGTATCCTTCTGAGAGAGTTGCCAAGGGTGGTACCGTAGCCTCTTTCAAGGGGCTCAACGATAAATTTACCGTAAGAACCGTCCTCGGGGGTTTCGATGCACTCTATACGGGGCCTCTCGATTTCTATCATAGTTCACCCTCCTTAAAAATATTCCGTTATTCAGCTTACCAATCTTCTGTGTCTGAGGGTATCTCCTTCGCGGGCCGCTTGCGGCCCGCGAAGCCAAATTACTCTTACTTGGAGTACAGCTCGACGATCAGCTGCTCCTCGATGGGCAGGTCGATATCGTCGCGCTCGGGAACCGCAACAACCTTAGCGGTCAGATTGGCAGCGTCATAATCAAGCCACTTGGGAGGGGTGCGGGAAGCGTTGTTCTCCACGTTGGCCTTGATCTTGTCCAGATCGCGGCTGGCCTCTCTGATGGAGATGACCTGACCGGGCTTTACCAGGTAGGAAGGAATGTTTACCTTTCTGCCGTCAACGGTAAAGTGGGCGTGGTTAACAAGCTGTCTCGCCTCGGCGCGGCTCATGGCGAAACCAAGACGGTAAATGGTATTGTCCAGACGGGTTTCCAGAATGGACAGCAGGTTGGTACCGGTCTTGCCGGGCTTTTTGTCGGCCAGCTCGAAGTACTTTCTGAACTGGCTCTCCAGAACGCCGTAGTACTTACGGACTTTCTGCTTTTCTCTGAGCTGAGTGGCGTATTCACTGGCCTTGCTTCTGCCCTGGCCGTGCTGGCCGGGGGCATAGGGGCGGCGCTCCATGGCGCACTTATCGGTGTAGCATCTGTCACCCTTGAGGAACAGCTTCTGCTTCTCGCGGCGGCAAATACGGCAAACAGCCTCGGTGTATCTGGCCATATCGCTATTTCCTCCTTAAACTCTACGTCTTTTGGGCGGACGGCAACCATTGTGAGGAATGGGAGTTACGTCCTTGATCATGTTGACCTCGAGGCCGGCGGACTGCAGAGCGCGGATAGCGGCTTCACGTCCCTGGCCGGGGCCCTTAACATATACCTCTACGGTCTTCAGGCCATGCTCCATAGCAGCCTTGGCAGCGGTTTCAGCGGCCATCTGGGCGGCAAAGGGAGTGGACTTACGGCTTCCGCGGAAGCCCAGACCGCCGGAGGACGCCCAGGAAAGAGCGTTTCCGTTCAGGTCGGTAATGGTGACCATGGTGTTGTTGAAGGAAGAACGGATATGAGCCGCGCCCTTCTCAATATTCTTGCGTTCTTTACGCTTTCTGCTGACTTTCTTTGCAGACTTGGGGCTTGCCATACTATTTCTCCCTCCTTACTTCTTC
>JAFSIK010000068.1 GCA_017439805.1 Oscillospiraceae bacterium
TCGTGGTAAACCGCGCCGCCTCCGGACAGGCGGCGAACCACCTTTATGCCCTTTTGGCGGATATAGGGCAGGTTTATCTCCTCAACGGCGTTCTGGTGTTTGCCGATTATAACGGCGTTGTCGTTTTGCCAGAGCATGAAGATGTCGTCGGTTTTGCCAACGGTATCAAACACCCACTCCTCCAGGGCAAGGTTGAATTCGGGGTCGGTGGAGGGGGATTTGATATAGAGCATGGGGGTTCTTCCTTTCTGTTTATCTTCCTCCCCTGCGGAGAGCGGACGGATCGATGCTGTATTTGTCCATTTTGCGGTAGATGGTGCGGCGGCTGATTCCCAGCATCTCGGCGGCAAGGCTGATGTTGCCGTTGCATTTGCGCAGGGTTTCCTCTATCTGCTGACGCTCGCGGCTCTGGATGGAGTTTTCGCTCCTGCCGTAATCTCCCACGGCGTCGGTGGATGCTCCGGCGGAGGTTATGTGCCCGGGCAGACATTCGCGGGATATCTGGTCACGCTTGCAGATATAGGCGGCGCGCTCCACCGCGTTTTCCAGTTCGCGGATATTGCCGGGCCAGCCGTAGCTTTCAAGTGCCAGATAAGCGCCCTCGGTAAAGCCCGTCACGTGGGAGGCGGAGTATTCGGAGTACTTGCGCAAAAAGTAATCCGCCAGCAGGCGCACGTCGCCCTGTCTGTCGCGCAGGGCGGGGATATGTATGCTCAGGCCGTTGAGCCTGTAATAAAGGTCGGCGTGAAATTCGTTGTTCTGCACGGCCTGCAGCAGGTCCTTGCTGCTGGCGGCAATAACGCGCACATTCACACGTACCCGGCGGCTGGAGCCCACGCGGCAAACCTCGCCCTCCTGCAGGGCGTGGAAAAGTTTGCTCTGGGCGTCCAGGGGTATGGCGCCTATTTCCTCAAGGAAAATTGTGCCGCCGTTGGCCAGTTCGAATTTGCCGGCGCGTCCCGCGCCCTCTCCGTCAGCAAAGCCGAAAAGTTCGTCCTCAATAAGGTTCTTCGGCAGAGCGCCGCAGTTTACGGCAATAAAGGGTTCGTTGCGGCGGGTGCCGCCGTTATGTATGGCCTGTGCCACAAGCTCCTTGCCTGTGCCGCTTTCGCCCAGAAGCAGCAGATTGGTGCTCAGTCTGGCGGCCACACGGGCCATTGCCACAGAATCGCGGATAACGGAGGAGTGACCTATAATGTCCTCAAAAGTATACCTGGCCTCGGTGCCGATGAAGCGGGTAACCTTACGGCGCATGGTTTCCGAGCGCATGAAGGTCATAACCTTCTCTCCCATATGGGTGGAGCTGACGGTGATGGAAAGCTCTCTCTGCTGACCGTCGGACTCCACGATAACGTCCCAGTCGGTAACGCCTTCGGAAATATTCTTTTCGCTTTTGGAGGTGCGTTCTATCATCTGCCAGACGCTGCGGTCCAGAAGATGCTCCAGCTTTACGCCAAGAAGCTCCGCCGCCTTGTAGTTGGCCTGACTGACACGCAGGTTTTTGTCCAGCAGGATAAGACCGTAGGGAGTGGTCTCCAAAATGGCGCCCATACGGTTCTGGATACGCTCGGACTCCTCATAGGCGTCGTACATTATCATCTGACGGGTAATGGCCTCCGCCGCGGCGGCGACCATACCAAGGGTGTGGAAAGATACTTTTTCATTGGTACCGATGACGCATACCATGCCCGCGGCCCGCCCGTCGGGGCCGTAGACCGGCGCGCCGGAGCAGACCCAGTTGTGGTGCAGCTGGAAGTAGTGCTCCTCGCCGAATATCTGAATGGGCATACCAAGAGCCAGAGCAGTGCCGATACCGTTGGTGCCAAGACGCCTTTCGTCACGGTTGCAGCCTTCCACCAGACCGTTTGCTGCGGCAAGGGACATTATTTCCTTATCGCCGAAGACTCTCAGTACATAGCCTTCCTCGTCGCTGATGGCAGTGAGGTATCCGGAGTCGGTGGTGAAGTCGTAGAGTCTTTCCATAAACGGGCAGGCGATGCTGTAAAAGAGCTGGCGCTGGTTTATGCGCTCTTCAAGTTCCTCTCTGGGAATGACACGCTTGTCGGCGGTGCGTCCGGTAAGACCGTAGCTTCTGGACCGTTTCCAGGAGTCCAGTATGACCTTCCTTACCGCGCCCTCGTCGATGGGTTCGCCCCGCTGGAACGCCTCTCGGGCTCGTTTTGTTTTTTCCTGCTCAGTCATTTTTCTTCCCCATTCGCGGTTTTTTTGCAATTATATCACCGCCCCGCCACCAATGCAACCGTCCCGCCCGCTCCAAATTCCCCCGCCGCCGTTGAATTTAAATGTGTAAGATGATATAATTTTCAAAACATTTCTGCCGGAGGTGGATTATGGTTACAGATTTTGCGGCATATGTGATACCCGGCCAGGAGGCCTGCACCGGATTTGATGACGCCAGAGCTCAGCTGCATATGGCTCTTGACGCAGGAGTTCAGCGTCTGGTGGCGGTGGCTCCCTTCGATATAGGGGATGAACCTTATAAAATGTTCCGCCGGCGCATGCAGCCGGGAGTGGAGTTTCTGCTCCGCCGTGATTTCAAATACGCACCGGAAGATATCCGCATCGCCGCTGTGGCGGTTGCCCGAAAAGAGCTTCTGGAACTTGAAGAACTGGAGGCCCTTTGCATCTCCGGCACAAAAACCTTGCTTTTGGAGCTGCCTCTGGCGCGAAAAAATCCGGAAATCACAGAATTGCCCGAAAAACTTCGCCGCCTGCGGGGAGTAAATCCCGTCATTATCCATGCCGAAAGCGGACGGGTGGCGGAGGAATTTTTCGCCCGGGGCATCCCCTGCTGCTTCAACGCCGGAGCTTTCGTTTCAATATTCTCCGGAAAGAAAATGCTCGCTCTTGCAGAAAAGGGTGCCGTTGCGGCGGTAGCCAGCGAGATAAAGGGTCTGCGGGACGGCTACGCCGACTTCAAGCGTGCGGCGGCGGCGCTGGCGCCTTATATGGACTCCATAAACAATTCTATGAACGAACTGCTTAAATAAAAACCCGCAGGGCGGCGCATAAGCGCCGCCCTGCAGGTCTAAGGTGGGTCGTAATATGGATGACAGGCTCTCCGTAAACTCTGTCTTATTTGTGTTTGCCGGCGATGGCGGCTCCAACTGCGTGAGGGGGAATGACGCCCTGTGCAGTCAGCATGAATATACAAACCAGTTTTCTTGCAGCTTTCATTTTAATACCCTCCGCTTTAAATTTTTTGCAGCTTTTTATATTTCCTTTGTGATTTTAATTATAGCAGGATTTTTCCCGGGCGGTAATCCAACCTAACCCCCTATTAATGCACCTTGGGAAAAAGTGCGCAAAAACCGGAATAAGTCTATGCACAGACGGAATAAATGTACAAATATCCGCCGTCAAAATACACAAAAACAGGCGCGAGCTTTTTACGCTCGCGCCTCTTTGGGTTTTTTAAGTTATGCGTATTTTCTGGCAAAAGAGTAGAACGCCTCAACCGCAGGGCTTTTGTTGTAGGCTTTTTTCGCCAGCTGCATGGGCAAAAATTTCTGGGGCAGGTCCTCATTTATGGGAATAAAGCGCAGGTTCATATTACTGATGACCTCGGTCTCCTCATAAATGATGGCAACACCCTCGCCCATTTCGATGGAGAAAAGGAATTCTTCAAAATCGTCAAACTCCGCCACGACCTTGGGCGCGAAGCCGCTGTCCTTGCACAGGCAGTACATAAAGTCCTTTTCAAGGGGAATGTCCGTGGGCTTATAGCGCAGAAATCCGCTGTCGGCAAAGTCGGCAAGAGTTACGTCCGGTTTGAAAAACAGGGGATGGGATTTGTATATAACGATACCCACGCGGGAATAGAACAGGGTTTCGGTTACAACGCCGCTTAAAAAATCAACATCGTGACCGGCGATGAGCACAGCGTCGTAATAGTCGTTGTTAAGACCCTCGATAAGTTTGGCCTGGGTGGAGCGCTCTTTGACAATCTTGATGTCCGGGCGGGATTCGCGGAAGCTGGACAGAAGCTGGGAAAGGTAGCTGTTGCTCTTTGCATGAGGGGTACATCCGATGGTCAGGCTGCCGGAGTATTTGCGCAGGGTATTGCGGGCGCGGGTCATAGACTGATTCCACTCACCCTCCATTTTAAACAGCGTCTCCGCCAATATCTGACCTTGCTCGGTAAGGCGCACGGACTTGGTGCTGCGCTGGAACAGTTCCATGCTCAGTTCCTCTTCAAGTTTTGCTATCTGTCGGCTGATATTTGACTGTGACACGAAAAGACTGCGGGCTGCGCTGGAAAAACTAAGCTGTCGTGCTACTTCCAGAAAGCATCTGATCTGCAGATCGGTCATGTTATCGCTCCTTCTTTTATGATAAGAAAGCGGCCGGCGCCGTAAACA
>JAFSIK010000069.1 GCA_017439805.1 Oscillospiraceae bacterium
ATCGACTGCGTTGCCATGTGCGTAAACGACATTATCTGCTGCGGCGCAAAGCCCCTGTTCTTCCTTGACTATATCGCCTGCGGCAAGAACTATCCCGAAAAAATCGCTTCCATCGTCTCCGGCGTGGCGGAAGGCTGCGTACAGGCCGGTGCCGCTCTCATCGGCGGCGAAACCGCTGAAATGCCCGGCTTCTATCCCGTGGACGAATATGACCTGGCCGGCTTCTCTGTGGGCGTTGTTGACAAGGAGAAAATCGTTGACAACTCCATCATGGTCCCCGGCGACGTTATCATCGCCCTGCCCTCCAGCGGCGTTCACTCCAACGGTTTCTCTCTGGTTAGAAAGGCGCTGGACGTGGAGCACACCGACCTGCACAAGGTAATGGACGAACTTGGCGGCAAAAGTCTTGGCGAGGCTCTGCTCTCTCCCACCAAAATCTACGTAAATCCTGTTCTGACTCTTATGGAAAGCGTCACCGTAAAGGGTGTCAGCCACATCACCGGCGGCGGTTTCTTTGAAAATATCCCCCGCGCCCTGCCCGAGGGTCTGGGCGCCCGCATCGAGCGGCAGGCCGTTCGCGTGCATCCCATCTTTGACGTTATCGCAAAGGCCGGCGGCATTGACGAGCGCGACATGTTCAACACCTTCAACATGGGCGTGGGCATGGCGGTCATCGTTTCCGAGCGCGACGCCGAGCAGGCCCTTGAAATCCTTCAGAAGTGCGGCGAGGACGCCTACGTCATGGGCCGCATCGCTCCCATGGACAAGGGCGTTGAGATATGGTAAGAAAAACCCGCATAGCCGTTATGGTGTCCGGGGGCGGCACTAACCTGCAGGCCCTGCTGGACGCTCAGGACAGCGGCATTATAAAAAGCGGCGAAATCGTTCTGGTAATCGCCAGCAACGACCAGGCCTACGCTCTCAAACGGGCAGAAAACCACGGCGTTAAGGGCGTGGTTTGCTCCAAGGCTCTTTACGGCAGTCAGGCCGGCGCCGAGGAGGCCATTCTGGCGGCGCTGAAGGAAAACGCCGTTGACATGATAGTTTTGGCAGGTTACATGAGCATTCTGTCTGCGGATTTCACCGCCCGGTACGACCGGCGCATACTGAACGTTCACCCCTCCCTTATCCCCTCCTTCTGCGGAGAGGGTTTCTACGGTCTGAGAGTTCATCAGGCGGCGCTGGATTACGGAGTGAAAGTTACCGGCGCCACGGTGCATTTTGTAAACGAGATACCCGACGGCGGACAGATAATCCTGCAGAAGGCTGTTGAGATTCAGCCCGGCGACACGCCGGAGACCCTCCAGCGCAGGGTTATGGAAAACGCCGAGTGGATAATACTGCCCCGGGCCGTTGAGCTGGTGGCGGCAGAAATTGCTGAGAAAGGTGATTTTTATGAATATTTATGATATTGCTCAAGTGGGCGGCGTGCTCAGCGCAAACGCCTATCCCGGCCGCGGAATCATCCTCGGCCTGACTCCCGACGCCAAAAACGCCGCCGTGGCGTACTTTATCATGGGCCGCAGCGAAAACAGCCGCAACCGCGTTTTCGTCCCCACCGAGGACGGCATCCGCACCGAGGCCTTTGACCCCTCCAAGCTCTCTGACCCCAGTCTTATCATCTACGCTCCCGTGCGCAAGCTGGGCGATTACCTCATCGTCACCAACGGCGACCAGACCGACACCATCTACGACTACCTGAAAGAGGGTAAGGATATGGAAACCGCTCTGGAGACCCGCGAGTTCGAACCCGACGGCCCCAACTGGACTCCCCGTATCAGCGGTCAGCTGTGCTTCGGCTGCTGCGACGGTCTGCGCTACAAGATGAGCATCCTCAAGAGCATGGACGCCCAGGGTACCGCCTGCAGCCGTCAGTACTTCCGCTACAAAGCGCTGCCCGGTCTTGCCCATTTCATTCACACCTACCACTGCGACGGCAACCCCATCCCCACCTTCCAGGGCGAGCCCGAGCGGGTCGCAACCGTCAACGACATGGACCAGTGGACCGAAACCATCTGGAACAGCCTTAACGCGGACAACAAGGTTTCTCTCTTTGTGCGCTACATTGACATCGCCACAGGAGAAAGCAAAACCGTTATCAAGAATAAAAATCTGGGGGATTGATGAAAATGAAAGAACTGGAACTGAAATACGGCTGTAACCCCAATCAGAAGCCTGCAAAGATTTTCGTCCGCGGCGGCGAGCTGCCCATTGAGGTGCTCAACGGCCGCCCCGGCTATATAAATTTCATGGACGCTTTCAACTCCTGGCAGCTGGTCAAGGAGCTTAAAGAGGCCACCGGCCTGCCCGCCGCCGCCTCTTTCAAGCACGTCTCCCCCGCCGGCGCCGCCGTGGGTCTGCCTCTCAGCGACACCGACAAGGCCATTTACTTTGTGGACAAGGACGCGGAGCTTTCCCCCATCGCCTGCGCCTACATCCGCGCCCGCGGTGCCGACCGCCTGTGCTCCTTCGGCGACTGGGCTGCTCTGTCCGACGTGTGTGATGCCGACACCGCCCGCTTCCTGGCCGCCGAGGTGTCCGACGGCGTCATCGCC
>JAFSIK010000070.1 GCA_017439805.1 Oscillospiraceae bacterium
GTGTCAGATAAAATTTAACAATTATTCTATTGCATTTTATTTTGATATGTACTATTATAGCGTTAGCACTCGAAAGCTTAGAGTGCTAACGCTTTTGTTTATAACTTATTTGAAGGTGATATATATGGCAAAAAAACAGTTTAAGGCAGAGTCTAAAAGACTCCTGGAGCTGATGATCAACTCCATCTACACCAACAAGGAGATTTTCCTGCGTGAAATCATCTCCAACGCATCCGACGCGGAGGACAAGCTTTGTTACAAGTCCCTTACCGACGATAAGGTAGGTCTGAACAGAGAAGACTTCTTTATTCAGATTGAGATCAACAAGGAAATGCGCACCATCACCGTTACCGATAACGGCATCGGTATGACCAAAGATGAGATGGAAGCGAATCTGGGCACTATCGCAAAGAGCGGAAGCTTCAAGTTCAAAAACGAGATGGAAGCCCAGGAAGACATCGATATTATCGGCCAGTTCGGCGTCGGATTTTACAGCGCCTTCATGGTTGCCGACGCGGTTACTGTTGTCAGCCGAGCCTACGGCAGCGACGAGGCATGGTGCTGGCAGTCCTCCGGCGCTGACGGATATACCATGACCCAGTGCGAGCAGGATGCCTGGGGAACCACAGTAGCCATGCACATCAAGGAGGATACCGAGGACGAGCAGTACTCTGATTTTCTTGAAGAGCATGAAATTATGCGTCTGGTACGTAAGTACTCCGACTATATACGCTATCCCATCAAGCTGGAGATGGAACTTACCGAGACTTTCCGTGACCAGGACGACACCGAGCGCACCGAAACAAAAATTGAAAACACTACCCTCAACAGCATGATTCCCCTTTGGCAGAAATCCAAAAAAGACGTGACTGAGGATGAATATTACAGCTTCTACGCCGAAAAATTCAACTCCTACGACAAGCCTGCCCTTACAATTCCCGTAAACGCCGAAGGTCTTGTGTCCTTCAAGGCTCTTCTGTTCGTTCCCGGAGAGATCCCTTTTGATTTTTACTCCCGCGACTTCGCTCCCGGTGTGCAGCTTTATTCCAGCGGCGTTCTCATTATGGACAAATGCGCCGACTTGGTGCCGGAACATTTCCGCTTTATACGCGGTGTGGTGGATACTCAGGACGTTTCACTGAATATCTCCCGTGAAATGCTCCAGCATAACCGCCAGCTAAAGATAATTGCTCAGAACATTGACAAAAAGATCCGTGCGGAGCTGCTCAAGCTTCAGAGTGACAGCAGGGAAGAGTATGAAAAGTTTTTTGCCAATTTCGGCATGCAGCTGAAGTACGGCACGATGAACGAATACGGCAAAAATAAGGAAGTTCTCAAGGATCTGCTTATTTTCTACTCCTCCGCCGAAAAGAAGCTGGTAACTTTCAAGGAATACTGCTCCCGTATGCCTGCCGACCAGAAGTATATTTTCTACGCCGCAGGTGAAGACGCGGCCCGAATAGACCGTATGCCCCAGACCGAGGCGTATAAGGCCAAAGGTTATGAAATCCTTTATTTGACCGACAGCATTGATGAAATGGTTGTTCAGATGGTTGGGGAGTACGAGGGCAAAAAATTCCGCAGTGTTGATGACGAATCCGCCCTTGAGTCTGACGATAATGCCGCTGAGGATACTTCTCACAACGCGGCAATGGACTTTGTAAAGGCTACTCTCGGTGATAAGATTGAAAAGGCCAGAATTTCCAAAAAACTGGTTTCCAGCCCTGTGTGCATGGTTGCCGACGGCGGACTGTCTTTCGAAATGGAGAAGTATTTTGAAACTCTGTGCAAAAAGACCGGCGAAGAGGTTATCCGTGCCAAGAGAGTTATGGAATTCAATCCCGATCATAAGGTGCTTTCCACTCTGGAAAAGACCATTGAAGAGGACCGGGAAAAAGCAGAAAAGCTTGTACGTGTGCTTTACTGCCAGTCTATGCTGATTGCCGAACTGCCTCTTGAAGATCCCAAGGAATACAGCGACCTCGTATGCGACCTGATTTTCTGATAAAACGCCCCCTGCAAATACGCAGGGGGCATATTTTTGCCAAATACGGGCATTTTTCTTGACAAAAAGGGCAATAATCATTATAATTTGACACGCAATTAAAGGCGTTGACCGGAAGGAGTAACCTTCCATCGCGGTGCAGAGAGAAGACGGTTGGTGAAAGTCTTTGCGCGGTGCAGGTGAAAGTCATCCGTGAGCCGCGGCGCAGAAATCAAGTAAGTGCCGACGTTACCCGCGTCAAGGGATTTTTAAGTGCCGCCGAAAGGCGGAATTCAGGTGGTACCGCGGTATATTATCGCCCTGAAGCAAAATGCTTCGGGGCGTTTTCATTTTTGTTGAAGGAGATTGTGGAAATGAAGGAATTGCCTAAAGTTTATGAGCCTCAGGCAGTAGAAAAGAAAATCTACGATATGTGGCAGACCGGGGGATATTTCAGAGGAGAAGCGGACAAGAACAAGAAGCCTTTCTCCATTGTTATGCCTCCTCCCAACGTAACCGGCCAGCTTCACATGGGTCACGCACTGGACTGTACCCTGCAGGACATTCTGACCCGTTATAAAAGAATGCAGGGCTTTGCCGCTCTCTGGCTTCCCGGCACCGACCACGCCGGTATTGCCACTCAGATTAAGGTTGAGGAAGACCTGCGTGTAAACGAAGGCCTCACCAGATACGACCTTGGCCGCGAGAAATTTCTCGAGCGCGTATGGGCGTGGAAGGAAAAGTACGGCGACCGCATTGTTGAGCAGCAAAAAGTGCTGGGTTCCTCCTGCGACTGGAGCCGCAGCCGTTTCACCATGGACGATGTCTGTGCAAAGGCTGTTCGCGAGGCTTTCTGCGACCTTTATGAAAAGGGATTCATCTATAAGGGCAACCGTATCATAAACTGGTGCCCCCACTGCCGCACCGCTCTGTCCGATGCTGAGGTCGAGTATAAGGATCAGCCCGGTCATTTCTGGCACATCAAGTATCCTATCAAGGATTCTGACGAATATCTCATCATTGCCACCACCCGTCCCGAAACCATGCTTGGCGACTCCGGTGTTGCAGTACATCCCGAGGATGAGAGATATACTCATCTTGTGGGTAAATCTGCCATTCTTCCCCTTGTGGGCAGAGAACTGCCTATCGTTGCCGATGATTACGTTGAGCTTGGTTTTGGTACCGGCGCAGTTAAAATGACCCCCTGTCACGACCCCAACGACTATGAAGTCGGACTGCGTCACGACCTTGAGCAGATACTTATTATGGACGAGGACGCCAATATAATTAACGGCGGTAAGTATAACGGCATGGATCGCTACACCGCCCGAAAGGCCATTGTCAAAGATCTTGAGGAGCAGGGTTATCTGGTAAAGGTTGAGGATCATAACCACAATGTAGGTACCTGTTACCGCTGCGGTACCACCGTTGAGCCCATCACCAGCCCCCAGTGGTTTGTTAAAATGGCTCCTCTTGCAAAGGAAGCTATACGTACCGTCAAGGACGGAGAGGTAAAGTTCGTTCCCGAGCGTTTTACCAAGATTTATATGAACTGGATGGAAAATGTCCACGACTGGTGTATTTCCCGCCAGCTCTGGTGGGGTCATCAGATTCCTGCATGGTACTGCGCAGAATGCGGTCATGTTACCGTAAGCCGCGAAGATGCTGTAAAGTGCGAAAAGTGCGGCAGTGCAAATATAACCCGTGAAGAAGATGTTCTGGACACCTGGTTCTCCTCCGGACTGTGGCCTTTCTCCACTATGGGCTGGCCCGAGCAGACTGAGGATCTGGCCTATTGGTATCCCACTTCCGTAATGGTTACCGGCTATGACATTATCTTCTTCTGGGTTGCCAGAATGATTTTCTCCGGTATGGAGCAGATGAAAGAGCATCCCTTTGACACCGTTTTTATCCACGGTCTGGTGCGCGACAGCCAGGGACGCAAGATGTCCAAGTCTCTTGGCAACGGAATTGATCCCCTTGAAATGGCGGAGACCTACGGTGCCGATGCTCTGCGCTTCAACCTCATCACCGGTAACAGTCCCGGAAACGATATGCGTTTCTACGTTGAAAAGTGTGAGGCAATGCGCAATTTCTGCAATAAGATCTGGAATGCCAGCCGTTTTGTAATGATGAATCTTACCATTGACAAAAACGAGCTGCCCGAACACCTGGAACTTGAGGACAAGTGGATTCTTTCCAAACTTAACAATACCGTCAAAGAAGTCTGCGAAAACATGGACAAGTTTGAGCTTGGCGTCGCCGCCGGCAAGATCTACGACTTCATTTGGGACAGCTACTGTGACTGGTATATCGAACTTACAAAGCCCCGTCTGAATGGCGAGGATGAGGCGGCGAAAATCGGTGCCCAGAAGGTACTGCTGTACGTTCTGACCCGTATTCTGGAACTTCTGCATCCCTTTATGCCCTTTATAACTGAGGAAATCTGGCAGGCTCTGCCCCATGATGGCGAGGCTCTCATTGTTGCAGATTACCCCAAATACAGCGAGGAACTTAATTTCACTCAGGACGAGGCTAACTTTGAGGTAGTTATGAACGCCATAAAGGCTGTTCGTTCCTGCCGTGCCGAGATGAATGTTCCTCCCTCCAAGAAACCCCATCTGATTATCGTAACCGAAAAGAAGGAAGTTTTCGGTGCAGGCGAGGTTTATTTGGGACGTCTGGCATACGCCCAGTCTCTTGAGATTACCGATACCGCTCCCGAGAACACCGAGGGTATGGTCTGTGCTGTCAGCGGAGAGGCAAGAATGTTTATGCCCCTGAGCGAACTGGTCGATATTGAAAAGGAGAAGAAACGCATCTCCGGCGAGCTTGAAAAGGCCGTTAAAAATCGCGACAGTATTAAAAACAAGCTGTCCAACGAGGCGTTTACCAGCCGCGCACCGGAAAATATCGTAAACGCAGAGCGCGAAAAACTGGCCAAAGCCGAAGCTCTTATCGAAAATCTGAAAATCAGCCTTGAAAACCTTGGTTGATGACAGTTTTCAGCACCTTTTTCCAACTGCATAGTATTAAAGTAGACGCATGAAAATGCGTCTACTTTTTTATTTGGAGGTTATTGATGTGAATATTGACACCCACCCCCGGGGCGCGGAACTTACGTTTCGCTTTTCCGGAGAGATAGACCACCATGGCGCCAGAAACGCCATAGGAGAAATAGGAGGAAAAATTGAATTTTTCAGACCGCATATTTGCTGTATTGATATGAAAGAAGTTACCTTTATGGACAGCTCCGGTATCGCGGTAGTGCTGTGTGCGTTCAATAAAATGCGCGAACTGGATGGCCGCGTCCAAATTATAAATACACCTGACCAGGCCCGCAGAGTTCTTGATGCCGCAGGACTGGACAGGCTGGTTACAATCGCTGTTTGAACGGAGGAACGCAAATGAAAGCAGAGAACTACATTTCTTTGGAATTTCCCAGCAAAAGTGCCAACGAGGCATTTGCACGAGGGGCAGTGGCCTGTTTTGCGGCTCAGCTTGACCCCACGCTTGAAGAACTTGGAGATATCAAAACTGCCGTCAGTGAGGCAGTTACAAACTGTATTGTCCACGCCTACCCGAAAGAGATAGGAAAGATATGGCTGAAAGCTTTTATTTTAAACGGTAACAAACTGAAAATTACCGTCAAGGATAAGGGCGTTGGTATAAGTGATATCGAGCAGGCAAAGACTCCTATGTTTACCACCGGAGGGCAGGAGAGAAGCGGTATGGGTTTTACCATCATGGAGAGTTTTATGGACGGGCTTAAAATTAAATCCGTTCCCGGCGGAGGAACTGTTGTACATATGACCAAAACTATTTCCATCAGAGCTGCAAAGGGGAGGAAATGACCCAGAATACCGCGGATATAATTGCTCTTGCCCGAGACGGCGACGAGAGCGCCAGGGAAAAAATGCTGGAGGAAAACTCAGGACTTATCTGGAGCATTGCCCGCCGGTATTTCGGCTGCGGCGTCGAGGCCGAGGATCTTTACCAGCTCGGCTGTCTCGGTTTCATCAAGGCGATACAGGGTTTCGACGAAAGTTTCGGCACGCAGTTTTCCACCTACGCCGTCCCCA
>JAFSIK010000071.1 GCA_017439805.1 Oscillospiraceae bacterium
CGTCGGAGTACATCTGGATAAAGCGGCGATAGCTGTCCCAGGCGAAGCGGGGATTGTTGGTCTTCTTTGCGAAGGCAACAACTACCTCATCATTGAGGCCAAGGTTCAGAATGGTATCCATCATACCGGGCATGGACGCGCGGGCGCCGGAGCGCACGGATACCAGCAGGGGATTTTCAAGATCACCGAACTTCTTGCCGACCATATTTTCCAGAACGGCGATGTTTTTCATGATCTCAGCCTGAATGTCGGCATTGATCTGCTCGCCGTCGGCGTAATACTGGGTGCAGGCTTCGGTGGTTACAGTAAAGCCCTGAGGGACGGGCATGCCGAGGTTGGTCATCTCTGCCAGGTTGGCACCCTTGCCGCCCAGCAGTTCTCTCATTTTGCCGTTGCCTTCAGAAAAAAGATAAACATACTTATGAGCCATTTGCACGATACTCCCTTTCGAGCTGTTTGTTTTTATATACAACATATTAAATATATACTATTCATCGTCAAAGGTCAATAAGACATTGACGGTCAATGTTGCTGAAAATATTCATTTTCCCACGCAAAAACGGGCGAAAATGCGAGATACAACATCCTCGCGTACCGTGGCGCCCGTAACTTCCCCAAGGTACGCCATAGCCTGCTCGGCGTCGATGAGCACCGCGTCGGGGGTCTGGCCGGCATCAAGGGCGGAAAGGGCGCTTTCAAGGTATCTGACCGCCGCCTTTACCGCGGTGTGCTGGCGCAGATTGGTGAGCACCCCGCCGTCGCTTTGGGGAATGTCGGCACCGAAGATTTCCTCCACGGCGGCGGTAAGGTCATCAAGACCCTCGCCCTTTTCCGCGCATATGAAGCAAACCTTGCCCAGTTCCTTTTCAAGGCGGGCGGCATCTATTTTTTGCGGCAGGTCGGTTTTGTTTACGATGGCGATGGCGTTGCGGGCGGTCTTTGCCGCGCGGATAACCTCCCCGTCACCGGCACCAAGCTCCTGAGAGCCGTCGAAAACCGCCATGGCCAGCCATGCACCCTCCGCCGCTTTCAGACTGCGCTCCACGCCCAGCTTTTCAACTGTATCATCGGCGTTTCTGATGCCTGCGGTGTCGGTAAGCCTCAGCAAAACTTTGCCCAGCAGCACCTTTTCCTCGATGGTGTCCCGGGTGGTGCCGGCGATATTTGTTACAATGGCACGCTCGTAACCCGCCAGAGCGTTGAGCAAAGAGGATTTTCCCACATTGGGTTGTCCGATTATAGCGGCAGAGGCGCCCTCCTTGAGTATCCTGCCCCGGTCAAACCCGGCGCAGAGTTTTTCGCATTCCCCAAGAGCCGTTTCAATGGCGCGGCGGGCGGTCTGAGCGGTGAAATCCTCGATATCGTCATCGGGATAGTCCACCAGCGCCTGGAAATGGGCGCAGGCGTCCACAAGGCCGCTGTAAATGGCGCTGACCCGGGTCTTCATTGCTCCGCCCAGCTGTCCGGCGGCGTTGCCCGCTGCCCACTGGGTCTCGGCGGAGATAAGGTCAATTACGGCCTCCGCCTCGGTAAGGTCCATTTTGCCGTTTAAAAAGGCCCGTTTTGTAAACTCGCCCGGCCCGGCCTGAACGGCTCCCGCAGCGAAAAGAGCCTCCATTATCATACCCAGCGCAACGGGAGAACCGTGGCACTGAAGCTCGGCCGTGTCCTCACCGGTATAGGTATATGGCGCACGGGACACCGTGGCAAGGCAGGTGTCGATAAGGGCCCCGTCGGGAGCGTAAATACTGCCGTAGACCAGTTTGCGGTCGGGGGCCTGGGAAAGGGGCGTTTTTGAGGTAAAAACTTTCTGTGCGATGGAAATTGCATCGTCACCGCTCAGGCGGATTATACCTATGGCGGTCTGAACCCCACCGGTGGCGATGGCAGCGATGGTACTGGACATTTTTATCCCCTTTCACATGGCGAAAACCGCCGTAATAGATAGATTTTATCAAATACGCCGCCCATTTGCAATCAGAAGCTTTTAATGGTACAATGCAGATATGAATATGCCGCTTTATGACGCCCTCAGGGCGCTGGAAAAAGAAAATACCCTGCGTATGCACATGCCCGGTCACAAGGGGCGTGGGCTTTTGCCTGCCTTTGAGGGACTCAGCGGCATTGATTTCACCGAGCTTGAGCCTACAGGAAACCTCTATTGCACTCATGGGCCTGTTTATCGGGCCGAGGGCCTTGCGGCACAGGCCTGGGGCGCTAAAGAGGCCTGTTTCTGCACCAACGGCTCCACCGGCGCGGTACAGGCGGCGCTGATGCTGGCCTGTCCGTCGGGTTCCACCCTTATTATGGAGCGGGGCTGCCACAAGAGTGTTTTCACCGCGGCGGCAGTGCTGGACTTAAACTGTGAATACCTGTGGGAAGTGAGTGCGGACACTGTCCGCCAGGCGCTTAAAAAGGGCGGCGCGGCGGCGGTATGCATAACTTCTCCGGATTACTACGGCCTGTGCAAGGATATTCCCGCCATCGCAGCGGTGTGCCGGGAGTTTGGCGCAAAGCTCATCGTGGACGAGGCTCACGGAGCCCATCTGCCTTTTATGGAGGGATGCTCCGGCGCGGCGGCCATGGGTGCCGACCTGGCCTGCACCTCCATGCACAAAACCCTGCCCGCTATTGGTCAGACGGCTATGCTGACCTCCTGCGGCACCTTTGGCGCGGGAGAGATGAAGCAGGCTCTCAGTCTGCTTTGTACCTCTTCCCCCTCTTTTGCACTGATGGCCTCCATGGACGCGGCAAGAGCGTATATGGAAACCGAGGGGCGTGAAAGCTATGCCCGCGCGGCGGCGGAGGTTGAAAAAATACGGCAGGAGTTTCCCTGCCTGCCCTCCTCTCCCCTGCGGGACCCCTGCAGGCTGACCGTGCTGTCGAAAGACGGCTTCAGACTGGGAGAGGAACTTGAAAAACTGGGAATTTATCCGGAGCTTTGTGATGAGGACAAGGTGGTTTTCATCGTCACCGGTATGGATACCCGCGAGGATTTTGCCCGTCTGAAAAACGCATTGTCCGCACTTTCCGGCCTGCTGGGCAGCGGAGAACTGTCCCCAATACCCGCCGCAGATGTGAAATTGCGCCCCGGCGCGGCTTTCAGAGCGGCGAAAAAGCGTGTGGTTTTGCAGGACGCCGTTGGTATGATATGCGCTCAGATAGTGGCTCCCTACCCACCGGCAAAGCCTCTTTTGACCTGGGGCGAAGAAATTTCCCAAAAACATATAGCCTATTTGATGAAAAAGCGGTATAATATTTTGGATAAAATATTTGTTGTGGAGCATTCAGATGGAATTTGAACGCTTTCTGGAGAGCCGCAGAGGCAATTACCCCCACGCCTGCCTTATCGTGGGCGGCGGTGACCTTCGGGAAAAGGCAGTGGCTCTGGCTGCCGAGATGATGGGCGGCGCCGGAAAAAGAAAAGTTCTGGCGGGCATCCATCCCGACGTGACCGTCCTTGAAGGCGAGGGCGGAATTATAAAGGTCGACCCGGTGCGCGCTCTGCGTACGGATATTTTCGTGCGCCCCAACGAGGGCGACAGAAAGATTGTAATCATCCTTGGCGCGGACACCATGAATATAAACGCTGCCAACGCCCTGCTGAAAATTCTTGAGGAGCCCCCTCCCTACGGCTGTTTTATCCTCACCGCCGCAAATTCCGCGGCTATGCCGGAAACGGTGCTGTCACGGTGCGTGAAGATAACCGCCCGTGGCGGTGCAAATACCGAAAAGGGACAGGATTTTTCGATGCATCTGGCGGCGGTATCCGACGCTTTGTGCGGCAAAAACGAGCTGGCGCTTTTCACCGCCCTGTATCCCCTTGAAGCCGCCGGACGTGACGCCCTGCGCGCTTTCTGCGCCGACGGAGCGGAGATGATGGCCGCGGCGCTGGAATTTTCCATGGGCGTCTCTGCCCCCGGACACAGCAATACCCACCGCAATCTGGCGGACAAATTCTCCGGGGAAAGGCTTTCCCGTATGGGCCGCTTTCTGGCTGACATCGCCTCTGACATCGCAAATGTAAACGCCGGTATTCTGGCAGGCTACATCTGCGCCGGTCTGTGGGACGAGGCTTTTTCAAACAATCCACCTATTGAAAGGAATTTCGATATATGACAGAAGTCATCGGAGTAACATTTAAAGACGGAGGCAAGGTCTACTTTTTCGACCCCGCCGGCACTGCTGTTGCCGAAAAGCAGGAGGTCATCGTGGATACCGCCCGTGGCATAGAGTTCGGCGTGTGCGTGCAGGCCAACCGAATGGTGGATGATAACTCCATCGTTTCTCCCCTGCGTCCTCTGGTGCGCATCGCTACCGATGAGGACAGAAAGCGTCTTGCCGACAACAAGGCCAAGGAAAAAAAGGCCTTTGACATATGCCTGCAGAAAATCGCCGAGCATAAGCTGGATATGAAGCTCATCGAGGTGGAATACAACTTCGACGGCAGCAAGATACTGTTCTTTTTCACCTCTGACGGCCGCGTGGACTTCCGCGAGCTGGTAAAAAGTCTTGCCACTATTTTCAAGACCCGCATTGAGCTGCGCCAGATAGGCGTGCGCGACGAGGCCAAGCTTCTGGGCGGTCTGGGCATCTGCGGCAGACCCTTCTGCTGCAACAGCTTCCTTGAGGATTTCCAGCCTGTGTCTATCAAAATGGCAAAAACCCAGAATCTGTCCCTCAATCCCACCAAGATCTCCGGCACATGCGGCAGACTTATGTGCTGTCTTAAATACGAGCAGGACGCCTATGAAAGTCTTCTTAAGGAGACCCCCAAGGTGGACACCCCCGTGCTGACCCCCGACGGCCCGGGCAAGGTCACCGAGGTCAGCCTTATAAGAGGCATGCTGAAGGTCAAGCTTGCCAGTGACGGCGAGCTTGCGGCTATGCACACCTACAGAAACGATGAGATATCTCCTCTGGATTCCCACGGCAACCCCATCAGGCCCGTGGCAAAAAAAGCGGCTCCCGAACCCACAAATTCCTTTGAGGACAGCATGCCCACCGTGCGCTATAACAGCGAAAAGGTCACTCCCTCCGCTCCCACCGAGGAGGACGAGGCTTCCCAGCACAGGCAGGGCGACAGAAAGCGCTCAAATAAAAACAGCCATCAGCACAAAGAGCATAAGGAGCATAAGGAACACAAGGAGCCCAAAGAAGTCAGGGAGCAGGCTGCCGAAAAGCAGGCAAATCATCCTGCACAGGGTCAGGCACAGAGCAGCAGCAAAAAGCGCCGCCACCGCCGGAGCGGCGGAAAGAAACCCGCCGACGCCCAGCACAAGGAAACTCCCCATAACGGCGGCAATCCCCCTCAAAACAGCCAGCCCCGCACCCACAAGGCTCAGCCCGGTACCCCCAAGGAGGGTGGTGAGGGTCACGCCCCCAAAAAGAATAATAATCACCGACGCCATCACCACCCCAGAAAAAAGCCTAACGGCGAGGGCGGGAACAACGCAGGTGCTCAAAACTGAAACAAACCCCCGACAGAAAACTGTCGGGGGTCTTTTTTAATACATTTTATCGATTATTTCAATTACGTCGGCAATAGCGTGTTCATCGCTGGAACTTACAAGTGTTGCGCCGCTGTCTTTCACTTCCGCCGCGCAGTCCGCCGGAGCGAAA
>JAFSIK010000072.1 GCA_017439805.1 Oscillospiraceae bacterium
AATAAATGGTATCTAAACACTCCCTAAAGAGCGCTCAAATCTTTATCGATAAGCTTTATCTTAGCTTAAAACTCTTTTAACATCGACAACGTAATTGACAGATAACCGTTGCCGACTTCTCTCTGGTGCTTGTGTTTCGTTGTTTAATTTACAAGGTACACTGCCCGATTGAGCCCGGTTTTTAACCTCCGCTCAGCAGCGAGCTTGATAATAATAACACTCCCGGAAGTCAAAGTCAAGCGTTATTTTTCAATTTTTTCAATTTATTTTTTTCGCGAATTTTCCCCACAAAATACAGTATTACGGGGATAAAAAAGCACAAGATAAGCTCCGCCCAGCCCTGTCCCGGCAGGATAGTTTCGCCGGTAAGGGAGGTTTTTACCGCTGTCATTGACAAAATCAGCGTGGCGGCGGGCACGGGCAGGGCCAGCTTTTTTTCTTTGACACCGAAGGCCTTTGAAAAGGTTCTGGCGGCGACACGGCAGGCCAGAGCCACGAAACAGAAGTCCGACAGAGTCCACAGCGCCACCACCGCCGGGTCGATGCGGATAACCTTGCGGAAAAGCCGCAGGCCTCTTGCCTGCTCCATTGCGGGGTTTTTGATTATGGCGGTGATTTCCGGGGAAAAGGTGGCGGTCATAACAAACATCATCGCGGCGGCGTTCAGGGCGAATATAAGCGTCCAGAGGAAAATCCGTCTTGTGTTTTTCTTCTCCTTCCTCAGTTCCTTTGCCAGAAAGGCAGCCCCCACAGCCACGGATATGCCCCGCAGCATTTCCGCTCCGGCGCTCACCGTGCCCACCGTGTCACGGGGCAGCACCGGCAGCACGTAGACCGGCTGCAGGGACAGCACGGATATGGAATACACCGCCAGCAGAACTGCGGCAAGTATGACAAAAAACACCTGCCCCGCCCGGGCAAGGTCGCAAAAGCGACGGGTCAGCGTCAGCGCCACCAGCGTCGCCATAAGCACCGCGTAGACCAGTATGGTGGGATTTCTGCCGGCGGAGGAAAGGAAGCGCTCGCCGTAGTAGCGCATTGCCTGAGCCGCCATAAGGAGCATCAGCGCTCCGTATGCTCCGGCAAACACCCGGGCCGGAGCATCGCCCACGCTTCGCCGGGCCACCTCGAAAAGTCCCTCGCTCTGAATCCGGGTTTTAAACAGTCCCATAAGTGCCAGTCCCACCGCGCAAACACCCCCCAGAAACACAAATGGCGCAAGGAAGGCGGCTTTGCCTGCCAGGGCGGCCATGTTGGCCGCTCTCACGGAGGCAAAGGGGGACATCATCGCCAGAAACAAAAGCATTACCAGCTGGCGCACGGATACGGTGTCGTTTGAAAATTTGTTCATCTGGTGCCTCCGGGGTTTTTGGTGTTGTAGACCCGGCGTATGACGGCCTCTACATTTATATTAATAGTATTGCTGTGCAGAAAATCCTGCCAGCTTTCGCCCTTTTCCGGCAGTTTCCGGGGTGCCTTTATGCGCAGGCGGGGATAGATGCGGGCAAAATCCGCGTCGTATATCTCCGACAGGGTCAGAGCGTCCGCCACTCTTTCCCTTTCCTTGTCCGCCAGCGCGATTTCCAGAGCCTCCAGCACCCTCTCATCCGTCACATCAGTGCCGCCGTTTGCGCCGGCCACCTCCGCCTCCACGTATACATTTATATTAATACATTCAATTTCATCCTCACCGCCCACCGGACGCAGGGTCAAATCCGTTTCCGTTATCCTCAGCGCCACCGCCTGCCCCTCCGGCGTGTCAAGCTCCACCATATCCGTCCGTGCCACCCGGGAGAGAATATTCGCTCCCCGGGTTTCGTCCTGGGACAGATACCCCGCCAGTTTGTTTTCCCGGAAAACGGCGCTGCCGCATATCTCAAGAGCTCCGGCACTTTTGCCGTCTATCTCGGTCAGCTTCAGAGCCGGCACGGACACCGCGCCGAAGCTGACCATATCTCCCTCGAATCTGCCCAGAGGCACCGCGGGGGCAAGGGAAAGCTGCCGCCCCGCGTCCTCAAGGGCAGCCAGCAGATTCGGCAGGGCGGAATGACCGCCGCCCTTTTCCATAATGTCCCGGGCGGTGCAGTCCCGGGTGACGTAGATTTTCGTGCTGGGGCGCATTTCCGGGTCCCGGCGCATATAGTCCAGCAGATCCTCCACTCCGTGCTCCGCGGCGCTCTGACCTATTATCACCTGCTCAAGATGACCGTAGAACATATGCTTTTCCGTGTAGGCCTGCATCTTTGCCACGGCGGCGGAGATGGTTTTCCCTCTGGCGCTGAGCAGCACCGGGGGCGCGGCTGAGCTGCTGCCGGAGGAGGCGGAGCCGCCGCTCTGGTTACCGCCGGAGTTTTCACCGCCGGAGCCGCTTGAGTTTCCCGAGCCGCCTTTTCCGCCGCTTTCAGCGCCGCCGGAGCTGTCCCCCGAGCTGCCGCCCGAGTTTCCCGAGCTGCCCGAGCTTTCACCGCCGCCGGTCTTGCTGCCGCCCTGCTCGGTGTAGCCGGAGCTGCTCTGTCCGCCGGCAAGGGTTATTTCATACTCTTCTTCGGCGTAGTCCACGCCCATAATGAGGATAAGCTCCAAATCGTCTATTTCCCGGGACAAACCGGGCGCGCCGTAGCAGCCGGTAAGGACAAAAAGGGCGCAGGAAAGGAAGATAAGAGCGGTCTTTTTCATTTTCTCTCCTTTTGATTGCGGCGGTCGGGGGTATTCAAATCCTCCTCCCGCAGGGTGGAGCGGTACAGGGGTGGCTGGGTAAGGGCAAATTTCACCGTGTCGCTCAGGGGAGAGGACACCAGCGGCGCAAGGTAGGGCACCCCGAAGCTCTCCGCTCCGGCCATTATGAAAATCAGCAGGGCAAGCCCCATTGCCACGGCGTAGAGTCCCAGCACCGCCCCCGCGAAAGCCAGACCCAGCCGCCACACCCGCAGGGCGGAGGCAAGGTCCTGATTGGGGATAACAAAGCCCGTGATGCCCGCCAGAGCCACAACGATGACCACCGCCGGGGATATGAAGCCGGCGCTTACGGCGCTCTCGCCCACGATAAGGGCGCCGATTATTGACACGGTCTGGCCGATGTTGCGGGGCATACGCAGTCCCGCCTCCTGCAGCATCTCAAAGGCTATGAGCATGGCGATTATCTCAGCCGCAGTTGAAAAGGGCAGGCGCTCCTTGCTCTGCATCACGGAAAGGAGCAGGTTTGTGGGCAGCATCTCCTGGTGAAAGGAGGATATGGCGATGTAGACCGCCGGAGCCAGCAGGGAAATAAGCAGGCACACATACCGCAGCAGCACCAGAAAGGAGGCCACCACGTAGTTATTGGCCTTGTCCTCCGGGGCGCGCATATGCTGGGGCAGGGTGCCCGGGGCGATGTAGCCCAGAGGCAGGCCGTCAATGAGCAGTCCCACCCGTCCCTCCAGCAGGTGGCTGGCAAAGCGGGCGGGGCGCTCGGTGTATATAAGCTGGGGCAGCATACTGGCGGGGTTGTCGGAGATGTACTCCTCCACCGCGGCGGTAGCAAGAAAGCCGTCGATGTCAATGGAGGCAGCCCGGGCCTTCATGGCGTCCACTATTCGCACGTCCGCCACACCCTCCACCCACAGAACGTCCGCCTTGGTGCGGCTTTTGCGCCCCACGGTGACGGACACCGCCTTCAGCTGGGGAGTGCGCAGCTTTTTGCGCACAAGGGCGGTGTTGGTGCGGATATCCTCGATGAAGGAGTCCTTTGCGCCCTTGACCACGTTTTCCACGCTGGGCTCGGACACGGCTCTTTTGTCCATGCCCTTCTGCTGCAGACTGAGGGCGGCCTTCAGGCCGTCAAATATCAGCAGGCAGCAGCCCTGGGTCAGGGCGTCCGCCGCGCCGTCAAGGCTGTCCACTCTTTTTGTTTCCGCGGTAAAGGCTCCGCCGTGCAGCAGGTGCTCCAGCGCCGCCTGCTCCTCCGCCGGGGGAGGGCACTCCCGCAGGGCGCGGAGGATAAGGTCTCCCGCGTCCCTGCCGCTGACAAGGCCGTCCACGAAGCAGAAAAATATCTTCACCCCGTCCCTGCCCCCCGCCATTACCGGCCGCAGGGTAAAATCCTCCATATTTTCAAAAATCCGGCGGATATTTTCACTTGTCAGTTCCCCGGGATAGCGGGGGTCTTTGGGCGGGTGGTAGGGCACATTTTTTGCCCGTTTCTGAAAAATACCGGCCATCTTTTGCCTCCGAAAAAGGTAATACCGGCAGCCATGGCGGCTGCCGGTAGTTATTTTGCACCATATTTGGTTATTTTATGAGGGAATTTACAGGGTCGGAGGTGGTGCGGTCGGAATTCTGGAAGTAATAATCGAAAATATCACGGGCGATGTCGGTGACAAGGCTGCCCTTGCCGCCCTTTTCAACCACGATTGCCATGGCTATCTCCGGGTCGTCGTAGGGGGCGTAGCAGACGAACATCGCGTTGTCGCTGTCGCCGCCAATCTGGGCCGAGCCGGTCTTGGAGGCGATGGCAACGGGGTAGTCCCCCAGATAGGCCGAGGCCGTGCCCTCAGTTGTGCAGTGGAGCATACCCTCCTGAATCGCCTTTATGGTAGCGGGGGAGATGCCGGTCTCCTCGGCCACGGCGGTAAAGTCGCTCTCCAGCACCTGTCCGGTGTCGCCGTCGGCAACGGCACGGACAAAGTGCGCCTGATAGCGGGTGCCGCCGTTGGCGATGGTGGCAACGTAGTTTGCCAGCTGCAGGGGGGTGTAGGTGGACTGCTGACCGATGGCGGCCTGAATGGTAAGACTTTCGTACCACTCGCTGAGGGTATCGGGGCCGGCGGTGAAGCCGGTGTTCTCGCTGATTTCCACGCCGGTGGGCAGACCCAGACCGAATTTGGCGGCATATTCGTCGATTTTCTTTATGCCGGTGAGTCTGCCGGTCTCATAGAAATAATAGTTGCAGGAAAATCCCAGAGCCTGGGAAACGTTCACAATGCCGTGGGTGCCGCCGCGGCTGGTGTAGACCCAGCACTTGGGGCTGTAGCCGGCGCTTTCGTAGTAGCGGTAGACGCCGTAATCCTCAATCTCCGTGGCAACGCCCACGATGCCCGTTTCAAGAGCCGCGGCGGCGGTGACCATTTTGAAGGTGGAGCCCGGTTCGTACTGACCCATGGCCGCCCGGTTGTAGAGGGGATTGTTCTGAGCCTCAAGCAGCTGACCGTAGTCGGAAAAATACCGGTCAAGGTCGTAGGTGGGGTAGCTGGCGCTGGCAAGTATCTCGGAATTTTTCACGTCCATTACAACCACCGCGCCGCCCTCGGCGTTGCCGCCGTAGGAAGCATCGGCGCTCTGGCGCAGGGTTTCGATGGTGGTTTTAAGGCTTTGCTCCGCCACCTCCTGCATGCCGATGTCGATGGTCAGATATATGCTGCTGCCCTGACGGGCGGGTTCGATGACCTCCTCGCCGGTCTGGGCGCCCTGAGTGTTGGAAATGACCATCTTCTGGCCGGGCCAGCCGTGGAGAACTTCTTCCATAGCCTGCTCGATGCCGAATTTGCCCACCTTTTCGCTCAGGTCGTAGCCCAGGGAGGTGTAGTATTCAACCTCGCTGTCGCTGGTCATGTCGCCGGTGGTGCCAAGGAGGTGGGCGGCGTAGTCGGTGGTGATGACTCTCTGGCCGCTTTGTTCCACGATGACGTTTTGCAGGTTGTGCTCGCGTATCATCGAGATAAATGACACATCCACATTTTCGGCGAAAACGTAGCTGTCCAGATTTACAACTTTTCTGAGCTCCAGCTCGTAGCGGATGCCGAGAATTTTCCGTGCCTGCTGAGGGGTGTATTCGTCGGAAAGTCCGTATCGCCTGGCCATTTTCTCCATGGCGTCGGCGGCGGAGATGTCACTGTCCCACTTGCGCGCTTTTACATACATTTCCCAGTACTGCTGCCAGGGACCGTCCGGGTCGATATACTCCGTGCCGTCGGCGTTTATGGGCAGGTTGTCCGCGTAGGGCACCGCCGCCCGGTCAGCCAGACCGGTCAGTGTCAGCAAGGTGGCGTTTGCAAGGTCGTCCTCCGCCACAAAATCCGTGCTTAGCCTTACATTATATATAATAACGTTTCCAACCAGAAGCACGCCGTACCGGTCATATATCTGACCGCGGACGGCGGGTATCTCCTCGTAGGAATATATGCTGTTTTCCGATTCCTCCCTGTACTCCTCGCCGTGGGCCACCTGCAGCTTTACAAGGCTGGCGGCGGAGAGGGCGGCGAGCAACAGGAATATGACGGCCACGATTACGGCGCGCCGCTTAATCTTTCGCTGGTCCATTTATTCTCCTCAGTAGCGCTGGGCAAAGCGGCGGCTCAGAGCGCCGTTAATGAACATCACGGGTATGGCGAGCACCGCCGAATAGATAAGCTCCGGCAGCAGGTGGGAGGCGATGCCGGCGGCGGAAAGGCTCTGGAAAAACAGGTAATAGCCCATGCGCAGCACCTCTGTGACCACCAGACCCACCACCGCGCACAGGTATGCCATGCCGAATCCCCGGCTGAGCACATTTTCCGTCAGCGCGCCGGCGCCGAAGGCGCACAGGGTGCACATCAGGGTGAAAAATCCCACGCTGCCCATAAGGGCGTCTGCCACAATTCCGGCAAAAAGGCCGAAGGCGGCGCCTCTTTTTGCCCCTTCGAACACGCCCAGGGACGCGGCAAATACCACCGGCAGCACGGGAGCGGCGCCGGCGACGGTGAGTTTTCCGAAAAAGCTCGTCTGAAGGATGAGCCAAAGTATGTAGACCAGGCCGAAGCACAGCCATTTTACGGTTTTTCTGCGTCCCTTCATGACTTAATCCCTGTATTCGTAGTTTGTTATGACGAAAACCTGCGTCAGCTGGCGCACATTCGCCTCGGGGGCGATGACGGCGTAAAGGCCGATGCCGTTTTCCTCCGGGTTTACGGTTTCTATTTCGCCGATGACAAGGCCGTCGGGGTAAATGCCGCCCTTACCGGAGGTGAGAACGGTGTCCCCGGCTTTTACAAAGGTGTCCTCCTGCAGGTATTCAAGCTTCAGCCGACCCTGCTGCAGCAGGTTCAGGTCGCCGCAGGTGACGGCACTGTCGCGCCTGCCGTAAACGCGGGCGCCCACGCCGCACTGGGCGTCCAGAATGGTGGTGACCTGGGCGCTGCTGGGGCCGGCGGAGGTGACCACCCCCACCAGAGCGCCGGTTTCGGTAATGACGCACATATTCACGTCCACCCCGTCGGCGGTGCCGGCGTCGATGGTGAGCCTGCTCTCCCAGGCGGCGGGGGAGGCGGAGATTATTTTGGCGTCAACGTAATCAAATTCGGAATTTTCCTCGGCAAAGTCCAGAAGGCTGCGAAGGCGCTGGTTTTCCTCCAGCGCGTAGCGGGCAGCCCGCACGTCGCTTTCGGACTGAGCCAGCTCCAGCTGCAGCTTCTCTATCTCGCCGCGCAGGCGGCTGACCTCTTCCCGGGTTGCCGGGTCGGTGCCCAGTCTGTCGGCGGCGGAGGAAAAGAGGGTCTGTACCGGGCTGAGGGCAGCGGAAATGCCCCGGCGCAGAAGGCCGGGCTGACCCGTTACCCCGGTCACCACCGCCATAATTACGGTAATGACAAGGGCGGCGATGAGTATGACAATTGTGCCGCCGGTGCCGCTTTTTCTCATAGTTTAAACTCCAAATTCCTTTAACATCTGGTCGGACATGCACACAGGCAGGCCAACCACGCTGAAATAATCGCCCTCAATGCCGGTAACGAAGCGGGCGGCCCCGCCCTGAATGGCGTAGGCGCCGGCTCTGTCCAGAGGCTCGCCGGTGGCGATGTATTCAAGAATTTCGTCCCGGGTAAGGGGGCGGAAGGTGACGAGGGTGCTCTGATGGCGCACCTCGATGCGCTCTTTGTTGCCCACGCAGACGGCGGTGCAGACCTCATGGGTGCGGCCGGAAAGGGCGGTGAGCATATCCAGCGCCTCGCCGGGGCCGTTGGGTTTCCCCAGAGCCTTGCCGTCCACGAAAACGGCGGTGTCGGCGGAGATGACCACGTCGAAATCACGGGCCATGGTGTCAATGGCGTGCTGAGCCTTGCGGCGGGCGATTTCCCGGACGAACTGGGCGCTGCTTGTCCAGTTTTCCACGGTTTCGTCCACATTGCAGTTCATAACGTAAAATTCCTCACGGCCGCTGAGCTCCAGAAGCTCGCGTCGGCGGGGAGAGGCGGAAGCCAGAATTATAGACATTTTATCCCTCTTTCCGCGGCCTTTGCCGCAATCAGTCAAGTCCCGTGGAGCCGAAGCCGCCGGCGCCCCGGGCCGTTTCGTCAAGGCTGTCGGCAAGGGCGAAGCGTCCCCTGCAGACGGGGGCGATAACCAGCTGGGCGATGCGCTGACCGGGGACGATGGTGCGCTCCCGGTCGGACAGATTCACCATCGCGACCTTTATCTCGCCACGGTAGTCGCTGTCGATAAGTCCAACGGCGTTGGCAAGGGTCAGACCCTCCTTGCTGGCAAGTCCGCTGCGGGCCATGATAAGGGCGGCGAACTCCGCTCCCGGCAGGGCAATGGCGATGCCCGTGGGGATAAGAGCCCTCTGCAGGGGCTTGAGGGTCACCGGCTCGTCCATGCAGGCGCGAAGATCCGCCCCGGCGGAGCCGTTGGTTTCGTAGGTGGGCAAGGGTATCTCTCTGCCTATTTTATCCGAAATGGCCTGTATCTTAACGAAAACGTCCATTTTTTCTCTCCTTTTTTCTTTCCGGGCGGCGGTTGATTTTATGCACGCCCCGGGTAGGCTCGTTTGGCGTGAAATTTTCAATGCCCATATAGGCGGCGGTTATGCGGCGGCATTCAAGGGCGTTTTCCGTGGTAAAGCACAGCCGCGCGCCCCAGAGACCCAGCTTTTCCCATTCCTCCCGGCAGTCGGCAAGCCACAGCTTTTTGGCGGTATACATCACGCTGCGGCAGGATTTTCCGTCCCGGAGCACGGGGTAATTTTCGCCCGCGTCATCGGTGATTACAAATCTGTTTCCGCAGGCGCAGCCGCCCCCCCGCTGAACCATCAGACAGGTCTGGGTGGTCAAAAGAGGCAGTCTGCCGTAGACGCAAAGCTCGCTTTCCACCGCCTTGCCCAGCAGTCGCACCCGGTCGAATTCCATATCCACCGGCAGCACCGCGCCGCCAAAGCCGGAAAGGCGCAGTTCCTCCATTGCCCGGGAAGTGCGGTTTTCCATATCCGCTCCGGCACGCAGCTTAAAGCCGCGGCTCTTTGCCAGAGGAGCGTGACCCGGGTTTGATATCTCCGCCGTGTCCACCCCAAGGGCGTAAACCTTGTCCAGGGCGCCGGCAACGTCGGCGCGCTCGCTGTCCCAGATTACCCGGGGCAGGGAAACCGCCACACGGATATTGGGGTTTTTAAGGAACGGCTCCAGAGCCTCGCCGTGGGCTGCGGCCTCAAAAACAGGCACGCACACCAGGGCGGGCTCCAGCTCCGCCAGACCCTTTGACAGCTGGCGGGCGCTTTGCACGGACACCGTTATGCGGGGTTTTTCGTCGATTTTCGCATAAGAGGGCAGGGGCAGAAGCTCGCCCTCGCCCCGTACGGGCAGGGACGCGCGTTGTTTTGACAGCTGTTCCAGCGCCTTTTTCTGCAGCTGGCCGATTGCCTCCGGAGAAATTTTCGCCCCGCCCTCGGCGTGGACGAAAACCTGGCGGCAATGGTAGGGCGTGCCGCGGGTCTTGTAGAGCAGAGCCGCAATCTCCGTGCGGGCGGCGCTGTCGCCGGAGCGCTTTTTGGGAGCGGTTTCGGTTTCGCCGGCAGGCTCCTCCGCGGCGGCCTCCGGGGGATTTTCGGAAAGGGCAGTTTCGGTTTCGGCACCGGTTTCCGCCGTTTCGGTTTCGGCGTTCTCTTCGGCGGGGATTTCCGCTCCGCCGCTTTCGGTTGCGGCGTCGGTTTCAGCCGGAGAGGTTTCGGGGGCGGTTTCCCCGTCGGCGCGGATTTCCGCGGGAATTTCGCTTTCCGGGGCAGCTTCCGCCACAGCTTCGGCGGCAGGCTCCGCCGGTTTTTTCTCCGGCAGGGGAAGGTCGTCGGTTTCCAGCGGTTTTGCGCTCTCCACGGTGCAGATGTGGCCCAGGTCGTCCTCCACGGAAAGGGTGGCGGGCAGGCCGGGCATCAGCGTGGCGGAAAAGCGCACCTGAACACGGGGCGCTTCACCCCGGGCGTAGGTTTCCCGGGCGGTTTTAAGGGCGGTCTGGGAGGGCTCCTCCGGCTCGCCGGCAAGGAAAATATTATGAGGGGAGTACAGTCCTCCGCCCTCGCCGGCGGCCTTGCCGGTATAAAGGGCGTCGGTGCAGCCCTGTGAATAAAAGGCGTTTTTCAGATTTTCCCGCTCCACGCTGTCAAGTCCACGGCGCTCACGCAGGCCGCGGGAATAGTAGCGGGCGGCAAGAGCCGCGTACTCGGGGGAAGCGGTGAAGCTGTCCACGCTGAGGGCGGCGGGAGCCATGGCGGCAAGCTCCGGCAGGTGGTCGCCCAGAGAAAATTCTTTCATGCTGAGAGGTCTGGTACGTCCGGGCATACCAAATCCGTAATTTTCCCTGCAGGTGGCGGCGCAGAAACCCGGCTGGCGGTCATCCATGAACACGCCCATACGGCAGGAAAGTCCGTAGGCGGGGCAGCCGGTGCCGTGGATTTTTATCTCCACCTCGATGCCGCTGCCCTTGCAGATGTAGCGCAGGGCGTTTCTGTCCAGCTGGGGCGACAGGCACACCCGCTCCAGACCCAGCTCAGCCGCGGCGTTTACACCCTCAAGACTGTGTATGTCCATGCCAAAACCGCCGTGCACCGGCATATCCGGCGCGCAGCGCTTGAAAATTTCAGCCGCGGCGGCGCTTTCCGCAACGATGGCGTCGGCGCCGGCGGCGCCGGCCCATTTTGCCAGAGCGGCGAAGTCCCCCTCCCGGGCGTCGGACATAAGATGTCCCGGAGTTATGTAAACCTTGGCTCCTCTCACGCGGCAGTATTTTATTATCTCCCCGGCTTCCTGGCGGGAAATGCCCTTAACCCCGGGGGGCGTAAAGCCCTCGGGGCGCAGCTTGACGCCGCCGGCGCCGTTTTGCACCGCGGCTTTCACCGCCTCAAAAGAGGAAGTTCTTAAAACCAGTTCCGTCATTTACGCGTTTCCGCCTTTATCGCTGTTTTCGCCCTTGAGCATTTCGTTTTCCGCCCTGGTGCGGCGGTAGGCCTGCTTGAGCTCGTCATATGCGCCCAGAAGCTTCAGATACTCCTCGGCGATGTTAAGTGAGGTGACCAGAAGCCTCTGCTCGGCGCTGAGCCTCTGGCCCGGGGCGGCCTCCATGGACTTGGCAGACACAAATCCCGCCACCTTGCGCATATACTGCTCGTTTTCCGAGGCGGTGATTTTGTAGGTGTCGTCACCGATGTTTATGGTAATAACGTTTTTCATGGCGCGCCCTCCCGTTACTTTATTTTAATATAATATCACATACAGGCGGCGGTGAAAACGATAATTTTTTTAAATTTTCGCCTCTTGTGATTGGCGGCGAATTTCACCCCATATCTTGTGTTTGCGCCGGGGGGAAAGGCCTGTTATAATGAATTATCAGACCGTATTTTATCGAAAGGAGGGAGGCCCCCGTGTCCAGACGCTATATCCTGCCCGCAGTGGGCGACGTTACCATCCCCGCCGCCGCGGCAGATGGACTCATCGGCGCGAAAAACGGCGGTGCCGCCCTGCTTTACATCTACATTCTGAAAATGGGCGGCCTGTTTTCCGTGAGGGAGGCCATGGCGGCGCTGGGAATGGAGGAAGCTGCTCTTGAGGGGGCTCTGGCAGTTCTGGCAGAGCTGGGACTCATCGCCGCTCAGGAAAAATCCGCCGCCGCGCCGGAGGATGAAAAGGCTGTGCCCGCTCCGCCTCCGGTTAACATAAAGTCCGAGGCTCCCCCCGTCCGCACCGAGCCTGCCCAAACCCCCTACACCGCAGAGGAAGTTCTGGATGAGATGGAGCGCCGGGGCGAGTTCTGCGCCCTGGTTTCAGAAACGGAAAGACGGCTTTCCATGTCCCGCCCCTGCAACATGGAGGAGATGAAGCGGCTGATGTGGCTTTACCACGATGCGGGACTGCCTCTGGAGGTGCTTTTCCTGCTTCTGACATACTGCGAAAAGGAGTGGGAGCGCAAATACGGCGGCAGCCGCCGACCCACCGTCAGACAGGTGGAGGCCGAGGGCGCCCGCTGGGTCAGAATGGGTCTGGACAATCACGAAGCCGCCTCTAAATTCATCAGAAAACGGAAAAAAATGCTCTCCGAAATGGGCCAGTGCGCCAGCCTTTTAGGCTTAGGGGGACGGGAACTTTCCCCCAGTGAGGAGAAGTATCTTTCCGGCTGGCTGGACATGGGCTTCAAGAGCGCGGAAATTCAGGAGGCCTATGACCGCACGGTGCTGTCCACCGGCGGCATGAACTGGAAATACATGAACTCCATCATAAAAAGATGGAACGAGCAGGGGCTTAAAAACCTGCGTGATATCCGCGCCGCGGACGAGCTTCGCGCGGCGGGAAAGACAGGCGCAGACAGGGGTCGCAACACCCCCCAAAACACCGCCGCGGACCCCATGAAAAACGAAAGTCTCAGCTGGGTGCGCGACAGACTTAAAAAGAAGGAGGCCGAGGGTAAATGAGCGTAAACGAAAGAGCTCTCGCTGAGCTGTCACGCCGCCGTGAAAAGCGGGCGCAGCGTCTGGAAGCCCGCAAAAATAAAGTTTACATAACTATTCCCGAGGTCGCCGATATCGACCGCCGCCTGCGCACTCTGGTGGCCGACTGCGCCGCCGCCGCTTTTAAAAACGGCACCGGTCTTTCCGCCCTGGAAGCCATCAGCGAGGAGAGCCTTGACCTGCAGGCCAGAAAGCGTGACCTGCTGGTGCGCCACGGCTTCGCGCCTGATTATCTGGACGACGCGCCGGTGTGCGCCCTTTGCGGCGACACGGGCTTTGTACGGAGCCGGGAGTGCAAATGTCTTTCCGACCTGCGCGCGGAAATCCGCCGGGAGGACCTGTCCAAATCCCTGAACATTCAGGGCCAGAGCTTCGACACCTTCAACATCGACCTCTTTTCCGACGCGCCCCACCCGGACTACGGCATTTCTCCCCGTGAAAACATGGAGGCCATTCTGGATTACTGCTCCGACTACGCCCGCAATCTGGGCAGTCACAGCGGAAACCTGCTCTTTACCGGCGGCACCGGTCTGGGCAAAACCTTCATGTCCTCCTGCATCGCCGGCGAGGCCGCGAACCGTGGTTTTTCCGTGGTTTACGACACCGCGGTGAGCCTTTTTTCCGCCTTTGAGGCGGAAAAATTCGGCAGAGCGGGGGAGGCCGTCACCGAACCCTATCTGAAATGCGACCTGCTTATTCTTGACGACCTTGGCACGGAAATGGTGACCAATTTCACCCTTTCCGCCCTTTATACCGTCATAAACTCCCGTCTGATGGCGGGGAAAAAGACCGTAATCAGCACCAATCTTGACCGGGAAGGTCTGGCGAAAAAGTACACCGCCCCCATTCTCTCCCGTCTGGAGGGGGAGTACCGGACGCTGTTCTTCTTCGGCGAGGATTTAAGGCTGGGAAAGAGGGGTCAGTATGAGTAAAAACGGATTTTTCGCCCTTATTTCCCGTATGCGCCACATCACCCGCTGGGGTCTGATGCGCAATTCCAGCCGGGAAAACGTCCAGGAGCACAGCCATATGGTGGCGGTGCTGGCTCACGCTCTGGCTCTCATCGGCAACCGGGTCTTTTCAAGAAGCTACAACGCCGACCGGGCCGCGGTCATCGCCCTTTACCATGACGCCACGGAGATAATCACCGGCGATATGCCCACCCCCATAAAGTACCACGACGAGCGCATCCGGGACGCCTACAAGGCGGTGGAGGCGCTTTCCACAAAACGCCTGCTGGAGATGGCGCCGCCGCCCCTTCAGTACGACCTGGCTCAGGCTCTCGACCCGGAGGACGGGGAGCTTGAGAAGCTTGTGAAGGCCGCCGACAGTCTCAGCGCCTACATCAAGTGCGTGGAGGAGCTGAAGGCCGGAAACGACGAATTCCGTCTGGCGGGGGAGCAGATATACCGGAAGCTTAAAAACATGGAGCTGCCCGAGTGCGACTGGTTCATGGAGCACTGCCTGCCCAGCTTCAGCCTGACACTGGACGAGCTGCAAAATGACTGAGATTATTTTAAGGCCGGCGGTGCAGGCCGATATAGGCCCCATTGAAAAATCCTACAGCGACCTTTTTACCCTGCAGGAGCGCACCGTAAACCACACCAACTGGCAGCGGGGAGTATACCCCACCCGCGCCGTGGCGGAGGGGGCGCTGAGCCGGGGGGAGCTTTACGTTGCCGAGGACGGCGAAGGCTTCATCGCGGGAGTTATCCTCAACTCCTTTCAGCCGGAGGCCTATTGGGAAATGCCCTGGGAATACCCCGCCGCGCCGGAAAAGGTACTGGTAATCCACACCCTTTGCCTGTCGCCGGGGCGCTTTGGCGCGGGTCTGGGCAAAAAAACCGTGGAGCTTATAAAGGATTTCGCACGGCAGGGGGGATTTGAGGTTATCCGGCTGGACACCTATGTGAAAAATTTCCCCGCCCACGCTCTGTACTACGGCCGGGGTTTTGAGCTGACGGGCCGGAAAAAGGTGCTCCACGAGGGCGTTTTGCCCAGCGAGCTGCTTTATATGGAGTATAAGTTATAAAAAACCACCCCGGGGGGTGGTTTTTTGCGTAAAAACATATTCTCGGCGGCGCAAACGTCATAGCTGCCGACGCCGTATTTTTTCAAACTGTCCCCGGAAAAACATCGGAGCGCGCTCTGCCAGCACCACATTTTTCATTTGTCCGCAGCCCTCGCACAGCTCAAGCTCTTTCGAAAGCACATACTCTCCCCGGGGAACATCCGTGCCGTTTAGTTTGTTCCGGCAATCAACACAAAATTCGGCCATTTTTATCACCGAAAAAATATAGCATTTATGCATTGCAAATGCAATGCATATTTCAAAG
>JAFSIK010000073.1 GCA_017439805.1 Oscillospiraceae bacterium
ATTTCGGAGTTCTATGAGGACTGGCCCGATGATGTGGCATAAAAAGAACAGGACGGCTGTGCGGTAACACAGCCGTCCTGCAGGAAAACAATATTAACTTTTATGATGGTTCAAAATGTTTCCCTATGAAACGCTGGGGAACTGTCGGGGGTCTTTTTTAATACATTTTATCGATTATTTCAATTACGTCGGCAATAGCGTGTTCATCGCTGGAACTTACAAGCGTTGCGCCGCTGTCTTTCACTTCCGCCGCGCAGTCCGCCGGCGCGAAGCCCATGCGGGCAATGTTAAACATCGAAATATCGTTGCAGTTGTCGCCAACGGTAAAGATATTTTCAGATACAATACCCTTCAGCGCCGCCACCTGCAGCACTCCGCTGCCCTTATGGCAGTTTTTAGCGGTCATTTCAAGGAGAACTTTATTTGAAAACACCAGTTCGTAAACGTCGCCGAAGTTTTCCAGCATAAAGCGCTGCACCTTTTCCAAACCCTCGTGACTTTCCTCAAAGAGCACCTTTATCCAGGGCAGGGGAATATCCTCAATAGCCGACAGAGTATAGGGCACGCCAACCTTTTTCAGGTGGAGCTCCGTAACACGGTTGGGGTTGTGGACGTAAATATCCTCGCCGTGACAGGCCTCAAAGGCCACATTGGGCAACGCCGCCATAAGGGTGCGGATATCCTCCACGCAGCGCAGGGGCAGTTCGGTACGGTATATTTCCCGTTCTTCGGCGAAATCGTAGCCCATGGCTCCGTTGGACAGCACCACAGGGGCATTCACCGGACACCGGTACAACTGGGGCAGGAAAGTTGTGTATGAACGCCCGGTGGCGATGGTAAAGGTACCCCCCTGGGACTTGAAATACTCCAGCGCTTTTAAATTTTCCGGAGACACGCTCTCTGTGCGGCGGCCGACAAAGGTGTCGTCAAAATCCGAGGCCAGAAGCACACCCGTGAATTTTCCCATATTTTATAATCTCCTGAGTTTATTGAGAACTTCCTGAAAATAATCCGGCAGAGGTGCGGTGAGGGTGATAAGCTCCCCGGTGGCGGGGTGCTCGAACTGAAGCTGCCTTGCGTGCAGGCACTGGCAGCTCTGGCCCATTTCCGGCTTTTTGCGTCCGTAGACGGTATCACCCAGAACGGGTTTGCCTATGGAAGCCAGATGGACTCTTATCTGGTGGGTACGTCCGGTTTCAAGGCGGCATTCAAGGTGAGTGTAGCCATTGAAGCGCTCCAGCACCCGCCAGTTGGTGGCGGCCTCCCTGGAGTTTTTGTGCGTTACGGCCATTTTTTTGCGGTCGGAGGGGTTTCGCCCGATAGGTGCGTCGATGCGCCCGGACTCCTCCTTCATATTGCCGCATACCACGGTTTCGTAAATCCGTCCGGCCTTGTGCTGCTTTATCTGCTCGGCAAGGCTGCGGTGGGCGGCATCGTTTTTGGCACAGACCAGCAGACCGCTGGTGTCCTTGTCAATGCGGTGAACAATACCCGGGCGGCGCTCGCCGTTTATGCCGGAGAGGCTGTCGCCGCAGTGATGCATAAGGGCGTTTACAAGGGTGCCCTCCTCATGACCGGGGGCAGGATGCACCACAAGACCGCGGGGCTTGTTTATGACGATAAGATGCTCGTCCTCGAAAACAACGTCCAGAGGAATGTCCTGAGCGGTCAGTTCCGTGTCCTTAATATCGGGAAGGGTCAGTTCCAGGGTTTCCCCCGGGCTGACCCTGTGGTTTTTTCCGATGGCGCAGCCGCCCACCGCAACCTGCCCCTCCGTCAGTAGACGTGCGGCGGCACTGCGGCTGAGCTGCGGATATCGGGCACTTATGAAGCTGTCGGCTCTGGCGCCGGAATCCTCCGGCAGCACAGTGAGCTTAAGGACGCTCATTTCAGAGTTTCCTTTCCCTTTTTGTCCTTGTCTTCGTAAAACAGCAGTCCTATTGCAAAGGCTATAACGCCCAGAGTAGCGAAGATGTCCGCCACGTTGAACACGGGGAACCAGGGGATAAAGGCAGGCTCAAACATATCCACAACGTAGCCCTGCATTATCCTGTCGAGCAGGTTTCCGATACCGCCGCTTATCATGGCGGTAAGACCCCATGTGCACAGGGGATGCTTTACAACTTTTTTTGCCAGTATCACGGCGATAACCGCCACCGCGACAACAGACACCACGATGAGAAACCATCTTTTCCCGTCAAGGATATTCCATGACGCGCCGTAATTTCGCACGTGATTAAAATGGAGCACGCCGGGGATAAAAGGCACGGACTGGCCCAGTTCAAGGCGCTGAACGGTCAGCAGCTTTGTAAACTGGTCCACCACAATGCCCAGCACGGCGGCTATTGCATACCACATAGTTTTCTCCTTGAGATGATTTACAGGGCGGCGACCACAGCGGCGCAGCGGGGGCACAGACCCTCAACGCCGGGCTCGTCGGTGTGATTCCAGCAGCGGGGGCACTTGGGTGCCTCGGACAGTTTTACGGCGATAGTGCAGGCAATGGCGCCGTCGGTCATCTTCTCGCCCTCAATGGGGTCGGCGGTAACGGTGACCTTGGAAACGATGCACAGGGCAGCAAGATCCACGCCCGTAAGAATCTGAGCATCGTCGGCGTTTTCAACGGCGATGGTGACCTCGGTGTCCTGAGCCTTCTTGAATACGCCGGCAGCGCGGGCATTTTCAAGAGCCTTGTTGACGGTGTCGCGCAGAGAGGTGAGCTTGTTCCAGCGCTCCAGCTCGTCGGCGGAGAGGGTCAGGTCGGCGCGGTACTGAGGCATATCGTTGAGCAGTACGCTGTCGCCGTCGGCGCCGGCATCGTGGCACATCTCGCTCCAGATTTCGTCGCTGGTGAAGGCCAGAATGGGAGCCAGCATACGGGTCATGCCGTCAAGAATGATATACAGGACGCTCTGAGCGCTGCGGCGGGTTGCCTCGTCGCCGCAATACAGGCGGTCCTTGATGATATCCAGATAGAAATTGGACAGGTCGATGACGCAGTAGTTGTAAATCGCACGGTAAACGGCGTGGAATTCATAGCGGTCATAGGCGTCACGGACGGTCTTTACCAGTTCGTTGAAGGTGTGCAGGGCGAAGCGGTCAAGGCTTTCCATATTCTCCGGCGCGGTCAGGTTGGCGTCGGGGTCAAAGTCGCACAGGTTGCCCAGCATATAGCGGGCGGTGTTGCGGATCTTCAGATAAGCCTGGGACAGCTGCTTCATGATGTCTTTGGAGATGCGCACATCCTGAGTGTAATCGGTGGAGGAGACCCACAGACGCAGCATATCGGCGCCGTATTCCTTTATGACCTCGTCGGGGCTGACGGCGTTGCCCAGAGATTTGTGCATGGCCTTGCCTTCGCCGTCTACAGTCCAGCCGTGGGTGATAATCTGCCTGTAGGGAGCTGCGCCCCTGGCAGCGATAGCGGTCAGCATGGAGGACTGGAACCAGCCGCGGTACTGGTCGCCGCCTTCAAGGTATACATCGGCGGGGGAATTCAGGTAGGAGCGCTGTTCCAGCACGCCGGCATGGGTGGAGCCGGAATCGAACCAAACGTCCATAATGTCGGTTTCCTTGGAGAAGTGTGTGCCGCCGCAGTGGGGGCACACAAAGCCGGCGGGTATAAGCTCATCGGCCTCCTTGTCAAACCAGATGTTGGAGCCGTGTTCCCTGAACAGTTCTGCGATATGCTCGATGGTTTCGGGGGTAACGATGTCCTTGCCGCATTTATCGCAGTAGAAAATGGGAATGGGCACACCCCATACACGCTGACGGGAGATACACCAGTCGTTACGTTCAACGATCATGGAGACCATACGGTCCTTGCCCCATTCGGGCTTCCACTGAATATCATCACAGGCGGCGATGGCGGCGTCCTTGATAGCGTCAACAGAGCAGAACCACTGCTCGGTGGCACGGTAGATGATGGGGTTCTTGCAGCGCCAGCAATGGGGGTAGGAGTGGGTGATATTTTCGCGGGCCAGCAGCAGACCTGCGGCCTGGATATCATCGGGAATAATCTCGTTTGCCTTGGCGTAGAACTGTCCGTTGTACTTTTCATCGGTCATAACACCCTTGGCGTTTACAGGTACGGGCACGCCGATGTTGGTAAGACCGGCCTTGTCGTACTGCTGGCAGATGTTGAAGTCATCGGCGCCGAATCCGGGGGCGGTGTGAACGCAGCCGGTACCGGCCTCGAGAGTGACATGTTCGCCGCAGAGAACAACGCTGTCACGGGCAAAGAGGGGGTGCGTTGCGGCCATAAGTTCAAATTCCTTGCCCTTCAGAGTGGCAAGAACGGCGCACTGGGCATAGTCAATACCGGCAGCCTTGCAAACACCCTCGGCCAGTTCCTTTGCAAGGATCAGCACATCGCCGGAGGGAATCTGAAGCAGAACGTATTCAAACTCGGGATTTACGACCACGGCCTGGTTGCCGGGAATGGTCCAGGGGGTGGTGGTCCAGATCACAAAGAAAATTTTAGACAGGTCGGCATACTTGGAGAGCTTGCCCTTGTCATCACGGACAGGGAATTTTACAAACAGGGTGATGCAGGGGTCATCGGCGTATTCGATCTCCGCCTCGGCCAGAGCGGTCTGGTCAGCGGGACACCAGTAAACGGGCTTCATTCCCTTGTAGATATAACCCTTTTCGGCCATCTTGCCGAAAACGCGAATCTGCTCGGCCTCAAAGTCGGGAGTGAGGGTGATGTAGGGATCGTCCCACTCGCCCAGCACGCCAAGACGCTTAAACTGCTCGCGCTGCTTGTCAAGGAAGTCAAGAGCGTACTCACGGCACTTGTCGCGGAATTCCGCGGTAGTCAGTTCGTCGCGCTTGATCTTTTTATTTTTCAGAATAGCGGATTCGATAGGCAGACCATGGGTATCCCAGCCGGGCACATAGGGAGAGCAGTAACCGGTCATATTGCGGTGCTTTACGATGATATCCTTGAGGATCTTGTTCAGAGCGTGACCGATGTGAATGTTGCCGTTGGCATAGGGAGGGCCGTCATGAAGCACGAACAGAGGTTTGCCCTGGTTGCGCTCTATGACCTTGTGGTAAATATCCTTATCGTACATTTCCTGCAGCATGCCGGGTTCGCGGTTGGGCAGGCCGGCGCGCATGGGAAAGTCTGTCTTGGGAAGATTTACGGTTGCGTTGATATCCATGGTATTTTCTCCTTCGGATAGAAAAATATCGGGCAATATACACTATTGCCCGATATTATAATATTAAATTAATGAATATGCAAGTTTTTTTTGCCCCCTGAGGGGGTACGACACATCAAAGATCGTAGTCTTTGTCAAAGCGCAGGTCGATAAACTCAAACTTGGGTTTTCTCTCCTGGCGCTCGGCCTCGTCCTCCTGTCGGATTGTGCGGCTGACGCTGCGCTCGATCTCGGCGGCAACGTCCTCTTCGTCGTGAACCTGGGCCAGCTTGATGGTGGGTTCCTCCGCAACAATGGGGGGAGGTGCGGGCGTCTCCACCACAGGAATGGGCTGGGTCTGTTCCTCTACGGCGGGCATCTCCACGGGTGCGGGAGCCTTTTCAAGGAGAGCCGCAAGAAGCTCGTCCTCACGGCGCAGAGCCTGACGGACGGCGGCAACGTAATCAGCTACACTATTTTTGGCCTCGGCCAGGGCATTCTGCTGGGCCTGAAGCTGCTCGCGTGCGGCCTGCTTTGCAGCCTGTATCTGGGCCTGAACGGCCTCCATCTGGCTCTGTGCAGCCTGGCGGCCGGCATCGATTTCCGCCTGTGCGGCGGCGCTGGCCGCGATGGTGCCGGCGGTGGCCTGGGCATTGGCAATAATGGCGTCGGCATTGCGCTGGGCATTCTGCAGGGCGGAGTTTATGGACTGTTCCTTTTCCCTGTATTCCTCAACGGCGCGCACCAGCACCTTCATCTTGTTTTTAAGTACGGCGTTTTCCTTGTAGAGGTTGGTATAATCCTCTGTGAGCACGTCGAGGAAGTCATCTACCTCGCCCATGTCATATCCGCCGAATACTGCTTTTTCAAATGTTCTTTCCTGGACTTCCTGAGGTGTAAGCATTTTGAGCACTCCTCCCTATGGATCAGAAATACATCCCGTTATGTTCCAGCTCGTCGATAAGATCTCCCAGAATGTCGACGTTGTAGGGAGTAATTATGTAGGTGCTGGCGGCTACTTTTTTTATCTTGCCCTCGTTGGCATAGGCCACGCCGCTGAGGAAGTCCACCAGACGGCGGGCGATGTCCTTGTGGGTGGACTCAAGATTGAGCACCACGGTACGCTTTTCTTTAAGGTGGTCTGCGATCTCCGCCGCGTTTTCAAAGCGGTCGGGCTTTACCAGAACGACCTGAAGCTGGGTGGTGGTATGGATATTAACGACCTTGTTGCGCCTTTCCTCGACAAAGGATGATTCAGAGCTTTTTCTGGAGGGCGCAGGCTCAAAATCGTCGAATCCCTCTTCTTCGTCGGCATAGGGCTTGGTCAGTTTTTTAATCTCGTCAAAAAATCCCACAGGACTTACCTCCTAATAATTTCTTTGCCCGAAAATCGCGGTTCCAACACGGACCATATTTGCCCCTTCCTCCACGGCGCAGGCAAAGTCTCCGCTCATTCCCATAGACAGGTATTTCATAGTCACATTATCATATTTTTTGTCTTTCATGTCAAGGAAAAGTCGATACATCCGCTTAAAATAGGGACGGGTTTCTTCGGGGGTCTCGCCGATGGGAGTTATGGTCATCAAACCCTCCGTTTTCAGGTGGGGCATTTTGTCCAGACGGGCGAGAAATCCCGGCAGTTCTTCGGGTGAGATGCCGCTTTTGCTGTCCTCGCCGCCGATGTTGACCTCCACCAGAATTTTCTGGACGATACCAAGATTTTCGGCGGTTTTTTCAATTTCCAGAGCAAGGCGGTCGCTGTCAACGGACTCAATAAGGTCGGCAACACCCACCACCTGCTTTACCTTGTTGCGCTGCAGATGGCCTATAAAGTGCAGCGGCGCGCCCTGGTAGGCACCCTCGCCGTTTTTCTGCACAAGCTCCTGCACCCGGTTTTCGCCGCAGGCGTCCACGCCGCCCTTAATCGCCCGGCGGACGGCTTCCCCATCGTTCATCTTGGTGGCGGCCACAAGGGTGATGCTGTGGGGATCCACTCCCCTTTTTGCGGCGGCGACGGCAATTTCAGCCTTTACGCGGGCCACGTTTTTCTCTATCATCTTACGATCTTCCCTTCGTAAAGGTCCTTGGCGTAGATTACCACTTCCTCCCCGTCCTTTACGGCGGTGGCGGAGGAGGTGTCGTTACGGATGACGTAGTATTCGTCCATTATCCAGATGATCTCGATCTCCTTGAAGTAGGTCTGCACGCCGCTTATACAGTAGACGCCGGTATTGCCGTCCTCATCAATGTGCAGAGCCTGCTTTGGGATGCGCAGACCGGTGTAGCTGCTGAATATCAGCTCCGCGTCAGCCTGCCGGGTCTCGATAACCTCGGCAAAGCTGTCCGAGCTTGAAAGCAGTACCACGCAGCGCCCGGAGGCGTCGGCGGGGGTCATCTGCTCGATAAGCATTTCGTAAGGCTCGTGCTGGGAGTCCTTGAATGCAAGATTTATGTATTTCTTGTTTCGCAGAACCTCCATTTCCTCCCTTTCGGCGGTGTAGGCATAGTACCAGCGGGAGCCGCTGACTATCTTGCCCACGGTGCCGGGTTGGGTCTGGTCCTGCTGCACGGCGCTTTCCAGCTGGGCGGCGCTCATATCTTTCACTCTAAAAGGCGTCAGCACGCGTTCCAGACCGTCGGTATAGGAGCTGTAGGTGCCGGAATAGGGAGACGCAATGGAAGTGGCGGTGGCGGAAAGCTGCTGCTTGAGCACGGTGATACGGGCGGTGGTCTGCTCGATTTTTTCCTCAATGCCCTCGATGCCCTGGGATACATAATCCCGGCGCAGCAGGGCACTTTTAATTTCGGTGGCCGTATCGCCTGCGGCGGACAGGTTCTCCTCATCGGCCATGGCGGCGATCGCCATTATGCCTCCGTAAACGGTTTCGTCCAGAGCGGCGGCGGTTGTTGCGGCGCTTTCATACTCAAGTGAGTATTCAAGCTGTTCCAGCTGAGCCTCCAGCTCCATGAGCTCCCGGCCCAATTCCCAGGCGCCCTGGGAATTGTAGGCCACGGCAACGGCGCCGTTTTTGCTTACCCGTGTACCGTCGGACACAGACACGGAGAAAAATTCATCCTCCACGGTCAGAGGAGTTTCTTCTCTGAACACCCAGCCGGATACCTCCACGCTGTCGGTGGCGGTGTAGGCGATGGCCTGGGATGTGCCCACAGGGTCGTGCAGGGCCTGGTAGATATAAACGCCGATATAGGCCAGCACGCCTGCCAGAATGATTATCAGCAGTACCCGGCGGACGATTGGGTTTTTATTTACTTTTTCCGCGCCTTCGCGCCGGCGTTCGTTCATTTGCAGGCTCCTTAGCTGTCTTTCAGGCGCTCTCCTCCTCTTCCTGGAGGGCGAATGCCCGGGCGGGAATTATTGTTGAAATGGCGTGCTTGTAGATAAGCTGCTGCTTGTTTTCGGACATGAGGGTGACGGTGAAGCTGTCAAACCCGGTGACCTGCCCCTTCATCTGAAATCCGTTCATCAGAAAGATGGTCAGAGGGGTGCGGTCTCTGCGGGCGCAGTTGAGAAAGGTGTCCTGAAGATTAGGCATATGTACTCCTTTTCGGGGGAACCGCGCCGTTTTTTGTATTTTAACATATTCCCCCAAAGATTTACAGCGCATATTCAGATTACACCAAAATCTTTCAGATATTTTGTCGAAATTTGAAGCAGAGCCTCAAAATCGGCGTTTTTTTCCTGCTCTATCCAGCGGGCGTTCTCCCAGCGGCGAAACCAGGTCAGCTGGCGCTTGGCATAGCGGCGGGTGGCCTGCTTCAATGCCGCGGCGCAGTTTTCCGTGGTGTCCTCTCCAAGAACCGCAGGTATCATCTCTTTATAACCTATGGCCTGCAGAGCCGTGGCAGAGGGCGGCAGCTCCATTTTCAGAAGCTTTTCCGTCTCCTCCATAAGACCCTTTTCAACCATCATATCCACCCGCATGTCAATGCGGTCGTAGAGTGTCTGACGGTCGGCAAAGGTAAGTATTATGGGCAGGGCGTCGTACCGGGGCGGCATGTCCGCCGTGGCGGCGTTATGGTCGGAAATTGTGGAGCCCGTAAGCTCCAGCACCTCCAGCGCCCGCACCACTCTTTTTACATTGTTCGGATGAATGGCGGCGGCAGCCTCCGGGTCTTTTCCGGCAAGAACGGCGTGGAGGGCAAGAGAGCCTTCCTCCCGCGCCATGGCGGTGTATTTTTCGCGTACCGCGGTGTTCTCTCCGCTGGCGCCGAATTGCAGACCCTTTACAAGGCTTTCAACATACAGTCCGGTGCCGCCGCAGATAATGGGCAGCTTTCCCCGGCGCAGAATGTCATCCACCGCCTGTCCGCCCTGCTCCACAAAGCGGGCGGCGCTCCAGCTCTCGCCGGGGTCCAGAATGTCTATAAGGTGATGGGGCACGCCCAGAGCTTCCTCCGGCGTGACCTTGGCCGTACCCACGTCAAGTCCACGGTAGACCTGCATGGAGTCGGCGGACACCACTTCCCCGCCGAAATCCCTTGCCAGACGGGCGGCAAGGGCGGTCTTTCCGGAAGCGGTAGGCCCGCAGATGCAAACTATCTTTCCCGCCATTGCTACCTCCCGAAATGCCTGTCCAGAGTGGTCCGCTCCAGACGCATGACGATGGGTCTGCCGTGGGGGCAGTAGCGCACATCGCCCCTGGTAAGTACCTGGCGGATAAGACTTTCCATCTCAGCCCGGTCGGTGATGTCCCCACGCTTGATGGCGGCCTTGCAGGACATGGAGTGGAGTATCTCGTCGCGAAGCAGGTCGTATGCGGTGCTTTTGCCGCTTTTGAATTTATGGCATATTTCCTCCAGCAGGGGTTCAACATCACCCACGTCCACACCCTGAGGCACGGCGCGGATGATTATGGTGCCGCCGCCGAAATCCTCAGCGTCAAAGCCCACATCATTGAGCAGACCAAGATTTTCAATAAGCGCAGAAGCATCGCTGAAATATATGGTAATGGGACTTATAAGCCGCTGGCTCATAAGCTTTTCGTCCCGTAGGCGGAACTTTTCAAACAAAATGCGCTCGTGGGCGGCGTGCTTGTCCACTATCAGAAGTCCCTCCGGATATTCAACCAGTATGTAGGTGCCCATAACCTCGCCCACGATACGGATTTCCGTATCCTGCGGCAGGATTCGTTCCTCTTCAAGCTCCAAATCCGACTGCCTTTCCAGAGGTTCATAAGTAACGGGCACAGCCTGGTCTGTGGTGATGGCGGTCTGGGTGGGATACACGCCTTTCTCTAATTCCTCCGCCGCGTTTCGGGCAAGGCGCAGGCGTTCGATGTTGTCAAGATATTCCCTGTATTGCTCCACCGTCTGAGGCTGGTGATAATTCTGAGCCACCATGTCGAAAGGAGTACCGAAATCAAATGCGGCAGCGGTATCCTGCGGAGACGAATAGGTCGGAGCGCTGTCCCGGCTGAAAGTGGGCGGCGCCTCCCTGCCGCTGACGGCGGAAAGGGCGGCGTGATAGACGGCGCTGAAAATCTCCCTGTCGGAGGCGAATTTCACCTCCGCCTTGGAGGGATGAACATTAACATCCACGGTGGAGGGGCGCACCTTGATGTCCAGCACGCATCCGGGAAAGCGTCCCTTTGCGATAAGGTTTGAATAGCCCTCCTCCAGAGCCGCGGAGAGAGTGCGGGATCTTATGGGTCTGCCGTTTACGAAGAAATACTGCCAGGTGCGGTTACCACGGCTGGCAATAGGTTTTGTAACGTATCCCGTGACGATTATATCCTGAGCGGCGGCCTTTGCCGCCAGCATATTGTTGGAAAAATCCCTGCCAAGAACGGTAAGCACCGTGTCTTTAAGGTCGCCTTTTCCGGAGGTTTTGAATATTTGGGCGTCGTCCTTTATGGCGGTCAGACTGATGTCCGGGCGGGAAAGAGCCTGCCGCTGTATCTCGCTCATGCAGGCCGCCGCCTCGGATGCGTCCTTTTTAAGAAATTTCATTCGCGCGGGGGTATTGTAAAACAGGCCGCGGACAATGATGGTTGTGCCCTCGGGGCATCCCGCCGGGTCGTACTGGGTTACCTCGCCGGCGTCTACGGATATGGCGGTACCCTCAATTTCACCCTTTTGACGGGTGAGCATCTGCACCCGGCTGACGGCGCCGATTGCCGCCAGAGCCTCGCCGCGGAAACCTCTGGTGCCGATGGCTTCAAGGTCCGCTTCGGAGGATATTTTGCTGGTGGCATGGCGCATAAAGGCGGTGCGGGCGTCGTTTCTGCTCATACCCTTGCCGTTGTCGGTAACCCGGATATAGGTAAGTCCGCCGTGCTTTATCTCCACGGTGATTTCGGTCGCACCCGCGTCAATGGCGTTTTCGCACAGTTCCTTTACGATGCTGGCGGGACGTTCAACCACCTCGCCCGCCGCTATTAAGTTGGCTACCTGCGGGTCAAGCCGCCGGATAATATCAGCCATTTTCTTCTCCTTTACATCAGACCGATGGTGCCTATGGAAATAATGTTTATTATCATATGCAGGAATATGCACGTCCACACGCTGCCGCTTCGCTCATACACCACGGCCATGCCCACGCTGTGGGGTATATAGGCAAGAACATGGATGAGCAGTTTTGGGTCGCCGTACATAAAGGCAAACTGCACCACGTGTATGGCTCCGAAGAAAAACCAGTTTACAATATGGGCAACGATTTTATTGCGCCGGGCTATGCTGCCGTAAACGGTGCTGCGGTATATGACCTCTTCCACCAGCGGGCCGAGCATACAGGCCGACGCGATAAGCGCCTGCCGGTTTGTGTCGTACATTTCGTAGATGGCGTTCTGGTTGGGGTTTGCGGTAACGTCCACTCCGGCGATGACAAGGATGAGATTTACCACAAGGCTCATTGCGTAAATCGCCGCGTAGCCTACAATGCCCGTAATTATGCAGCGGCCAAGATTTTTGCCGAACATGCGAAGCTCTCTGGCAAGGTGCCGGCGGAAAATTATCACGCAGGCTATAAAGCAGATGAAGTAGGGCAGGACGAAAAGAATTTTTTCTCCGATGCTGCTGCCGAAAAGTTTTTCCCACAGCAGGGAAATTCCCTCCGCCACATAGGCCATGACAGCCGTATAAACGACCATCATTATCCATCCGCCCACAATTTCGCCCCGTTTAAGGCGTGGCCCCGGCTCCTGCACAAGAGGAGTCCTCATAGGAGATTCACTCATTTTCAAGCTCCTTTTTAAGCTCGTACAGTATGCCAAGCGCCTCCAGCGGAGTAAGGGTGTCGGGCTGCAGCGCCCGCAGACGGTCAAGAGCCTTGCTGCCGGCCATGTCGGTGAGGGTGAACTGGTCGTCGGGCTCATCCCTGCGCTGTGCGGGAACGGGAGCGCCAACGCCGGACTCCAGCTCGCCCAGAAGCACACGGGCGCGCTTTATAACGCTCTTGGGCAGGCCGGCCAGACCCGCAACCTCAATGCCGTAGCTCCGGTCCGCTCCGCCGGGGACGATTTTGCGCAGGAAAATTACGTCGTCGCCCCGCTTTTTCACGGCGATGTTGTAATTTTTCACCCCGTCCATCATCTGTTCAAGAGCCGTCAGCTCGTGATAGTGGGTGGCAAAAAGAGTACGCGCACCCAGCTTTTTGGGGTCGGCGGCGTGCTCCAGCACGGCACGGGCGATTGCCATACCGTCAAAGGTGGAGGTGCCTCGGCCGATTTCGTCAAGAATCAGCAGGCTGCGCTCCGTGGCGTTTTTCAAAATGTCGGAGACCTCCGTCATTTCCACCATGAAAGTGGAGCGTCCTCCCGCAAGGTCGTCGGAGGCGCCCACGCGGGTGAATATGCGGTCGGCAACGCCGATGCGGGCGCGGCTGGCAGGGACAAAGGAACCTGCCTGAGCCATAAGGGTAATAAGAGCCACCTGGCGCATATAGGTGCTTTTACCCGCCATGTTGGGACCGGTGATAACCTGGACCCGGCTGGAAGAAATGCTGATGGAGGTGTTGTTGGGAACGAAGAAGCTGTCGGTGAGCATACGCTCAACCACCGGGTGACGTCCGTCACGTATTTCAAGCACGTCGGAATTGTCCACCTGGGGGCGGCAGTAGCCGTAATCCGCCGCGGCGGTGGCAAAGCTGACCGCAGCGTCCAGAGCGGCAACTGCGGCGGCGGCACGCTGAATGCGCTCCACCTGGGATGCCACTTTGGCGCGGATATCGGTATAAATTTCGTATTCAAGAGCCCTTACACGCTCTTCGGCGGTAAGGATGGAGCTTTCCATTTCCTTAAGCTCCTGGGTTATGTAGCGCTCGCAATTTACAAGAGTCTGCTTACGGATATAGTCCTCGGGAGCAACATCGCCGCTGGCCTTGGAAATCTCGATGTAGTAGCCGAAAACCTTGTTGTAGCCAATCTTCAGCTTTTTGATGCCGGTACGCTCGCGCTCGCGCTCCTCAAGGGCGGCGACCATTCCCCTGCCGCCTTTCATAAGGCTGCGGAGTCTGTCCACCTCGGGGCTGTATCCGTCGCGGATAAAGCCGCCCTCCCGCAGGGAAAAGGGCGGATTGTCGCACACGGCGTCGTCGATAAGCCGGCGCACATCGGCAAGCTCATCGAGGTTTACATAAATATTTTTAACTCCTCCGGATGCCAGAGGTGCAAGAAGGCTTCTCAGTGCAGGTATCTGGGCACCGGAGGCGGAGAGGGCAACAAGGTCGCGGCAGTTGGCGCTGCCGTATACCACACGGGCAATCAGACGCTCCATGTCCCCTATTTTTTTCAGACAGTCACGCACCTCAAGGCGGACAAGCTGATTGTTTTTCAGTTCCTCCACCATATCAAGGCGGCGGTTTATGTCAGCAGGGTCAACAAGGGGTTTTTCAATCCAGCTGCGCATAAGGCGGCTGCCCATGGGGGTGAAAGTATTGTCCAGAACGGAGAGCAGAGTACCCTTTTTCTCCCGGGTGCGCAGATTTTCACAAAGCTCCAGATTCCGCCTGGCAGTAAGGTCCAGGTGCATAAAGCGGGTCTCGTCACGGTATTTGATTTCACGGATATGGCCAAGGTCGGTTTTCTGGGTTTCCTCAAGATAACCCAGCAGGGCGCCGGCAGCCATAATAACCGCACGGCTGGAGGGCAGTCCGGCGGCAGCGGCAGTATCCGCCCCGCAGCGGCTCTTTACCGCAGCCACGCAGGAGGTGTATTCGTATCGCCAGTCATCCCCCTGCTCGCACAGGCAGTTAAGCTGGCGCAGCACGGTGCCTATCTCTCTGTCGCAGGCGCTGGCGCTGTCCAGCATTACCTCACGGGGGGCATATGTGCCAAGGTCGGAGGCCATTCTGGAGGAGGCCTCTTCGCCGGTGTAGTAGGTTACATAAAACTCTCCGGTAGACAGGTCGCAGAAAGCGCCGCCGGTCTCTCCGTCGGCGGTGCAGACGGAGGCGATGAAGTTATTTTTGCCGTCTTCCAGCATGGATGCGTCGATAACTGCGCCGGGGGTAACCACGCGGATAACGTCGCGCTTTACAATACCCTTGGCCTGGGAGGGATCCTCCAGCTGCTCGCAGACGGCAACCTTGTAACCCTTGGAAATAAGGCGGGCGATATAACCCTCCACACTGTGGTAGGGTACGCCGCACATGGGCATCTTTTCTTCGTCGGATTTATTTTTGTCACGGCTGGTCAAGGCAATATCAAGCTCACGGGACGCGACTTTCGCGTCCTCGCCGAACATCTCGTAAAAATCGCCCATGCGGAAAAACAGCAGGCTGTCGCTCTGCCGGGATTTTATGTCCATATATTGCTTCATTGCAGGGGTAAGTTCCGCCATTATTTCACTTCCGTTTCCTCAGTAACTTCACCCATCAGCGACCAGGTGGTGCTGCCGGTGATGCGGGCGTTTACGTACTTTCCGATAAGGGACTTGTCCCCCTTGAGGTGCACCAGCCTGCCGGAGGCGGTGCGGGAGCTGAGGTTATAATCCTGTCCGCCGGTCTGGTTTTCACCGTCCACCAGCACCCGGTAGGTTTTCCCCACCATTTCGCCGTGGAGCCGGGCGGAAATGGAGTTCTGCATATCCAGAAGCCGGTCGAAGCGGCGCTGCTTGACCTCTCTGGGAGTGTTGTCCTCCATGGAATATGCCGGCGTACCGGAGCGGGGAGAGAAAATGAATGTAAAAAGGGCGTGGAACCCAACCTCTTCGATAAGAGTCAGGGTTTCCTCAAAATCCTCCTCGGTTTCGCCGGGAAAACCAACGATAACGTCGCTGGTGAGGGTCAGACCGGGGATGTATTTCCGGGCAAGGCGCACTTTTTCAATATACTGCTCTCTTGTATAGCCACGGTTCATATCCTTCAGAATCCGGCTTGAACCGGACTGGAAGGGCAGGTGCAGGTGGGGCGCCGCCTTTTTGCACTCAGCCATGGCGGCGAAGAGTTCTTCCCCCGCGTCCTTGGGATGGCTGGTCATAAAATGCACCAGAAAATCCCCGTCGATTTTATCAACCTGCCGCAGCAGCTTTGCAAAATCCGTACCGCAGTCAAGATCCCTGCCGTAGGAGTTTACATTCTGACCCAGCAGGGTGATATCCTTGCAGCCGGCGGCGGCAAGGGAGGCAATTTCGGCTAAAATATCCTCCGGCAGGCGGGAGCGTTCCCGTCCGCGGACGTAGGGCACCACGCAGTAGGAGCAGAAATTATTGCAGCCGTACATTACGGACACCCAGGATTTTATATCGCTGTCACGGAGACGGGATATGCCTTCGGCAACGAAGCCGTCGCTGGCCTCCACGGCGAAAACACGCTTTTTGCCGATAAGGCGACGGTGCAGCAGTTCCGGAAAACGCCACAGTGCGTGAGGGCCGAACACCATATCCACGTAGGGATAGCTCTTTTTCATTTTTTCCGCGGCGCTTTCGTGCTGTGCCATACAGCCGCACACGGCGATAACGGTGCCGGGGCGGTTCTTTTTTTCGTACCCGAAGGCGCCGATATTGCCGAAAACGCGGGTCTCCGCGTGCTCGCGTATGGCACAGGTGTTGAGCACGATGATATTGGCCTGAGAGCCGTCCTTCACCAGCGTGCAGCCCATATCGGAAAGCATGCCCCGCAGAAGCTCGCTGTCCGATTCGTTCTGCTGGCAGCCGTAAGTTTCAACATAGGCCGTGGGCGTACCGAAGCGCTCACGCAGCAGTACCGAGGCCTCGTGGGCGTAGTCCCGCTGGGCGGCAAGCTGCTGTTCGGTGACTCGTTTGGTGTTGTATGCCAAGGGTATTCCTCCAAAACTGCGAAATTATCGTAATGATTTATTTTATCACAGGGCGGCAGAAAAATAAAGGAGTATTTCACACGCACGCGCGTGTATGCGCGTCTTTTATTTAATTCTTGAAATACATGGTAACTTCTGGTATACTTGTTCTGTTATTCTGGAGTATTATCGCCTTAGGAGGATGATCCCTTTGAATAAACCCAAGCGCCAACTGAAAAAGCCGGAGGTCAGTGTCATCGTTTTCGTGGTGCTGCTGGCCGCCTGCGCCGTGGCGTCTCTCATACTCAGGCACTGGATCGTGGCTGTGGTGGAATTTGCCGTGGCAGTGCTGATGCTGCTGGCTTTCGCGGTGTTCAATCTTTCCGTGAAGATACGCACCGGCAGGATAATGTCCACCGTGGCAAAGACCATGTCCTTCCCCGACGGCGAGGCTTTGACGCGCTTCCCTCTGCCCATGTGCGTGACGGAACTTGGCGGCGACAGGGTTCTGTGGGCAAACCAGAGCTTCATTGACCTGCTGGGCGGCAGGGACGACGCCTACAAAAAGGGTCTGGGCGCTCAGGCCAGAGGATTTTCCACCCGCTGGCTGCTGGACGGCAAGAGTGAAAGCCCCGGCTACGTGGAGCTGGAGGGCCGCATTTACACCGTTTACGGCACCGCTCTGAAAACCCAGAGAGGCAGTCTGGCCGTTACCTACTGGTTTGACGTTTCCACCTATGCTCACGTTATGGAGCAGTACCGTCTGTGCCAGCCCAACGTGGCTATAATTCTGGTGGACAACTATGATGAGCTGACCAAAAACGTCAGCGACAACATGAAAATAACCATGCGCGGCGCCATTGATGACCGCATCAACACCTGGGCCTCCGCCACAGAGGGTCTGGTATACCGTACCGACCGCGACCGCTATGTCTTCATTTTTGAGGAAAGATACCTCAAGAGCATTGAAGAGGGCAAATTCTCCATCATGGAGTCCGTCCGCGACGTGGCAAGCCCCGGCGGCATCACCGCCACCCTCAGCATCGGCGTGGGTCATCACGGCGGCAGTTTCAGGGAAAACTATCAGTACGCAATGCTCAGCCTTGATATGGCCATCTCCCGTGGCGGCGACCAGGCTGTAATCCGCGATGACAAGGATTTTACCTTCTACGGCGGTCACAGCCGCGAGGTGGAAAAGCACACCAAGGTAAAAAGCCGCGTTATGGCCAGCGCCCTGGGTGAGCTTTTAAACGACACCTCCTCCGTGTTCATAATGGGACACAAGAGGGCCGACATCGACTGCATCGGCGCCGCTGCCGGCGTTTGCTGCATCGCGCGCAAAAAGGGCAAAAAGGCTTACATTGTCATGGATCAGGACGTGGCTGCCACCCGCAGCATAATTGACAGTCTGCGCAATCTGCCGGATTATCACGGCGTTTTTATCACTCCCCAGGAAGTTTCCATGCTGTGCGATCTGCACTCCCTGCTGGTGGTTGTGGATACCAACAGGCCCGACCAGACTCTGGTGCCAGACCTGCTGGGCGCTTTCGCCCGCATCGCCGTTATCGACCACCACAGGCGGGCGGCAGACTACATCGACAAGGTATCCCTGAATTTCCACGAGCCTTACGCCTCCTCCGCTTCGGAGCTTGTGACGGAGCTGCTGGAATATACCATCGATACTTCCGATATCCTGCCTGCCGAGGCAAACGCCCTGCTTGCAGGCATCGTGCTGGACACCAAGAACTTCAACGTCCGCACCGGCAGCCGTACCTTTGACGCGGCGGCCTTCCTGCGCCGCAGCGGCGCGGACACCATCGAGGTCAAAAAGATGTTCCAGAACGATCTGACCTCCACCATCGAAAAATACGACGTCATCCGCAGCGCAAAGCTCTATCGGGAGGACATCGCCATCGCCCGGGTAAACAAAACCATCACCCGTGTGCTGGCGGCCCAGGCGGCGGACGATCTGCTGAGCATTTCCGGCATTCTGTGCTCCTTCGTCATTTACCCCGACGGCGAGGAGGTAATAATCTCTGCCAGAAGCATCGGCGACGTGAACGTGCAGGTGGTGCTTGAAAAGCTGGGAGGCGGCGGAAACACCGCCACCGCCGGCGCACAGATCAAAAACAAGACCACCGATGAGGTGGTGGTGGCTCTGGCCAGGGCGATTGACATGTTCCTGGACGAGGGCAAATAAATCCATAGCTATTGGAGGACAATATCATGAAACTTATTCTCAACCAGGACGTTAAGGGTCTGGGCAAGAAGGGCGAAATCAAGGAAGTTGCCGACGGTTACGCCAGAAACTTCCTGCTGCCCAAAAAGATGGCTGTTGAAGCCACCTCCGACAACCTTAACGCCGCCAAGATAAAGGAAAAGGCACGTCTGCATCAGCTGGCCGAGGACAAGGCCGCCGCCGAGGCTCTGGCCGTAAAGCTGGAGAGCTGCGTTGCCAAGGTCCGCGCAAAGGCCGGCGCCAGCGGCAAGCTTTTCGGCGCTGTCACCAGCGACGAGATCGCCGCCGCTTTCAAGGAACAGTTCAATATCGAGCTGGACAAGAAAAAAATCCGTCAGGACGAGCCCATCAAGCAGTTTGGCTCCTACGACCTGAAGGCAAAGCTGGGCAGCGAGGTATCCGCCACCCTGCACATTGTTGTTATCGAAGAATAAATTCTATCGCAAAGGAGAATCGTCATGGATGAACTGTTGAGCCGCAGCGTGCCCCAGAGCAACGACGCGGAGCAGGCCGTTCTGGGCTCCATGTTAATAGATCCCAAATGCATTCCTCAGGTCATGGACAGGCTGAAGGTGGACCATTTCTATCACCAGCCCAACCGTGAGCTCTATGAGGTCATGCTTTCCATGTTCAATTACTCCATGGTCATAGACCCCCTCACCGTCATCGACCAGATGAAACAGCAGGGGGTATATCACGAGGACACCACCCGCAGGTACATCATGGGCCTGCTGGATATCACTCCCTCCGCCGCAAACGTTCTGGAATATGCCTCCATCGTGCGGGACAAGGCGCTGCTGCGCTCTCTGGGCGAAACGGCGGGAGAAATCGGCGATATGGTAAGCTCCCAGCAGGGCAGCGCCGAGGAAATTCTGGAGGCCTCCGAAAAGAAAATCTACGCTATCCGCAGCGGCCGCTCAGTAGGCGGTCTGGAACCCATTTCCCAGATACTTCACGGCGTTTACGGCAGGCTGCAGGAACTGGCAAAGCTGGGCAGCGACATCTCCGGCGTATCCACCGGTATCCGCAGCCTTGATACCCGCCTGTCCGGTCTGAACAATTCAGACCTTATCATTCTTGCCGCCCGACCCGGCGTTGGTAAGACCAGCCTTGCGCTGAACCTTACCCTTAACGTTGCCAAGGGCACCGGCAAGGCCGTTGCATTCTTCTCTCTGGAAATGAGCAAGGAGCAGCTGGGCATGCGCCTGCTGGCTTCCGAGGCCTTTGTTGACAGCTCCAAGCTGCGCACCGGTCAGCTTAACCGTGACGAATGGAACAGCATCATCGCCGCCGCCACCTCCATCAGTCGCACAAACATTATGGTGGACGACACCCCCGGCGTCACCGTGGCGGAAATGAACGCCCGATGCCGCAGGGTGGAAAATCTGGGTCTGGTTGTTATTGACTATATTCAGCTTATGAGCGGCGACGGACGCAGCGACAGCCGCGTGCAGGTGGTTTCCGAACTTTCAAGAAGCATGAAAATCATGGCAAAGGAGCTTAACGTTCCCGTTATCTGTCTGAGCCAGCTGAGCCGTGACAGCGAAAAGGCCAGCCGCAAGCCCAAGCTTTCCGATCTTCGTGAAAGCGGCTCCATCGAACAGGACGCGGACGTGGTAATGTTCCTGTACCGTGAGGCCACCGAAGACGACAGCGCCGCCATGAGCAACGAAGTGGACTGCATCGTGGCGAAAAACCGCCACGGCGAGCCCGGCACCGTCACCCTGCAGTGGATGCCCCAGTACACTTCCTTCTCCGACAGAGAATGGAACCGCGACGACTATGACGAATAAGCCTCTTATTCTCTGCGCCGTGTCCGGCGGGGCGGACTCCATCTGTATGCTGCACCTGCTGCACAGCCGGGGTGAAAGAGTTGCCTGCGCCCACTACAACCACGGCATGCGGGGCGAGACCGCCGACAGTGACGAGCAGTTCGTGCGCCGATTTTGTGAAAGTCTGAGCATCCCCTTTTACACCGAAAAAGGCGATGTTTACGGCGAGGCCGAGCGCACCGGCGAGGGCGTTGAAGAATGCGGCAGGCGGCTGAGATACGAATTTTTTGAAAGAGCCGCCGAAAAACTGGGCGCCGACCTTATCGCCACCGCCCACAATGCCGACGACCAGAGTGAAACCGTGCTGATGCGTCTTGTGCGCGGCGCGGGCAGTCTGGGTCTTTCCGGAATCCCGGAACAGCGGGGAAATATTATCCGCCCCATACTTCATATGAGCCGGGCGGAAATCGAGGCCTACATTGCCGAAAAAGGTCTTGAATATATTTACGACAGCACCAATTCCGATGACCGTTACGTCCGAAATCTGCTTCGCCACCAGGTGATGCCGGTTTTGAAGGATATAAACCCGAATCTCAACGAAACCTTTTCCCGCGCCGCCCGGATCGCCGCTCAGGACGAAGAGTTTTTAAGCTCTCTTGCGGCGGATTTCATGGAAAAGCACGGCGGCGAGGACTGGGTAAACGCCACGGAGCTTTCCATTCTTCACAGGGCGGTAGGTTCCCGGGTGGTAAGATTGCTGGCCGCCGGAGCGGGGCTGACCCTTTCGGAGGGTCAGGTTGTCGCCGCGCTGGAACTGGCGGGACACGAAAATCCCTCCGCTTCCATGGATGTACGGGGCGGTAAAATCTGGCGCAGCTATGAAAAACTCTGTGTCGGAATTCCTGTCACCGGTGCCATTGAAGGCGAAACCCCTGTTGCCATTCCCGGTGAAACTTCGGTACCCGGCACGGATATAAAAATATTTACCCAAATCGTGCCTTTCGACGAAAATGTTCAAAATTCATTCAATACTTTTTATTTTAAAGATAGTATAATTAACTGTAACCCTGTCGTTCGCAGCCGTATCGCAGGCGAAACCATCGCACTGCCCGGACGCAAACGACGCAGTCTGAAAAAGCTGATGTGCGATCTGAAGCTGCCCGCTCAAGGGCGTGAGCTTATCCCCGTTGTGTCCGTAAAGGGGCAGGCGGCGGCAGTAATGGACGTGGGCGCGGAGGAAAGCTTCCTTGCCGAAAAGGGAGAAACCGCCGTAATGCTGCGATTTGCAAGGCTGCAGGAGCAAGGAGGAACAAATGCATAACGATATTGAAAGCATCCTGTTTACCAAAGAGGACATTGAGGCAAGAATAGATGAGCTGGCCGCGGAAATAAACCGCGATTACAAGGGAATGTCCCCCGATGTGGTCGGCATTCTCAGAGGCAGCTTTATTTTCATGTCCGACCTTGTGCGTAAATTCGACTTCCCTTGCAGACTGGATTTTATGAAGATTTCTTCCTACGGTTCCGGCACGGCCTCCTCCGGCAACGTTAAAATCAATCAGGACATCGGCATGTCCATCGAGGGCAAGGATCTGCTGATCATCGAGGATATCGTTGACAGCGGCAACTCCATGAACAGTCTGTTCAAGCTGCTTGCCACCAGAAACCCCCGCTCCGTCAGACTCTGCACCCTGCTGGACAAACCCGACAGGCGCCAGGTGCCGGTACACATCGACTACACCGGCTTCAGCATTCCCGACGCTTTCGTGGTCGGTTACGGACTTGATTACGCGGATATGTACCGCAGTTTACCATACATCGGCATCCTTAAGCCGGAAATCTATTCCAAGTAAGATCGGAGAACAACATTGAACAGAAAAAGAGGTCTGAAGGATATAGGTTTTTACATCCTTATCTTTGTGATACTGATGATAACCATATCCGTACTGTTTTCCAACGACAAGACCGAAAGCATTAAGTACAGTCAGGTCGTTGAGTTTTTCGAAAGTGAGCAGGTAAAGTCCTTCGTGGTTGAGGACTCCACTCTGACCCTAACCCTGAAACAGGAGTATAACGGCAAGGATACCGTCGTTTACAACCTTTACAGCGCCAATATCTTCTACAATGACCTGGGCGATCTGATAAAAGAACAGCACGACGCAGGCATTATTGAGGATTACGACTACACGCCCGGTCCCCAGACGCCCTGGTGGGTATCTTTCGTGCCCTACATCGTCATCATGATCATCTTCATGCTGGTATGGTATCTGATGATGAACAAGGCCGGCGGCGGCGGTGCAGGCGGCGTTATGAAATTCAGCAAGGCCCGTACCCGTCTGGGCAGCGACGAAAAGAAGAAAGTCACTTTCAAGGACGTTGCAGGCGCTGACGAGGAAAAAGCCGAGCTTGAGGAAATCGTGGACTTCCTGAAAAATCCCAAGAAGTTCATCGATATCGGCGCCCGTATTCCCAAGGGCGTGCTGCTGGTTGGCCCTCCGGGCACCGGTAAAACCCTCATCGCCAAGGCTGTTGCCGGCGAGGCGGGAGTACAGTTCCTCTCCATCTCCGGCTCTGACTTTGTAGAGCTTTATGTAGGCGTGGGCGCAGGCCGTGTCCGAGACCTGTTCGAACAGGCCAAAAAGGCCTCTCCCTCCATTATCTTCATCGACGAGATCGACGCCGTCGGCAGACGCCGCGGTGCAGGCCTTGGCGGCGGTCATGATGAAAGAGAGCAGACTCTTAACCAGCTTCTGGTTGAGATGGACGGTTTCGGCAACAACGAGGGCGTTGTTGTTATGGCTGCCACCAACCGCGCCGATATTCTGGACCCCGCTCTGATGCGTCCCGGCCGTTTCGACAGACAGATTTTCGTCGGTCTGCCCGACAGCCGCGGCCGTGAGGCTATTTTGAAGGTTCACTCCCGCGAAAAGCCTCTTGCCGACGACGTAAATCTTGGCACCATTGCCAAGGGTACCCCCGGCTTTACCGGCGCAGACCTTGAAAACCTGCTAAACGAGGCCGCCCTGCTGGCTGCCCGCAACAACCGTAGGGTCATCACTCAGCCCGACATCGAGGAGGCCATCATCAAGGTTATCGCAGGCCCTGCCAAAAAGAGCCGCGTGGTTTCCGAGCACGAGCGCAGACTGGCTGCCTATCACGAGGCCGGTCACGCCGTTGCAATGCGCGCCCTGCCCTCTCAGGATCCCGTTCACCAGATCACCATTATCCCCCGCGGCGGCGCGGGCGGCATGACCATCTCCCTGCCCAAGGAAGACAAGAGCTTTATGTCCAAGCTGGAGATGTGCGACCGCATCGTAGGTCTGCTGGGCGGCAGAGTTGCCGAAAAACTGGTGCTTAACGATATCTCCACCGGTGCCTCCAACGACATTCAGCGCGCCACCGCCATTGCCCGCAACATGGTTGCCAAGTACGGCATGAGCGACAAGCTGGGCTCCGTGGCCTTTGACAGCCATGACGAGGTATTTATCGGACGCGACTTCGGTCAGACCAAGGCTTACTCCGAGGAGATCGCCGCAGAGATCGACCGTGAGATCCGCAAGTTCGTGGACGAGGCCTATGCCCGCTGCGAGACCATCCTCCGCGAGCACATGGACATTCTCAAGCTGGTTGCCGAATACCTGCTTGAAAACGACACCATGACCGGCGAGGAGTTCGAGCTGTGCTTTACCACCCGCAAAAACCCCTCCGGCGAGCGCATTAAGGAAGGCCAGCGCGGCTGTGACGCTCCCGATGTGATTGCCATGCCCGGTGAGATTTCCGAGACCATCCAGGTCGAGGAACCCGAAAACGAGGCCTCTGAGACCGAAAGCTCCGAAACTGAATAAGTTTAAAAAACAAAACTCCCTTCCTCGGAAGGGAGTTTTATTTTATCTGTAGTTGAATTTCAGCGCCGGCGGAGCCCATGCTGTAATAGGTTTCCGGCTGATAGGTCAGAATTTTCGCAACTGCAGCAGTTTTCTTCGGCTGGGTTTCAAGGGTTATATATTCCACATACTCGCCGGGGCGTACAAGGCCGGTCTGGCCGAGAATGTTGCCCTTTTCATCGGTTATGCGAAGACGTACCCAGACAGTATTGCTTTCCGGGGAGGTGAAGTAAACCTGAGCCGCACCCTCCGTTACGATAGGAGCGCTGTACATGGAAACGGCGATGCCCTCACCAAGATTCAGCGTGCCGTAAAATTCCGGGTGCTCCACATCGGGAGCGCCGGAAAGGGCGGAGCTGTCAAACTCCGGCGGGGTGAACTCGCCCACGACCTGTTCCTGCACCCCAGGGGGGCGAAGCAGGAAAACCGCCAGCAAAGCCACCACAATAACTGCGAAAACAATCAGTATGATTTTTTCGGTTTTACTCATAATTTTCTCCGGTAAAATCCCGCGTCCGCCGTGCCCAAAGGCGGTTTTGACCGGCACGGCGAAACGCGGGGTTGAAGTTTAGGGGTTAAGCCTGACTGGTGGAGAAGATAGTAATGGTTAAATTGCCGTCAACTTCTCCGTTGAGCGCTGCTTCGCCGGGATCACCGCCAACCACTACCTCAAAGGTTTTTGTGTTGCTCGGATCGCTGGTGTCACCGACAACACCGGCGGGAATATTAACGTTTACCTGTGCGCTGCTAAGAGAAACCTCGACACCGGCAACAGGAGTACCGTCTTTTGTATACTCAGCAGTATACCAAATCGGAGCGTTGGAGTGATTGGTAACGGTTACAGTGGAATTGACCTTACTATCTACAAGTTCCTGGCCTCCGCTGGTGTTTGCGACCCAACCAGCATCGTTCTGTTGATAAGTATGGCTTGCAGGCAGCCAGGTTCCTGTGCCGTTGTCGTATTTAAAGTTCAGGCTATCCCATTCGATATTAATAGAATACACTATGCCTGAATTGTCCTGCGTTTCAACAGTAATAGTTACTTCGCCGTTTGCAGGGGCGCTAGGAGTTGCAGTCACTGCGCCGGCGCCAATGGCCAGAGCAAACATCATAACAACTACAAGAAGTATACAAACTATCTTTTTCATTTTGTTTCTCCTTTTCTTCTGTTTTTTATCGGGTGTCCGGGTGCCTTGCCTTTGTCGGGGTGCCCGGAAAAGATAAACGATTTTAACCGTTTGTTACGGTTATGTTCAGACCGGTTATCTCCGGCACCACCATGGCCTGTTCGCCGGTGACCGGGTCGTAACAATGCAGTCTGAAAAGACCTCCGTAAATACCCTCGCTGAGGGTGGGAGCGCCGGTCATCATCCGGAGCTTGGTGAGGCCGAAGCCGGGCTCCAGCAGGCCGGACTGCGCGATAAGGTACTCCTGCCCGCCGGAAACGATGTACATATCCACCGTTACGTTATGGCTGGAGGCATTGGGATTCTGGAAGTAGATGGTGATATCACCGTTTGAAAGCGTCAGCGACGAGTCCAGAGAGTAAATCATGGACACGGAGCCGCCTCCTTCGGAAACGTCCGCCTTCTCGGAGGTATCACCCTCAATGGGCTGGGAATTTTCATCCACGGGAGGAAGAGGATGGTCCGGCGCGATGACAATGGGGCCGTCGCCGCCGGGGGTGTCTCCGGGAGTATCACCTGGGGTTACTGTTCCGGGGGTGTTGCCCGGATTGTCAGAGGGAGTGTTTCCCGGGGTATTGCCCGGGCCGGTCAGCAGGCAAAGCAGAATGATTATAACCGCGATAAGCGCCAGCAGAATTATAAGGAAAGGAAGCCGGCTTTTCATCACCGCTATGTACTGGTCATCGCCCACCTGCAGATAACCTGCCCTGCGCCAGAACAGGCGGCTTTTGCTGCCGGAGGGGGAAACTTCGTGCAGTTCACGCCCCACCTGCACGGTGCCAAGGACTTTCTTGGCCTTACCGCCGCCCATCTCGCCCAGAACCTTGCATCCGCCCTGAGGATAGGTGTTTTTTATGTACTTCGGCGAGAAACACTCAACCTTTCGGCCTTTAAGGCTTACATTGGCATCGTAATCGCCGGAGTGATGGATATTAAACTGCATTTAACCACCTCCTGTTATGGTGACGGTAAATCTGCCGCCGGTTATGGTGCCGCTGACGGAATCGGACAGGCTGCCCGTAAGCCACAGCCAGATGTTTTGCACCGTACCGGCTCCGCCGCTGGCCTTTTTCGCCATGTCGATTGAGGACAACGCTGTTGCGGAGGAACTGCCTGATGCGGTGAAGTATCCGCCGATGCTTTCATAGGGGGAAACGGACTGATAGCTGAAGGCTGCGTTTACGCCAACAGTGGAGTTGTTGGTAACGGTTATCCTGTTGGTATTTTCGTCAGAGGGGGAGAATGTGCCGCCGCTGTAGTGGTGGGTGGCGGGATTCCAGATGCCTCTGTCGTAAGTATACGTCATCGCTCCCCAGGATATATCAACGGAGAACTCCGGCGCCTGGGCGTAGTAGAAAACGTCCACCACTCTGCCCTTTACCTCTTCGTCCACAATCTGCAGATCGCTGAGGTCATTGAGAGTTCCGCTGACCACCGGCATGGAGCAGGTGTAGCCATCCGGTGCCGCCGGGGAAGCTTTGCTGTAACTGTCGCCGAAGCGGGTGGTGAAAGTTTCGGGGTCGGCATCGGCATCGTAACCGCGGTTGGTGTAGGTTGTGCGGGACTGTTCGTCACCTTCCACATCCAGATAAATGTAATTTATCGTCAGGGGGCAAAGGTCGCCCACGTAGATAAATGCACGGTCAACCGGCTGGGCGGGCATGGAGTCAATCACAATCTGATCGGCGGGTTTCAGATACTGTCCGCGGATAAGCACGGCTCCGGTCGCGCCACTCTGGCTGAGAATGTAGGAGCTGTAGCCGGGAATATCCACCGCTTCGCAGGTGTGGCTGTCGCCGTATTCGACCAGGGTGTTCACGGTGGGAGCGGCGGTGCTGTCATCAAGATAGATGTGCTCCACGGTTACCATATAGCTTTCGGTGTCGAACTCGGCGTAGATGGTTACCTGTCCGTCCTCAAGGTGGTCAAGGCTGAACGGGGTTTCGTTTGTGACGTAAATCTTGTTCCCGCCCACCATCATGTACCAGCCGGTGAATTTACTGCCGGTTTTGTTTACCTGGGTAGGCAGGGCAACAAAGGTTTTATTGCCCTCTTCCATGGTATAGCCGTAAATACTGTTGTAATAGACCGTACGCTGGGAAACCACCGTATGCGGCGGTGTATCATTGGCAATTACAAGCTTTACATCATATGTATTGGGCTTGTAGGTTACGGTAACTTCCTTGCCGGCGCCGTCATTGGGCATCGTGCCCGTCACCACCGCAACGTCCGGGGTGTAACCCACTTTGCCGGGAGTTGCAACGGAATATGATTCTCCGCTGGGAAGGCCGGATATTTCCTCGGTATGAACTTCTCCGGTATCCTCTGTGACGTAATGGATAACCAGCTTGCCGGTAAGGGCGCTGTATTCAACGGTAAGGGTTATTTCTCCGTCCACCGCCTGGCTGATAAGCGCTTCGTCAACGGTGCCGTTTACAATGGGGATATCCGGCGTATAGTTCGTAACCGCGGGGGAGGTTACGCTGTATGTTTCGCCGAAGTCACAGGTAAGGATTTCTGCGGGGGCAGGCGGGTCAACTTTGCCTGTGATGCCGTCCGCCCACTCGTAATTGATTTTGATGGTGTAAGTGTTGGGGACATAGGTACCTACTACCCAAAGCTCTCGCGCGGGCATGGGTTTTCCGTCAAGGCTTGTGCCCTGTGCAACGCCGTCTTCGGCGATGGTGTACCAGTGCCACCCGAAAGTATATCCGGGAACATCCGGGGGTGTGTAGTCCCAGGCGGAAACCGTTTCGCCGTAGAAATATGTCTGGGTGTGGATATTTGTTTCCGTACTGCCCGGAAGCTGGTATGCGTAACCCAGGCGGTAGAGAATTTTGCTGCCGGCGGCGGTAAGGGTCATGGAGTCCGTCATGGAGCTGCTGGGTATGACCACCCTGCCGGTGGAGGAGTCATAGCTGAAAATGACATCGTTGCCGGTTTTCTTGTACGTCAGCGATACGCCGGCAGGCAGAGAATAGCCCTTCTGAGGAGACAGCGTGATTACCATGTCCTGAGCCGTGTTCAGCGTAATGTCGCCCTCGGAGTCGGGAGTAACGTCGGAATTAAGGCCGGTAAGATTCAGGGTGACGCGGGGGGTAACAAATACGTTTGCGAAAGCACTGGCTGTTACGCCCGTGACAACGGGACCGACCGTAGCCTTTTCGGGTCCGGGCGAAACCACGCCGACTTCCACATTGTAAAGAATGTTGGTGTCCGGAATGTGGAAGGGCCCCGGCCCCACATCTGTGGTAGTGCCGTCAACCGCCAAAACATCTTTGTATTCAAGGAAGTCTGCGGTCCAGTCGTCGGGATCTTCCCATCCCTTCGTCCAAGTATAAAGCATGGCGCGGGTGTACTGTCCTTCTTCACCGACTCCATAAGAAAGATTTTTTCCCTCAAGAGTGCCTGCCGTTACGTCGGGTGACAGAGCCACATTGGCGTAGTCGGCTGCATAGTTGTAGTTTATGGGTTCGGTGGTGCCCGTCTGGGTAATTGCCGCGCCGTATCGCATATCGCCGGAAGGTGCGTATTCAAGCACCGGTACGTCATTTCCACCAAGGAAGCCTGTCTTTGGACGCAGGTGACGGAGATGGTAAAGTCAATGCTGCTTTCAAAATGCCCGTCGCTGCTGGAGCCGTCCTGATGGGGAACAATGTTGGAGATGGTCAGCAGATTGCTGCCGCTGAGGGTGGCGTTTGTGTAAGTGAGAGTCTCCTTGTCGGTGCCCTGAATTGTTTCGCAGTTGTTTTTGCCGGTGAAATATACGACGGTGCTGGGCTCGCCGGTGCTGGGCTCCTCTATGATATCAAAATATTCAGAGAACTGCAGATTGAGGGTGTAGCCGGAAAGAAGCGAAGTAACGTGATCGTGGTCAGACAGTTCCAGACAGCTCACCCGAACAACGCCGTCGCCGGCTGAAACATTTGTCATTTCCGCAGGTACGGCAGGTTTGCTGTTTGCCACGGCAGCGTCAAATTCACTCTGCGTAACATGTTCAAAGGAATATTCGCCAAAGGTGCGCTTGCCGACGGGGTTATAGTAGCTTACGCCGTCTGCGCCTTTGCCGCCGGCTTCGTAGGAACCTATGTTCCACCCGCTGCCGGTGCTGGGATCGCCGGCGTGGCCGTTGTACGCATCGTAATTTATTTCAGGGGGGTCGCCGGTTGTGACAGGTTCAGAGTATATCACTGTTGAGCCGTCGGCGCTTTCGCCTTCAATGCCGATAAGACCTATGGCCTTGCCAACAGCGGCGTTACCGCCGCCGCCACCGCCGCCGGAAATTGCCAGCAGTTCGTCTGTGTCGCTGTCTGCCCGGTCAAGCTTTACAAGAGAGTATGTGCCGCCTGTGCCGCCTGTGCCGCTGCTCTGGACGCCTTCGACGCCGGCAACACCGATTTTTTCGGTGTATATTCTGTCCCCTGCTTCAAGGGGCAGGTAAACGTAAACATAACCACCGGCGCCGCCGGTACCGCCTTTTATCGTGTTGCCCATCAGGTTTTTAAAGCTCTGGCCGTTGCCGCCTGTGCCGCCCCAGGCCTGAACGAGATAAACGCCGTCATGGGGCACGGTGAAAGTCAGAGAACCTGCGCCGTAAGCCGTTTCGGGGTTAGGGGTGTGAGATTCTCTGTTGTTTTTGGCGGTGGTTTGCAGGGAGAAGGTATAGGTACCGTCGTTGTTGTATTCAAGGGCTTTTACAAAATTTATAAGCTGGCCGTTCAGGTGGCTTTCATGAAGCGCCAGAATGGTTACGGTGGCAGTATCCGTAAAGGTGGTGGTAACACATTCCGGGCCTGCGCCTTCAACGGGGTTTATCAGCGTATTATTTGCGGGAGTGACGGTGAAGCTGACGGTATATTCGGTGGACTCCGTCACCTTTGCGGGAAGGGCAGGCGTGCCGCCGGTTACGCTGTAGTCCGTAATGGAATCTATGAATTTGTTGGAGGCCACATTTGCCCTGATGTCGGCGTACCGGTCAATATACATATCCGCGACGGTCAGGTCTATGCTGCCGTTTGCGATATGGTCACGGGCCAGAACAGAGAAATTTAGCGGCACATTTACGTGGCAGTTATCCGCATCCAGCGTGATGACTTTTGTGGTTTCGACTTCATCAACCGTGCCGCTGACGGAGATGCTGTTGTCCACCAGCACAGGGACGTCGTTACCGCCCAGGAAGTTGGTTTTCGGAGTAAGGTCAAGGGTTATATGTACTTTGCCTGTAAGGTTTGTTTCCGTGGGCAAAAGGGAAATATTTTTTATTGTAAAAACTGTGTTGTCGCCATCGGGAGAAACGGTAACATTTTCGTAAGTGGGTTCGCCCGCGCCGTCAACGCCGTGCTGGGTATAGTCAAAGTTTGAAATGTTGAAATAGTCGGTTATCGCAAAGGACACGGTAAGGTTGCTGAGGGGGGTGAAGCTGTAGCTGCCGCCGTCGCCGGCCAGGTAGGTTATGGAAACCGCGCCGGAAGAAAGGTCAAGTTTTGAGGCGTTGATGTCCAGCAGGCTTTTTTCATCTTCCGTAAGGCTGGTGGAAATATTGGAGCCGGAAGCAACAAAGGAAGAACCGCCGCCGCCACCGCCAACATGGTTGGGAACTATTATGCTCTGCTGAATACCGCCGGAGCCGCCGCAGTAACCGCCGCCGCCCGCGCCGCCGCGCAGGTTGCCCGCACCGCCCGCACCGGGGGAAATCTGGTTATTGTACGCGCCGACCCAGTCGTTGGGAAGTTCGCCGGAGACCCAGTTCCAGCTGGTGCTGGCTTTTTCGCCGGGAACATTGGTGCCGCCGTGACCGATGTAGTCATATGAAGTGCCGCTGGACTTGCCGTCGTCGCCGGAGTAGTAAGTGCCGGCAACGGTTGCGCCGATGCCTTCCACGGTGTCAATGACGGTGCTGCTGAGAACAGAGCCGCCCGCGCCGCCGTCGGGGGAGAATCTGCTGCCATCGGGAGCCGCGCCTGCGCCACCGCCGCCGCCGGCGATCATTATGTACTTTGTGGTGCGGTCATATTCGTTGATATTATCGTAGGCAAATTCGTTCTTTGCGTTAAGGTAGGTGCTTTCAAAATAGTCGGGGTCATCAAACAGAAACAGCGCGGAGTAACCGCCGCCGCCACCTACGCCGTAGGTTATCATTGTGCCGCCGTCGCCGCCGCCGTTTGTGCCGCCGCCGGTGCCGGTGGTGTAGGTTTCCTGACCGTTGCCGCCCAGGGAATAGAAAAGCACGTCGTCCTTTTCCAGATAGACCTTTGCGTGGACATAGCCGGCCGCGCCGCCGGAGCTTGCAACTTCTTCACCGTTTAAAATATCCGCGCCCCTGCCGCCCCAAAGCTCCACCAGATACCAGCCGGGGTAGTTCGCGCTGAAATATCCACGGTCGGCAATGTCATTATCTTCGCTGTTTACCAGGTGGTCGTAAAGTTCCGCATTCAGCTCCAGGTCCAGAGAATAAACGCCGGTTTCCTCGTTGTATTTGATTATGGGATCGCAGTCAATGTGGGCATTGCCAAAGTCTGTAGTGCCCGCAGAAACAGCAAGGCCTGCCGGTGCCACGGAAAGCACCAGCAGAACCAAAGTAAGCAATATTGAAATCAGCTTTCTGAATAACCTTTTCATACGCGCCTAACTCTTTTGAAAATATTTAAAGTTATTAACTTCTATTGTAATACATATATATACATATATTCAAGTAAAAAAGCGCGACAAACAATATGTTTTTTGTCGAATTTTTATTTATTTAAGGTAACCCGGTTGCGGGAAATGTTTATATTGTCCTCCCTTTGCAAATAATAAGTGCAAAGGGAGGGATTTTTTTGAAGGCAGTAATTCTTGCGGGAGGCGAAGGCACAAGGCTGCGCCCCTTAAGCTGCGGCATACCCAAACCCATGGTGCCATTTTACGGGCGCCCCATAATGGAATACGCGGTAAAACAGCTTAAAAAGGCGGAGGTGACAGACCTCTCCGCCGCCCTGTGCTATCTGCCGGGGCAGATAGAAAATCATTTTATGGACGGCTCACGCTTCGGGGTAAAAATGCGCTACAGCATCGAGCGCAGCCCTCTGGGTACCGCGGGCGCGGTGCGAAGCTGCGGCCCCTTTTCCGACGATGAGGACGTTTTTATTGTTTCCGGCGACGGCATTTTTGATTTCGACCTTAAAAGCTGTCTTGAATTTCACCGCAGCAAAAAGGCTGAGGTGACCATTGTAACTTATCCCCACGAAAATCCGCTGGAATACGGTCTGGTGCTTTGCGACAAGCAGGGGCTTATCCAGCGCTTCATTGAAAAACCCACCTGGGACCAGGTTTTCACAAACAGCGTAAACACCGGCATTTATATCATAAAAGGCCGTATTTTAAACGAAATTGACAGCGGAACACCCGTGGATTTCGCCCGGGACCTGTTCCCTTCCCTGCTGAAAAACCGGCGCAGGCTTTACGCCGTGTCTCCGGCGGGGTACTGGTGCGATGTGGGCAGCTGCGACAGCTATCTGAAATGCGCGGTGGACGTGCTGTGGAAAAAGACCTCTCTGGAGCTGCCGGAGGAAAAGACCAAGCTGCCCCCCTCCGCCCGGGTGATAGAGCCCTGTTATATAGGCCCCGGGGTCAGCATCGGAGAAAACTGCATCATCGGCCCGGATGCGGTGGTTTTCGGAAACAGCGTACTGGGCAGCGGCTCGCTGGTGCAAAACAGCGTTCTGCTGGGGGCAAGATTAGGGGAAAACGCCACGGTTTTCGGCAGCATTTGCGCCGCCGGCTCCTCCGTTGGAGCAGGCGCTATTTTAAACGAGGGCTGCGTGCTGGGCGAGGGCGCGGTCATCGGGCGTGACGCGGTGCTGACTGAGGGTGTGCGGGTGTGGCCCAACCGCTCGGTGGAGCAGGGAGTGCGTCTGCGGCACAATCTGGTGACGGGTTTTGTAAAGGCCGCCCCCTCTTTCTCGGACAAGGCGGTCATCAGCGGCGAAGCCTCCGTGGAGCTGGGCGCGGAGACAGCCTCCTCCATCGGCTCGGCTGCGGCGGTTTTCGGTGAGGTGGCTCTCAGCCGGGATAAAAACAATTTTTCCGACGCGGCGGCTCTGGCCTTTGAGGCGGGGCTGCGTATGTCCGGCGGCAGATGCGTGCGCACGGACGCCCGTTTTCCCATGGAGGCGGCCTTTGTATCAAGAAAATTCGGCCTGCCCCTTTCCGTTTTCAGCGCCCTTGAAAAAAGCCGCTGCAGAATGCATTTTTTCGGCGTAAACGGCCTGCCGCTCAACCGGGAGGGTCAGCGGCGAATGGAGGGCATTATAGCCCGCGGCGAGGAGCGCCGTGCGTTGGGTTGGCAGTCCGGCAGCACCAGAGAGCTTTCCGGCGTGCACAAGGCCTATCTTGAGGACGCCACGGAGGGTCTGACGGCACCGCGGCTGGCTGTGAGGCTGGAGGGCGCGGGAGAGGAAAATCCGGCTCTGGGAGAAGCGCTGCGCATGATGCAGGTAAAGGAAGGCGGCCTTTCCGTTCCCACCTTCACTCTCAGCGGCGCGGTGCTCACCGGCACCGACGAGGAAGGCCTCTCCGTGGGTGAAAGGGAGCTTTTGCTCATCGCCTGCCGGGCGGCTCTGGAAAAAGGATGGGCGCTGACCGTGCCATGGGATTTCACCGCCGCCGCAGACATCCTGGCACAGAGCATGGGAAAGACTGTCGCCCGGGGCGAACAGGTCTCCCCACCCTTTTTATACGACGGACTTTTCGCCGCCTGTCTGGTCTGCGCCTATCTCAGCGAAAAAAACCAGACCCTTCAAACGGCGGTGGGCGCTCTGCCCAAATTTTCCTCCGGTTATGCCAGCATTGAACTTCTCAGCGGTCGTGCCGCCGTAATGCGTGAACTGGCGGCCAAATTCGGCGACACAGGGGGCGGCTCCGGCCTCCGCCGCCGGGAAAAGCAGGGCTGGGTACACATTGTGCCCTCCGCCGCGGTCAGCGCAATAAAAATTCACTGCGAGGCGGAAAGCGCCGAAATTGCCCAGGAACTGTGCGCGGATTTTTCCCGACTGGCGCGGGATATCGACAGGCGCATATACAACAGCGACAAAAAAATATAAAAGTTTTTGTATCTTTTTTCTAAATGATATGGTATAATATATAAGACTTTGTTTCGGATGGGCTTTTCGAAGCAATAATTTGGCATTAAGCGGCAGCGGTCCGCTTGATATAAACCGCCCCCCGGGGGGTAAAGGTCAATAGCAGGAAAGAGGCGAATTTCGCGCCCATAACGGAAGATGCAGGTTCCGTGGTAAGCGCATTTGCCGCTTCTCTTTCCATGCCCTGACCGTACTTACAAGTTAGGAGAATTTATCATTTATGGCACAAAAACTGAAAATAATCGCTCTGGGCGGACTGCATGAAATCGGCAAAAACCTCATGGTCTACGAGTACCAGAACGACATCATCATCGTGGACTGCGGACTTGGTTTCCCGGACGACGATATGCTTGGCATTGACCTTGTGGTACCCGACGTGAGCTATCTGGCGGCAAATCAGCACAAAATCCGCGGCATTATCCTCACCCACGGTCACGAGGATCACATCGGCGCGCTGCCTTATGTGCTGCGGGAAATCAACGCGCCCATTTATGCCACCCGTCTTACCGCCGCTCTGGTGGAACTGAAGCTCAAGGAGCACAAGCTGCTGGCTAACTGCCAGATAATCACAAAAGAGGCCGGGGAGAAATTTAAGCTGGGCTGCTTCGGCATTGAGTTTATCCATGTAAACCACTCCATCGCCGACTCCGTTGCCCTTGCCATCAAGACCCCCATCGGCATGGTGGTGCATACCGGCGACTTCAAGATTGACCCCTCCCCCGTCAAGGGCGGCATCATTGATCTGGGACGCTTCGGCACCCTGGGCAAGGAAGGCGTTCTGGCTCTTCTGATGGACTCCACCGGCGTGGAAAGAAAGGGTTACAGCAACAGCGAGACCTCTCTTATCGGAAGCTTTGACGCCCTTTTTGCCGGCTGCGACAAGAGGATCATCGTTACCACCTTCGCCTCCAACGTTGACCGTATTCAGCAGGTCATCAACACTGCCGCAAAATACGGCCGCAAGGTTGCCGTTACCGGCCGCAGTATGGAAAATATTCTGAAAATGAGCACGGAGCTGGGATACACCGTTATCCCCAGCAACATTCTCATCGACATAAACCAGGCCAAGAGCCTGCCCAAAAACAAGGTGGTCATTGTCACCACAGGCAGTCAGGGCGAAAGCATGAGCGCACTGTACCGCATGGCTTTTTCCAGCCACAAGCAGGTGGAGATCGGCTCTGACGACAAGGTAATCATCTCCGCCTCCGCCATCCCCGGCAACGAAAAGGGCGTGGCAAAGGTCATAAACGAGCTGTTTGCCCGGGGCGCCGAGGTGGCCTACAACAGCGTGGGCGACCTTCACGTTTCCGGTCACGCCTGTCAGGAGGAACTGAAAATAATTCAGGCTCTTACAAAACCCAAATTCCTTATCCCCGTCCACGGCGAGACCCGTCATCTGAAAATGCACGCGGCTCTCGGCAAGCAGATGGGCATTGAACCCAACCACGTTATAATCAGCGAAAACGGCAAGGTACTGGAGCTTACCAAAAAAACCTGCAAATTCAACGGCACCGTGCCCTCCGGCGAAATTATGGTTGACGGTCTGGGCGTTGGCGACGTGGGCAGCGTGGTTCTGCGGGACAGAAAACATCTGGCCCAGGACGGCATGATTGTTGTGCTGATGAATTTCAGCGGCGATGACGGTGAGCTTGTCACCGGGCCGGAGATCATTACCCGCGGCTTCGTTTACGTCAAGGAGTCCGAGGATCTTATGGAACAGCTCAAAAACGTGGCGCTGGCCGCCGTGGGCGAGTGCAGAAGCACCGGTACTCTTGGCTACTCCGCAATCAAGAGCTGCGTCAAAGAGCGCATGAGCGGATATCTTTTCAAAAAAACCAAACGCAATCCCATGATCCTGCCTGTTATAACCGAAATATGAGAACCGGAAAAAGACGAAACACAATTCTTATCATAATTATCGCGGTGGTGGTGATTATCGCCGTGGGCGGCAAGATAGCTCTGGACAAATACTGCCGCTTCCCGGAAAAGCCTCTGTCCACCACACAGGCGGATGTAAACCTCATCGCTCACCGGGGCTACAGCGCGATTGCGCCGGAAAACACCGCTCCCGCCTTCATGGCCGCGGGGGAAGCCGGATTCTGGGGCGTTGAATGTGATGTTTACCGCACCGCCGACGGCAAATGGGTGACTTTTCACGACCCTGTTACCTACCGAATGGCCGGAGGTGTGAAGATTTTAAAGCTGGCAAAGTATGAAAATCTGGCTTCTATGACCATGAAGCGGGGACAGCATGTGGAGGAATACCCCGGCACGGGCATATGCACCTTTGAGGAGTATCTGGATATTTGCAGCCGGTACGGCGTTACCGCCGTTATCGAGCTTAAAAGCAAGGGTCAGACAGAGCATTACGGTGAAATCGTGGATATGGTGCAGCAGGCCGGAGTGCAGGCGCGCTACATCTCTTTCCAGCTGGAAAATCTGCAGGCCATACGCGCCCTTACGGACGCTCCCTGCGGCTATCTGGTACGCCGGATAACCGAGGAGGATATTCAAAACGCACTTGCCCTGGGCAACTGCGGTCTTGATTTCAAAGGCGCGCATGAAAAAAACACCGACCGGGTCATCACGCATGCGAAGGAAATGGGACTGAGTCTCGGCGCCTGGACCATCAACAGCACCGCGCAGCTTGAAAGGCTGGCGGCTCTGGGCGTGGAGCGCATAACCACAGACGCTATATCCTACGAATAACAAAAAAACGCGAGAGCATTTGCTCTCGCGTTTGGTTTTTATGTAGGTTTTACTGGACGGAGATAAGGTAGTAGTAAACAGGCTGACCGCCGTAGATAAGGCTGACCTCAGCATCGGGGCACTCTTCCTCAAAAATGCCGAGAGCCTCCTGAGCGTCATCCTCGGAGATGTCCGTGCCGTAGAAGATATCAATAAACTCCGCATCGCTGCAGGAACGGGCCATTTCCGCAAGGGTCTGAGCCATGTCAGTGCCGCCGCTGCCGAAAAGAGCGCCGTTGTCCATGGCAAGGATATCGCCCTCGCTGATGGTATAGCCGTCAAATTCGCTGTCGCGGGCGGCATAGGTTATCTGCATGGTGCGGACGCCTGCCATCATATCCATCATGGCGGACTTGTTGTCCTCGGCGGATTCGGAGGGCTGGTAGGCCAGCATGGCGGTTATGCCCTGGGGCACGGTTTTGGTGGGAATTACCACAACATTTTTGTCGGTAAGACCGATGCACTGCTCCGCGGCCATAATGATGTTTTTGTTGTTGGGCATTACAAAAACGGTTCTGGCGGGAGTTTTGCGGATACCGATGAGAATATCCTCAGTGGAGGGGTTCATGGTCTGACCGCCGGAAATGATTTGGTCAACACCCAGATCCTTGAACATACGGGCGATGCCGTCGCCGGCGCATACGGATACAAAGCCGTATTCCTTAATCGGCTCAGCGTCTATATTCTCGGCTTCCTGTCGGGTTTCCTGAATTTCCACCTGCTCGGTGTGCTGCAGGCGCATATTCTCGATCTTTACGGTGGCAAAACTGCCGAATTTCAAAGCCTGGGTAAGAACCTTGCCGGGGTCGTTGGTGTGCACGTGAACCTTGATAATCTCCTCGTCTCCCACGACAACGGCGCTGTCGCCGATGCCGTCAAGGAAGGGACGCAGAGTGTCGTAATCCAGGTCGTTTTCGCGGGAAACGATAAATTCGGTGCAGTAGGCAAAGGTGATGTCCTCGGTGGAAAAGTCGGAGAAATCGGCCTTGCTTTCGGCGGCGGGGGCGGCGGGAACATACTCCGTTTCCTTGCCGCGCATTGCGTCCAGAGCGGCGGAGAGCAGGTACAGCAGTCCCTTGGCGCCTGCGTCAACAACGCCGGCCTTTTTCAGCACCGGGTTCATCAGCATGGTGTCGGGAAGAACTTCCCAGCCGCGCTCAATTGCGGCCTCCAGAACGTATTCTGCGCTGTCATTTTCCTTTACCGCCTCCAGCGCACGCTCGGCAGCCAGACGGGAAACGGTGAGAATAGTGCCCTCGGCAGGCTTCATAACAGCCTTGTAGGCAGCATCCACGCCCTCTTTCATGCCGGCGGCGATATCCGCACCGGTGATGGTTTCAAGACCCTTGGTTGCCTTGGAAAATCCTCTGCACAGAAGGGAGAGGATAACGCCGGAGTTACCGCGGGCGCCGCGGAGTGTGGCACTGGCCACCATATCCGCGCACTTGCCAACGGTATCGGCAGGCTTATTTTTAATGTCGTTTGCGGCAGTGCCGAAAGTCAGGCACATATTGGTACCGGTATCCCCGTCGGGTACAGGGAACACGTTGAGATCATTTATGCTCTGGCGCTCATTTTCGAGAGCCGCGGCCGCACTCAATACCATTTTCCTGTAAAGGGAAGCGTCAATGGTGTTGATCATGGGTTCCGCCCTCCTATTATCTTATCCTATTTCTACTCCGTCAATGAAAATATTGACCTTGTTTACGGGCACGCCGGTGGTGCTGGTGACCATATAGCGCACCTCGCTCATGATATTTTCGCTGACAACGGTGAAGTTTACGTCGTTGCTGACGATGATGTGCAAATCAATGTCGATGCTTCCGTTAGGGTTGTAGGTGACCTTAACTCCCTTGGACATCGATTCCCTGCGAAGGAGCATAACGATGCCGTCTGTTTTGTTGCGGAAGGCCATACCCCGCACGCCGAAGCACTTGGTGGCGGCAGCACCGGTCACAGAAGAGATGACCTCGCTGCTTATATTTATATCGCCCTTTTCGTTTTTAAACTGAACCATAAAATACCTCCAAGAAAATATGGCGACAATACAACTGAGTGGTGCTTAATGTGCTAATATATTTTATTACATTTTGCTCTGTTTCACAAGCATTATTTTCTTTCCCGGGCTATTTAATGCTTATTTATTGTAAAATATAACCACATATTTACAATTATTCTACTTTATTATATAATTTGAGCAATAAACGTGCCAGAAAGGAGGACGGCTGTGGACGTTCAGATAAAATTATCTCAGGGGCTTGCCCTTTCGCCGAGAATGCTGCTATCGGCAAAAATTCTGCAGATGGGCGCTCAGGAGCTGTCCGAATACCTGAGAAAGCTGGGCGAGGAAAACCCGGCGGTCGAACTGGAGCCGGGCAGAATGCCTCAGGGTTTCCGCCTTTACCGCGAAAGGCGCGTCGGAGATCTGGAACTGCTGGAAAACCAGGCCGCTAAGGAAACCGGCGATTTGAGAGAAAGCCTTCTTTCACAGCTTCACTCCACCCCCCTGTCCCCCACAATAAACGCTGCGGCGGAATTCATCATAAACAGCCTCAATCCGGACGGTATGCTGGATCAGAGCGCGGAGGATCTGCAGGAGCTTTCCGGTTTTGACAAAAACACCTTTGCCGCGGCTCTTGCCACCGTGCGGTATATGGAGCCCGCGGGCGTGGCGGCGGAAAACCTGTCCCAGTGTCTGCTTTTGCAGCTTGAGCGCTTTGAGCGGCGGGAGCCTCTGGCGGAAATAATCGTACGCGACCACCTGCGGCTTCTGGCCAAAGGCCGCCTGGATACAATAAGCCGCAACCTCGGTATTTCCATGGAGGACACCCGGAGAGCCGTTAAGATAATCCGTTCCCTCTCACCCCGTCCGGCAGCCTCGGAGGCCGTTCCCCAGACCAGAGAGCTGGTAATTCCGGACTGTGTTGTGACCCGCAGTGACGATGGCGAACTGACGCTGGATTTTGCCGAGGGATACCTGCCGGAACTGACGGTCAGCCCGTACTATTTACAGATGCTGCGTGAAAGCGACGACCCGGAAGTGCGTGAGTATCTGCAAAAGAAAATCGACCAGGCAAAGTGGACAATTTACAGCATCCAGCAGCGCAAAAACACCGTGCTGCGCTGCGTCAGCTGCATAATTTCCCATCAAAAAGACTTCTTTTTAAAGGGCGAGGGCAATCTGACTCCCCTTACAATGGCGGATGTGGCGCAGGAACTGGATATGAGCGTTTCCACCGTCAGCCGCGCCATAAAGGACAAATACGTCCAGTGGAACAAGGGTGTACTGCCCCTTAAACGGCTGCTTTCCCGCAAGCTGGGCGCAGGCAGCGCCGCCGACGCACGGCTGACAATTCTGCAGCTTATAAAAGATGAGGACTCCGCCAAACCTCTCAGCGATGAGCGCATCGCAAAGGAGCTTTGCTCCAGAGGCTTTGAAATATCCCGCCGTACCGTGGCAAAATACCGCATGGAACTGAACGTACCCGACGCTTACAGCAGAAGGAGGAGATAGCCTTGCTGACCCTCGGTTCGAATATCAAATATCTCAAGGGCATCGGCGAAAAACGGGCCGAGACCCTTGGCAGGCTGGGCGTTTCCACGGTGGAGGACATTCTGCGCTATTATCCCAGAAGCTATCTTGACCGTACCGCGGTCAGAAACATCGGCTCCCTGCTGCCCGATGAGAATGTCTGCGTTTCCGGGCAGGTAATAACCGCTCCCCAGACCGTGCGCATATCCGGCGGCCGCACCCGCACAAAGCTTCGCATTGCCGACGATACCGGTGTGATGGATATAATTTTTTTCAACCAGAAATACGCCGCGGGTAATCTTAAGCTTTATGAAAGCTACGTTTTCTACGGCAAGGTGACCGGTGACCTTATCCGGCGGGAGATGATAAATCCCCAGTATGCTCCCGGAGCCAAGGCCGGGGAATTTCTGGGCATAGTGCCGGTATATCCCCTGTCGGCGGGGGTCAGTCAGAAGCTGGTCTCCGGCGCGGTGAAGCAGGCTCTTTCCGCCTGCGCGGATTTGGTGGAGGAGACTCTGCCGGAGGAAGTACGGAAAAAATTTGACCTGCCTCAGGTAGGCCTGGCCTTGCGGCAGATACACTTTCCCGAAAATTTTGACGCTGCCCAAAATGCGCGCCGGCGTATGGCATTTGAAGAGCTTTTCGTCCTCACCATGGGTCTGGTGCTTATAAAAAACCGCCGTGACAAAAAGGGCGGCAGACGGCTGCGGGCCGTGGAGATGGCTCCCTTTATGAAGGCGCTTCCCTATGAACTTACCGGCGCTCAGCACCGCTGTCTGGCGGACGCCATCGGAGATATGACCTCCGGCAGGCTGATGAACAGGCTCATCCAGGGCGACGTGGGCAGCGGCAAGACCGCTGTGGCGGCGGCCTGCGCATACTTCATCGGAAAAAACGGCGGCCAGTGCGCCTATATGGCTCCTACGGAAATATTGGCAGAACAACATTATGTAAACCTCTCCCCCTTGTTGGAAAAACTGGGAATAAAGTGCGCCCTGCTTACCGGCGGCATGAAGGCCGCGGCCCGGCGGGAGGCGGAGCGTCTGGCAGAATCCGGTGAGGCGGCTCTTATAATCGGAACCCACGCTCTGATTTCCCAGAAAGTCAGCTTCAACGACCTGGCTCTTGTAATAACCGACGAGCAGCACCGTTTCGGCGTGGGTCAGAGAGCGGCTCTGGCGGAAAAGGGGCAGGACCCCCACATACTTGTTATGTCCGCCACGCCCATTCCCCGAACCCTCGCCCTCATAATGTACGGCGACCTGGACGTCTCCATACTGGACGAACTGCCCCCGGGACGGCAGGCGGTAAAAACCTATGCCGTGGACGAGAGCTTCAGAGATCGCATAAACCGCTTTATAGACAAGGTAATCAATAAAGGGCGGCAGGTATTCATCGTCTGTCCGGCAGTGGAGGAGGCCGAAATTGAGGGGCTGAAATCCGCACAGGAGCACGCGGCGGAGCTTCAGCAAAATATATTCCCCCATCTGCGGGTGGGTCTTGTACATGGGCGGATGAAAAGCGCGGAAAAAGAGGCTGCAATGGGCGCCTTTGCCGCGGGAGAATTGGATATTCTGGTGGCTACAACGGTAATCGAGGTAGGCGTGGATGTGCCGAACGCCACGCTTATGGTCGTTGAAAATGCCGACCGCTTCGGCCTGTCTCAGCTGCACCAGCTGCGCGGGCGCGTAGGCCGTGGCGAGCACGAAAGCTACTGCGTACTTTTCAAGGGCGCGGGAGACGAGAATGCCATGGCAAGACTGAAGGCTCTGGAACGCACAAACGACGGCTTTGCAATTGCGGAGGAAGATTTGAAACAGCGCGGCCCCGGCGACTTTTTCGGCAGCCGCCAGCACGGTCTGCCTCAGCTTACAGCAGCGGACCTTACCATGGATGTGCGGCTTTTGTCCCAGGCCCAGGAGGCAGCTGAGGACTTTATAAAAGGCGGAGAAAACCAGCCCGGCTATGCCGCGCTCAAGCGCCGTGTGGACGCTCTCTTCTCCACAAATTCCAGCTTTAACTGAGGTGACGGTATGGATGTAAAAAAGATGATTCTGGATGCGGGCGCCTGCGCGGCGGGTATCTGCGATTACGATGCCCTTATACCCTATATGAACGAAGAGCAGCTTGAAAAGGCTCAGCAGCGCTGCCCGGGACTTAAAAGCATAGCGATGGGAGCTTTTCCGTATTATGTAAACCCGACTCCCGGTAACATTTCCCTCTACACCCGGGGCGAGGATTACCATCAGGTAATAGGCCGCAGGCTTCAGACCGTGCGGGACGCTCTGGCGGAGCAATACCCCGATTACAATTTCGTGGTGGTTGCCGACGCATCTCCCCTGCCGGAAAAAGTTGCGGCGGTTAAGGCGGGATTGGGTTATGTGGGTGAAAACTGCCTGTTTTACACCTATGACCGGGGCAGCTTTGTATTTCTTGGCTCTGTGATAACGGATATGCCTCTTGAGGGGGCTACCGACCTGCCCAAAAAGACCTGCTCCGGCTGCGGAAAGTGCGTGGAGGCCTGTCCCACGGGTGCCATCGAAATTGGCAAACCCATTGATAAAACAAAATGTCTTACCGCCATGACCCAGCGCAAGGGTGAGCTTGAAGATTGGGAAAAGAAGGCCATCAAGGCCGCTCCTTCCGCATGGGGCTGCGACATCTGTCAGCTTGCCTGCCCGGCAAACCGTGACATTCCCGAAACATACATACCGGAATTTCGCGGCGAGGGCGACGTTCCCTATTTGAATTATCTGCACCCCGAGGATCTGCGCGGCATTTCAAACCGCCAGTTCATGAAAGATTACGGCTGCCGCGCGCTTAGCTTCAGAGGCCGGGAAACCGTCCTCAGAAACCTGGAAATAAACAGCGGGAAATAAACAGCAAATGCCCCGGGGAAATCCCCGGGGCATTTGCTGTGGTTATCAAACTAATGCAAAGGGGTCTGCTTTGCTCGTAATTTTTTACTTTTGCTCACCACTATGGAGCAGATTATGCCGATAACGGTGAATATCCCCAGACACAGGACATTTCCCATATAGGATCCGGTTGCGTCAAACAGCACTCCCGATACCATCGGTCCGATATAGGACGCCGGCAGCAGATTCAGCGTGACGATGGAAAAATTTACGGAGTAATGCTTCTCTCCGAAACTGCCACGAATAAAGCTGGAATTGCTGGGCATTATGCCGCCGTAACAAAAGCCGCAGCATATAAGCCCCACCATCAGCATTATGAAGATTTTCTTCCAGAGCGCCGCAAGGAGCACCAATGTGGAAACGGCAAACACCAGACAGACCAGATTCATGGTCTTTTTTCGGCCAATTTTGTCAAAAAAGGCTCCGAAAATCACGCGGCCAAGGCCGTTGAAAACAGAAAACAGAGCCACCAGTACGGGCAGTTTGCCCGTGACGGCATGAGCGGTGGCGGATAGTGCTCTGTCTGACATAAGCACGTCGTAGGCCATATCGTAGGAGTGAGCATTTATTGCAAGACCACCGGCGGAGAGCACAATTGCCCAAACAAAATATGCCCAAAAACGTCCGGTTTTCAACATGCCGCCAGGGCCCAATTCCTCAACACCGGCGGTGATTTCGCGGGTTTTTCCGGGGCCGGAACAGATATATTCCTTCGGAGGAGGACGAAGGATACACGCTCCGGCCAGAAAAATCACCGCTGTGGCAGACCCGAGGAAGATAAAGGCTTCGCGCCAGCCTTGTGCGGCAGATATCCGGGTGAACACCGGCCCCACCAATATGGCGCTGAACCCGAAACCCATCAGCAAAATGCCGGACATCAAGCCGGAACAGTCGGGAAACCATTTCAGTGTGGTGGACATTACGCTGTTATATACGGCGCCGATGGCAAATCCCGAAAGCACGCCGTAGCCAACATACAGCATTAAGGGCGTAGTGGTGCGGGATGTTATGAAAAAACCAACAAATATAAGCACCGCCGAAACGATAATGACTGCCCTTGTGGAAAGCTTTTTGGAAACCACGCCGCAGCACAGGGTGCCTACACAGAAAAAACTCATACAGAGAGAAAAGTTAAGAGAAAATGCCGACACGGACCAGCCCGGAAAATCCGGGACCATTGCCGCGCGGAACACCGACCAACCGTAAATAAGTCCGGCAAACAACATAACAATCACGCCTGTTACGGCGTATAACCATCTTTTTTTCATGTGATTTACCTTTTCACAGAAAACGGCCCGCCGTCAAGACGGGCCGTTGATTTGTGTTTATTATCTGTCAATTTTCACCACAGGGATTTCAATGTAGGAATCGAATTTGCCGCCGGTGTGAATCGTGTGTTTGCCGACGTTACGGGTGGGAATAGGCGGCGTGGGTATCTCGAAATACTGCAGTTCTCTGGAGGATACAGTAAGCACCATGGTCTCACCCTTGCGCCAGATCATGCCCATAGGCCAGAAAATTGTTTCAAATTCTACGGGTTCGCCGGGGGCAAGCAGTTCTTCCTTATCGTGGGCATGACGCCAGTCGTACACTTCCCGATTTTCCACACTTCTGTGGGACAGGCGAAGGCGTGCCTCGGCACCCATGAAGTTTACACCCAGAACAACGGGGTAATCGGCAACTCCAAGAGAATCCTCCTTTGTGACGTACATAAAGAGGTCAATATCGTCTGCGCTTTCATCACAACTCATGTACATATGAGCCTTGAAGTAACCACAAAGGGTGGTGTCCTCGGTAAAGGTAATGCGAAACTGGGTCAGGCCGTCGCCCTCCTTGATGACCTCGGTGTAGTATCTCTTTGTAAAGGGATCCACAACATCGGTGGAGGGATCACGGCAGACGTAGGAGCAGGCAGACTCATTATCATAGGGCGAAAAGCTCATGGATTTGGACGCTGCATCAAGGTACACCTTGCGGTATTCGGTTTCTGCAAGAGGGAGCGCGTCAACGGGAACATCAACGTGGTCAGGACCGAAGGGATCCAGGAGAGACACGCGGACTTTCGGAGTATTTTCCCAGCCGTTATCCTCTCCCTTGAGATAATGATTGTAGAAATCCCTTAGTTCATCCCGGTATTTGGGTGTCTGAAGATCGGGCCACTCCTGGGTATTATGCACACGCAGCCATTTTTCTTTACTGGCGCAGAGGTTGTAGGCACGCAGAGTGCCATAGGGGTGAACGTTGCTGGTCCAGCTTGCAACAAAGTAGGCAGGAACGTTTATCTTGCTAAAATCCGGGCGCTTTTCGTATTTCCAGTAATCGTTCATAAGGGGATTTTCCACCAGCATGGTGAAGATATCCTCAATACCGTTTTGCAGACGGAGCATGTCGCCGATCATGGCAAAAAGTCCGCCGGAAAATATTCCGCCGCGGCAAACCTGATCGCGATACCAGTCGGAACAGGCCTCCCAGGGAGCAATGGCACCAAGGTGAGGAGGCTGAAGTGTGGCGGCAAAATACTGGCTCTGGGCAAGCTGGGAGTTGCCAATCATACCAACTTTACCGTTAGACCACTCCTGAGTGCCCAGCCATTCGATAAGGTCATAGATATCCCGAGCCTCGGTCATGCCGCTCTGATTCATTATACCCTCGCTGTGGGTTGTACCGCGGGCGTCAACTACAGCCAGGATAAACTCGTTTTTGACCCAGTAATCCGGCTCGGCTGCTTCAAAGCTGTCCAAACCACTGCTAAGTTTTTCCTTCATCTCCGCCCTGTTTACATAGACGTCATAATTATTGGGCGGGTCAATCTTGCCGTAGGTTGTCCAACAAAGAACCACGGGATATTTTTTGCTTTCGTCTGCCGGACAGAAAAGATCGCCGTATAAGGTGATACCATCCCGCATGGGCATGGGCACGTCTTTTTTATACACAATGTCACATGCCAGAGGACGAAATTTCTCCTTCATTATCTGGCCTTTTTTCAGATACATTGTTTCGGTTTTAAGTTCCGGCCAAATCATATTGGGGTTTTTGTATCCCGGACCGGAATCGTTGCGCATATATGTAACTTCAAAGCCTTCAACAGTTTTGCTTGGCATAGTGAAGCGTTCCATAGCCATATAACGTTCCTCCTGTTTAGTGATTAAATATAAAAAGCGGACTTAGCCGCATCTTTTACAAACTCGGGTCTTCTTTACAGAAGAATTTTTCCGGGGATGCGGGAGGACGTTCCGCATCCCCGGTACATACCTCTATAGGTATATTTCAGCGCGGCCGGGAGAGAAAGAAGTGTTGAATGAGAGGAGAGAGCCCAACCGCGCTGTGAAAGGAGCAGATATACTTACCGACGGTCTTTACCGGCAAGTAATCCATGCAAGCGATTGCTGTAGATTTTGTACTGATTAGCCTTCCTTGCCGATCAGGTCAAATTTGGTGCAAGCAATGTGAATAATACCAACAACGATGGCAACAATGCCAAAATAGTAAAGTTTCTGATAGTCATGGAACACACCGGTAAGCATGATGCCCACGCCGGCACCCAGTTCACCCAGAGACACAACGATACGGCTGACAGCGGGGAAATCCCAGCGGCCAAACTTTTTGATAACGGCAGAGGGGATAAGGTTTGCGGTGCCGCCGCAAACAGCCATGATGATGATGCTGGATATCCATACGCAGACAATGCTCTGGGCGTGGAACAGGGCCACAATCATGGCAGCAAGAAATACGCCGGCATATACGAAAATGGCCTTCTTGGTGCCGATTTTCTGGTCAAGGATGCCGATAAGGGCGCTGCCGAAAATGCCTACAACGCCGCCTACCATCAGCAGGGTAACGGTCAGAGGATAGGGATAGCCGCAGTGAAGCAGTCTGGGAACGATGGAGGCAACAAAGGCCAGGTTTACCATTCTCATCAGGCCCATGCCAAGGCCGATGGTCCAGGTGGATGGGGTAGCAAGAGTCTTGCCAAGGGTGAAGGGGCTCTTGTAGGCGCGCATGGCTGCGGCTACGGCGTTGATGTCTTCGGCATGCTCAGCGTCGCCATCGGGATATTCGCCGGCTTCTTCCGGGGTGTTTTTAGTAAGAATCATGTAAAGAATTGCCACGATTATAACAATAATGGCAAAAATGGTCATGGTCCAGCCGATACCAATGGAGGCAAACCACTTGGGAGCAAAGGGCTGCCATACCAGGTCCATCAGAACGATACCGATGGTGGTGTAGCCGAGTACAACGCCCTTTTTGGTGGGCCACCAGTTTGCGGTATGAGCGTGGTTAGCGCCGCAGTTGAAGGTGCCGCTGAAGAAGCCCATAATCAGAATGCAGGCGATGAAAAGTTTGAGATTGTGGGTCCAACCGTAGAGAATCATGAAAATGGCCATGCCGATCAGACCGATGAAGTTTGAAATCTTGGGGCCTTTTGCCTTGGTCAGGTTGCCGAACACGAAGTTGCCCACAACGACCATGATGGCACCAACGCCAGCCATGGAGCGCAGGAACGCAACATCCCAGCCAAGCTGCTCAGAGATAGCAGGAAGAACTGTGTTGGTGGATCCGCCTACAACGCAGGAGGCGAAGAGCATCATAATGCCCAGGAATATCATGAGCACTACTTGCTTGGGGCCATACCAGCTGGATTTACGCGCAGTTTTGTTCATTTTTCTGTCTCCTTCCAGATTCTTTTCTTTGATTATTTATAAAGTAATATGGAATTTCAGCGCTTGATGTAGGAGGTATGCAGAAGTTTATGTGCCTTTTCTCCGCCGGGTGCGGCGAGGTAGGTTTCGTACAGTTCGATAATAGCGGGGTTTTCGTGGGACTTGCGCACACTCTTGCCCAAGTCATTTTCGTACAGAGCCTCGGCACGCTTGACGCGCAGGTCATTTTTGGCACGAACATCTGCGCTTCTGATGGGCTGTCCGCCGCCGTTTACGCAGCCACCGGGACAGGCCATTACCTCGATAAACTGGTAATCAGCCTCGCCGGACTTTACCTTTTCCATCAAAGCTCTGGCGTTGGCCAGTCCGGAAACAACAGCCACTTTAACATCGGTGCCGTTCAGATTGTAGGATGCCTCCTTTACTCCCTCCACTCCGCGAACGTCACAGAACTCCAACTTTGCCAGAGTCTCGCCGGTGAGCTTCTCGGTAGCGGTACGCAGAGCCGCCTCCATAACACCGCCGGTAGCGCCGAAAATAACGCCGGCGCCGGTACCCAGACCCAACGGCTGGTCGAAGTCCTCGCAGGGCATAGCCTCAAATTGGATCTCCGCCTTTCTGAGCATACGGGCAAGCTCGCGGGTGGTGATGGAAATGTCAACGTCAGGCACGCCGGCGCCGCACTGATTGTCACGGTAAATCTCAAACTTTTTAGCGGTGCAGGGCATGATGGAGACAACTACTATGTCGTTTTTGTTGATGCCCATTTTTTCTGCGTAGTAGCTCTTGGCCACGGCGCCGAACATCTGCTGGGGAGACTTGCAGGTGGACAGATTGGGAATCAGGTCATGGAACTCATGCTCGCAGAACTTGATCCAGCCGGGGCAGCAGGAAGTCATCATGGGCAGAACACCGCCGTTTTGCACTCTTTCGATGAACTCATTGGCCTCTTCCATGATGGTAAGGTCAGCGGCAAAAACGGTGTCAAACACTTTGTCGAATCCCAGGCAGCGCAGGGCGGCCGCCAGGCGGCCTTCCACGTCAACGCCAATGGGGAAATCATATATCTCGCCCATGGCGGCACGCACGGAGGGGGCTGCCTGAACGATAACGAACTTGTTGGGATCCTCCAGCGCGTCAAATACAGCTGCGGTATTGTCCCTCTCATAAAGAGCGCCAACAGGGCAGGCAGCGATGCACTGGCCGCAGTTTACGCATTTTGTAGCAGCAAGGCCGTCGGGGGAAACGGGGCCCACTGTGGCATCCAGACCTTCGCCTGTGACCGCAATGGCTCCCACGCTCTGAATGTTTTCGCACACTGCTGCGCAACGACCACAGCGGATACACTTGTTGTAGTCACGGACGATAACGCTTCGGTCATCAATCTCCTCAATCTTCCGGAGTCCGTCGCCTTCGCTTTTTACCTTGTACTCAAAAAGCAGGTGCTGCAGTTCACAATTATCGGTTCGCACGCAGTTGACGCAGTCGTGGTCGTGAACAGCCAGAATATCTGACAGAGCCTTTCGCGCAGCTTCCTTAAGGGCAGGAGTATCGGTACGAACGTCCATGCCCTCTGCAATAGGCTCGCTCCATGCAGGGATAAATCCCTCGCGACCGGTAACCTCAACAAAACCCAGGCCGCTGAGTTCCTCTTCCTTGACGCCTGCAAGATAATGCAGAGTGGGAACCTCCATCTCTACATGTTTAATATCATTGAGCTGAATGGCGTGCAGAATAGTGCTGCCTTCGGGGGCGGACAGCTCAACACCATTTACCTTAAAGTTGATGTTCTTCATTACCAACCCTCCTTACTCAGCTTTTGCTTTGGGCTTCCAGCCCTCGGGCTTAAATTTGTATCTTTCCATGGGCAGTTCCTCGGTAAACAGCTCCATCTCGCCGTTTTCTCCCTGCTTGATAACGATCCAGTTGAGCCAGTTTTCATCATCACGCTGAGGGTAGTCAACGCGCAGATGCCTGTAACGTCCGCCGCGGGACTCCTTGCGCATAAGGGCCGCCCGGAAAATGAACTCCAGACAAAGAAGGCTGTCGGCCGCCTCGTGGCACTTGGCAAGAGTGTGGGGATCGTCAGCGGTCAATTTTGGTACCAGCTGCTTCATTTCGTCAATTTTCGCCAGAACGCGCTTGATGCGGGCATCGCTCTTAGCAAGCATTACGTCGATATGGAAGGCCATTTCCTCTATCTGAGAGAAAATGTCTCCGGGGGTAACATCGCTCTTTCTGTTCAGAGGTGCGTATATTTTTTCTTTATGGGCCGCAACCTGTGCGGGGTCAATGTTTCCCAAGTTATGGCTCTTGACGTATTCGGTCATGCTGTCCGCTGCGCGGATGCCGGACTGCAGCGCATAACCAAGACCGTCACCTCGAACAAAGCCGATATATGCACAACCCATGCCACTGATTTTGCCGGAGCCCCAAAGGCCTTCTACGGTAGTCTTTTGTTCCTTGTCTACATAAAGGCATTCGGCCTGCAGATTCATACGGACAGTAACCTCGGGCTTGTCACCCAGAGGCGGGCGGCCACTGTTTGCAACTTTTTCGTGGACATGTTCTACCCATCTGTGTTTGTCGGGCCATATACGCATATCGTTGTCATGGCCTGTGGCACCGATTTCCATCAGGATGGGATCAGGAATGGTAAGATCCGCATAGCAGGGGCCGCGGCCTTCTTGAACTTCTTTATACATTCCCAGAACCAGTTCGGGGCTTACCTCTACGCGGTCTGGTGCATATTTGGCTGAAATATTTTCACCCAGAGCATTGTGAACAACATTGCAGCAGCCGTAAACTGGGGTATATGTAGCTTTGGATACAACGTCTACCTCGGTAGAGAACTCGGCGTTTCTCATGTGAGCGCCAACGCGGTAAGCAGCGGCCAAACCATTGCCGTAGCCCATAAACATGCCGCCCATTTTCTTAAAGTCTGCGCCATTGGTGGCAAGAGCCACCGCTTTAGCATTAAAGATATGGTACTTCATGTGGTCCGTATCGAAGCCAACAGCGCCTATGACGCGGTTATTATCGGTAAGAAGTTCAAATATTTGCACACAGCTGAGCAGGCGAACGCCTACCTCCAAAGCCTTTTTGCGCAGTGATTTGATATTATAGAGTTCAATGCCCACCTGGCACCAAAGATTGTTTTCGAGGGGGAAGGTTTTGACGCTGCCGTCGGGATTGCGGGAAATATTTACGCCCCATCCGTTAAGGGTATCAATGGCGTCGGGGATATTGCTGTAGTGCATGCGAAGATAATCCTGGTCATTTAAGTATTCGCCGAAGCTCTTTATGGAAAATTCCATGAAGTCATCGACGCTTTGCTCGCGGCGTCGACCCAGAATGCCGTTGCCGGCTTTTGCCGCCTGACCGGACCAGCCGATTACACCGCGGTCAACCACCAGAACATCCAAGTCCTTATTATTTTCCTTTGCCCGGATGGCGGTTGACAGACCGGCTATGCTGCCGCCTACGATAAGCAGGTCAGAGGTGTACATTTTACCCATCTCTTTAATATCAGTCATATATTTTCCTCCCTTCTTAAGCTTCGCCCATGGTGTTTTCCAGAGGGTCGGATTTAAATACTATCTGGGGGATAATTTCAAAGCAATGTCCAAGGCAATCTACCTCGCACTGGAAGCACTGCACGCATTCCTCTGCGTATTTGGGGACCGCGCAGTTCAGCTCGATATCCCAACGCCATACGTCTTCCTGGCAGGTTCGGATACAGTGTCTGCAACCGCAGCATTTGTCGGTATCAACGATGAATTTTACATCTTCTCGGATAACAACCATATTCTTCTCCTTTCAAACCCACGCTTGCCTTTACTCGCCCATTGCCCAGATATATTACCGAACATAGGGGAAGCAACAGAGCGCCATCTAAAATATATCTAAAATATATTTAACATATATCTATCATATTTTTTGTTTTCTGTCAACCGTTTCGGGGTTTTAAATATATTGGTTGGTGTACAATTTTGTTCCTAAAATATAGGTATTTTTCACAAACACAAAAAACAAAAAATGCCCCCGGTAAGACCGGGGGCATTTAAATATCGGTAATTATTTTAAGAAAAGATCGTTCCTGGCGTCAACCTTTACGATTTCGCTGTGTTCCAATACCGCACGTCGGGCGGCACAGGGGTCATCTCCCTTTATTGCATCAAGTATCTTTTTGTGATGCACCAGATAAAGCGTATTTATACGTTCTGGTACCTCTTCTGTATAATAAATGTTGAAGAATTTAAGGGTTTTATCCATAATTATGGACATTTCCTTTTCAAGATACGGATTGTTTGCCCCCTTGACGATGGCCCAGTGAAAATCCAGATCGCTCATGAGAGACTTTATGTACAGTTTCTTGTTGCAGTAGGATTCATATTTATTATATGCATCTTCTATTTGAGTCATAACCGAGGGAATCTTTCTTGAACAGCATATTGCCGCAGCCTCAGACTCAAGCGCTTCCTTAACCTCATACATATCAATAAAATCGCGAAGCTGGAAATCGTTTACTACGAAGCCTTTGCCGCCAAAATTAGACACAAACCCCTCAATATACAGCCTGTTAATCGCTTCTCGCATTGGTGTACGGCTTAAATCAAAGCGCTCCATTATATACCTCTCCACCAAAACCGTATTGGGAGGCAGGTCAAGTGTAACGATGGCTGTTTTTAGTGTATTGTATGCCGCCTGCTGTTTGGTGTTAGGTTCGATATGGTCGTGCCAGCTTTCGGAAATAACCTTCATTGGCGATCTCCTTTCGATATTTTTAAAATATATTTTCTGAATATTATATTATGGTTTTTTCAATTTTTCAATAGATAAAATTTTACCCTCTGTGCCCGTCAGAGGGCATTCCCCGGCAAAACAAAACCCGCCGGCTCGGTTGAGCCGGCGGGTTTCTTTAGGATTACAGCTTGTGAATGATTTTCTTGGGGCAGACCTCGGCGCAGATGCCGCAGCCGGTGCACTTCTCGTAATCGATGGAAGCAAAGCCGTTTGCGACCTTGATGGCCTCGCTGGGGCACTTCTTTACGCAGAGGCCGCAGCCGATGCAGCCGCTCTTGCAGGCAGCCATGGTGTCCTTGGCGTTGGACTGGCTGGCACAGGATACGAAGTAGGTGGCGTCAACGGGAACAAGCTCCATAATGCCCTTGGGGCAAGCCTTCAGACAGGCGCCGCAGCCGGTGCAGAAGCGCTCGTCGGCAACGGGCAGGCCGTCGACGATTTTCAGAGCGTCGAACTTACAGGCCTTGACGCAGGTACCCAGACCCAGGCAACCGTAGGCGCACTTGTTGGGGCTGCCGCCGCCAACCTTGGTGGCGGACAGGCAGTCGTGAATACCCTGGTACTCAAACTTCTTCATGTCCTCGCTGGTACCCACGCAGCGTACACGGGCAACAGTCTTTACACGCTCAACAGGGCCGGAACCCATGATTTCGGCGATCTGGTTGAGGGCGTCATCGCCAACGCCGGTGCAGCAGCTGACCTCAGCGGTGCCCTTTACAATGGCACCGGCGCAGGCAGCGCAGCCGGCAAAGCCGCAGGCGCCGCAGTTGGCACCGGGGAGAATGTCGTTGATTTCTTCTTCTCTTTCGTCGATCTGGACGTGGAAGGCCTTGGCCGCGACGGCAAGAACGATGCCGAAGATAACGCCCAGAGCGGCAAGAACGATGATAGCACTAATAATTTCTTTCATCTCTTACCCCTCCTATCAACCGAAAACGGAAAGTCCGGAGAAACCCATGAATGCCAGAGCCAGAAGGCCGCCGGCCAGCATGGCCTCAGGGAAGCCCTTGAAAGGCTTGGGGAAATCGGAGCTGACTTCCATCTGCTCGCGGACGCTGGCAAACAGCACGATGGCCAGCAGGAAGCCAATGCCGCTGGTAAGACCGTAGGCGATGCTGGAGCCCAGGCCGTAGCCGCGGTCGATGTTGGCAATGGCGATACCCAGAACGGCGCAGTTGGTGGTAATCAGAGGCAGGTAAATGCCCAGGGACTGATACAGGGAGGGGATGTTCTTCTGAAGGAACAGCTCAACAAACTGTACCAGAGAGGCAATAACCAGAATGAAGGCCACGGTCTGCATGTACTCAATGTTCAGAGGTACCAGCAGGAAGCGGTTTACTACCCAGCAAACGATGGAGGACAGTACCAGAACGAAGGTAACGGCGATGCCCATACCAACGGCGGAGTCCATCTTCTTGGAAACGCCCATGAAGGGGCAGATGCCAAGGAACTGGGAGAAGATAACGTTCTCAATCAGGATAGCGCCCAAAGACAGAGAAATAAAACCGGTAAGATTCATTATTTGAGCACCTCCTCGTATTCATCGGGTACAGGATCGGCCTTCTTGCCGGTCTTCTTTTCGTTGCGGGCCACCAGCCACTGGGTCAGGGCGATGAGGAAGGCCATTACGATGAAGCCGCCGAAGGGCATGATCATGTAGGTTGCGCCGAACTGCTCGGGGAAAATGCGGATGCCGGCGCCGCCGTTGAGGATGCCGCCGCCGAAAGTGCCGCTGCCCAGAAGCTCACGGACGATACACATGGCAACAGCCGCGATGGTGTAGCCGATGCCCTGGAACAGGCCGTCAAGGGCGGCAACGCCAACCTTGTTCTTGGAGGCCAGAGCCTCGGCGCGGCCCAGAATGATGCAGTTAACGACGATCAGGGGAATGAACACGCCCAGGCTTTCGGAAAGGTCGGGGATAAAGGCCTGGATAAGCAGGTCAACGATGGTAACGAAGGCGGCGATAACAACGATGAAGGCCGCGATTCGGATCTTCTTGGGAATGAAGTTTCGAAGAAGGGAGATGACCACGTTGGAGCAGATGAGAATGATTGTAACGGCAAGGCCCATGCCAAGACCGTTGAACAGAGAGGTGGTGATGGCCAGAGCGGAGCACATGCCCAGCAGCTGTACCAGAACAGGATTCTTGCGTATTACGCCATCAAGAAACAGATCTTTGATTTTCATGCTCAGCCCACCTCCTTAACAGCATTGAGTGCAGAGTTCACGCCGTCACAAACCGCGCGGGAGGTGATGGTGGAACTGGTAAGAGCGACGATCTCGCCGCCGTCCTTGTTGACGGAAACAGAGCCGGCCTTACCGACAAACTGGTTGGTGAAATCAGGCTCGGAAGCCTTGGCGCCAAGGCCGGCGGTTTCCTTCAAGCTTACGATGGAAACGCCGGTAACGTTTCCGTCGCTGTCCACGCCGACCATCATATCGATGTCGCCG
>JAFSIK010000074.1 GCA_017439805.1 Oscillospiraceae bacterium
AACCGCATGGAATTTATCGGCACTCCCACAGAGTTCACAAATGAAATCGACCCTGACGGAACGGTGGGTATCACACCGAAGAAAGCGGCTCGTCAGATTTCGGAATGCATTGCGGCTCTAAGCAAAATTGGTGTTTCAGCTCGTGTATACCGCAGTAACGGAATAACCGGACTTGATACCGCGAAGATTATCATGCCAAATCTGGCTCAGACAGGTTGCCATCTTGCCGCTGCCGGGACCGGGCGCGGTTATTACCACAATAGGACGGGTGGTCTGGATATAATCGTTCTTGCCAAAACCTTCTTCGGAGAAAATGAGAGAAATATTGGTGGGATAATCGGGAATGGTATAGTGACGATAGGTCTTTATACCCAGATTCTGCAGCTTGCGTTCAAACTTCTCTGCAGAGCTCTGACCCGAAAACTGAGTCAGTACGACGCTGCCCACATAAAGGCCGTACTCACGGAAGGCGTCGATAAGGCGCATTACGTCAAGGTCATAGGTAATGCCCAGGTCACCGCGAACCTTATTCTTCTCTATATCCGCAGCGTTGATGGCGATTACTATTTCCGCCTCGTCCTTCATCTTCAGCAGCATCTGCATCTTGCTGTCCGGCTGGAATCCGGGCAAAACGCGGGACGCATGGAAATCGTCAAACAGCTTGCCGCCAAACTCAAGATAGAGCTTGCCGCCAAAGGAGTCTACTCGCTCACGAATGCGCTGGGTCTGAAGTTCAAAATATTTTTCGTTATCAAAACCTACCTTCATTTTTGCCGCCTCCCTGAAAAACTCACAGAATATTTTACATCAAAAGGTCGTAAATTGCAACGGCAAGATGAAACATTTTGCCGTTCTCACCTTTTCCCTGCGCGGCCAGGTTTGGATAAGAGACGCTTGAAACATCCGTGGAAACGTGATAACGTGGATAAAAAGCAGGATGTCCTGCTATTCGCTGTTTATGGTAAAGACATTTCCGCACTTATTGGTTACACTTTTTCCACGAGGTGGTACAGATGGATTTAGTAAAGATAGGAAAATTTATAGCAGAACTTCGTAAAGAACAAGGTCTCACTCAGGAACAGCTTGGCGAGAAAATAGGAGTAAGCAACAAAACCGTATCGCGCTGGGAAACAGGAACATACCTCCCTCCGGCTGAGTCATTGCTGATAATGAGTGAAATGTTTGCTGTCAGCATCAATGAACTTCTCAGCGGCAAAAGACTAAGTACAGCAGAATACCACGCCGCAGCAGAAGAAAATCTTCGACACGTTATCCGGGCAAGCAGCTTTTCCGTAAAAGATAAAATAGAATTTTATAAGCGAAAATGGCTAAAAGACCACATTGCAAGTATGGTCTGCTGGGGCATATGCATTATCGTTCTATTTGCGGCGAGTATTATCTTAAAAAGGTATCTTCCGGCATGGGTCGCCATCTTACTTCTCGCTGCGGGACACGCATGGAGAAACAATGCAATGATGGCTTACGCCGAGCGCAATGCTTATGATTTCACAATTAATTAGTCAGCAAAACGGACGCAGGTCGGTGACCTGCGTCCGTTTGATTACAATATTAAATCAACCTCTATATCCTTCAACGACTGCAATAGCAGCGGCAACCTCACTGCGGGTAACTTCACCTGCAGGGCGAATATTGCCGTCAGTATCGTTAAGGATACCTGCGCCGCAGGCCCACTGCATAGCAGGAATAGCCCACTCACCGATGTCTGCCGCGTCGTTATAGCTGAGTATATTGGTGTTCTCTCCAACGGAAACGTCAACACCCATAATCTTGGCATAGCGCCAAAGAATAGTGGCCAGTTCCTGACGGGTGACCTTATTCAGGGGCGCTGCCTTACCGTCGCCGTAACCTTCAATGATGCCGTTGAAGGCTGCCCAGCGGAATATTGTACGTATATCCTCAGGGCTGTCTGCATCGGTAAAGTCGGTGTCATAATCCTCGGGAACGAGGGTATCGGGAATTGCATTATACAGCATTTCCACAACCAATGCACGGGATGCTTCGCCGTCTGTTTCTGCAACGCCGACAGTTACCTTGCATACGGGAGGAACGAGAACGGCAGTCTCAGACTTGGCGCTTACAAGATACTCGCCTGCCTCATCAAAAGTAACAACTGCCTTGCCGTTTTCATCGGTTAC
>JAFSIK010000075.1 GCA_017439805.1 Oscillospiraceae bacterium
GCCAATGATGTTCTTACACGAATATCGGCCGAGCGTGGTTATCCTGCGGTGTGGCAGGTCGCCGGGGCCTATAACCAAAGCCTGCGGACGCGGGATAATATTTTTATCTGGTCGGACGAGCAAAAATTGCCTATGACCGGCTTTTGAACATCGGCGGCTACGGCGATCCCTTTGCGCGTGATGTGGACAAGGTTCTGGAAGACATTACGCTGGGGCTGGTCTCTCTGGAGCGCGCCGAAAAGGTCTATGGCGTTGCCATCGACCCCGTCACCCTCACGGTAGACGTCAAGGCTACCGAGGCCTTGCGCGCCGCCCGCGGATAAGTTGTTGCATACAGGAAAAAAGACGCTGAAAACCAAGGTTTTCAGCGTCTTTTGATGTGTTTGTTATGCTTGCGCCTTCATGATGACCTTCAGGCGCTGCGCCAGCTGATCGTCTTTCAACTCTTCCAGATCAATGACGGCAATTTCCAGCTGGGCGGCGCGGTGCCGCACGGCGGCGTTACAAGGCTCGGTGGTAACGATGGCAGCCTTGGCGCCTTTTCCGCCGAACCGATCCCGCAGAATAGCAAGCTCGTTGAGGGCTTCGGTCTTGACGTCGGTAGCCTTACAGCTGATAAACAGCGGTACGACGCCCCGGGCGGCCATCACGTCGATCTCATTGAGGACACTGCCGTGTCCCAGCGTATCGTCCCAACGAACGACGGCGCTGCTGATGACATCGTTGAAAATGCCGGCGTCTACACAGGCTTTGTAGGTGTACAGCTCCAATACGCTGCCCACGTCCCGCAGCCATGCCCGGATGTTCAGATCCCGGAAGCGGAAGGATACCGACTGGCCGGGTGCGATGGAAAGGTTCTGGATGAAATCCAGATCCGCAAGGGCCTTGAGAGCGGCTTCGTTGGCCGAGTTTCTGGAGCCGTGATCGCCCTTCACCGTGTAATTTCCCTGAACGGACAGGGGCGGCGTCTGGCCGTATTCGCCGGGAGACACCTTTTGAATATAGGAGATGATGTCTGACCAGTCCCGGCGGAAACGCAGGAAACAGTCAAAAAACGGGTCAAAATCCTGCAGGTAGGTTTCCAAAACGGCGTTGTCCACCCGACCGGGGAGCAGCGTTCCGCCAGCCATCAGGAAAAAGTCTTCCACCGAATAGGAAAGGGTGCATTCCAGATTGTCGGCAAACGGCGCGCCGCTGATGTCGTAAAAGCTGTTCTTCTTTCGGGAGTAGGTAAAGGCGGGGGCGCCTGTCTTGGCCGAAAACATGCCCGCCGCAAAGAGCGCAGCATCACTGCCGCCGGTGACGTCCACCGCGCAGTCGGGATAGCGCTCGCCGATGGTGAGCAGCTGCCGGAGAATGCGATCTGCCTTGAACAGACTGGCCGTCATAAAGATCAGCTCCGGCTCCCAGCCGCGGCGCTGGAAAAAGGCGCACAGCTTGTCCTGCCGTTTGCGATCCTGGGCTATTTCTTCGGGGCAGAGATAGATGATGCGTGTGGGCCGGAACATATCCGGCGCCAGAATATTTTCAATGGCGCGCTCATCATACAGCTCGATCAAAGTATCCATGAACATTCCGCCTTTCCTGTTTTTCCGTATATCGCCATTATACGGCTTTTTGCGGATAATTTCAACGGCGCACGGCATTTTGACGTGTATCTTTTATCGCGTCCGGCAGAGAAAAAGAAAGCACCCGCTTATACCTAAGCGAGTGCGATCTGGTACGCCCGACTGGAGTCGTATCAGCGGCCTTTAGAGTCGGAGTTATCAGGTGGTAAATGAAAAAGTCTGTATTTGCAAGGCTTTGGTCGGTTGTGCACAGATTTCGAGGTTATAATGAGAA
>JAFSIK010000076.1 GCA_017439805.1 Oscillospiraceae bacterium
GGTGGTAGAAAGCTGTACCTAAAATGCAAAAATCTGCAAGCTATCACAATGTAATAACTTGCAGATTTTCTTGTCCCGTACCAGTGTTACCCCCATGGTTCACAAATTGTACCTATAAGAAGTAACCCTTGTGGTTTCAGGGTTTTCGGGCGATGTATCTAAATTGGTCGCCAACCATGGTCGAAGTGACAGGATTCGAACCTGTGACCGCGAAGCACTGCGTGCCGCGGCCACATTGCGGCTTATTTTACGTCGGCTGCGCCGACAACGGCCGCAGGTTCGGTATCAATATAACAAAAATCGCCAAGCATCTGACAATGCCTGGCGGTTTTTGGTCGAAGTGACAGGATTCGAACCTGCGGCCTCTGCGACCCGAACGCAGCGCTCTACCAAACTGAGCCACACTTCGTAAAGCCATAATATTATATTTCCGTAAACATTTTTTGTCAAGAGCTTCGGGCGGTTTACAAATGACGGCAAATGGGGTTATAATTATATGGATTGGAGGCGTCTTCATGAATGCTTTTGAAAAATACAGCCTGTGGCTGGAACGTCTTCCCGAGGCCGAAAAGGCCGAGCTGAGAAGCATCGAAAACAGCCCTGATGAGATAACAGACAGATTTTATACCGACCTTGTTTTCGGCACCGGCGGACTGCGCGGTATCGTTGGTCTGGGCACAAACCGCATGAACAAATATACCGTGGGCAGCGCCGCTCAGGGGCTGGCGGATTGGTTATATCAGACCGGCGGCGCGAAAAAGGTCGCCATTGCACGTGACAGCCGTAATTTTTCTCTTGAATTTTCCCGTATTACCGCCGCGGTGCTGGCGGAAAACGGCATTGAGGTATATTTTTTCAACGAAATAGCCCCTACCCCCATGCTTTCTTTTGCGGTCAGATATCTGGGCTGCGGCGCGGGCGTTATGATAACCGCCAGCCACAATCCCAGAGAATATAACGGCTTTAAGTGCTACGGCCCGGACGGTGGTCAGATGACCGACAAAGGCGCCGGCGAAGTGCTGGCTCTCATTGAGAAAAACGACCTTTTCACAGCAGTGCGCCACGGAGATTTTGACGCACTGGCTGCAGAAGGTAAAATAGTCCCTGCTCCCGGCGATATTTTTGACGCATACATCAAAAACGCGGTTGATATGAGCCTTAATCCCCAGGCTTTTTCCGCGGGGCTCAGGGTGCTTTACACCCCCCTTAACGGCGCGGGAAAAATACCCGTCACCACCGCTCTTAAAATGATGGGGTTGGAGCATCTGGACATTGTGCCCTCCCAGGCGGAGCCGGACGGCCAGTTCCCCACATGTCCTTATCCCAACCCGGAGATGCGTCCCGCCTTTGACGAGGCGATGAAAATTGCGGCGAAGACCAGACCGGAGCTTGTTTTTGCCACCGACCCGGACAGTGACCGACTGGCCTGCGCGGTTGAGCGTGACGGCGAATACATTTTCCTCACCGGCAACGAGGTTGGTAGCCTTTTTTGCAACTATCTTTTGTCCCAACTAAAGGAAAAGGGCCGTCTGCCGGAAAATCCTCTGATTATAAAGACTATCGTCAGTTCCCATCTGCCCGACCGTATATGCCGGCAGTTTGGCTGTCAGGTGCTTGATGTTCTCACCGGCTTCAAATACGTCGCCGGAGAGATGCTGAAAATGGAAAACGACGGCACAATAGACCGCTTCATTATGGGTTTCGAGGAGTCCGTCGGGTATCTTTTCGGCCCCAACGTGCGCGACAAGGACGCGGTGGCGGCATCGCTGCTGCTGTGCGAAATGGCGTCCTTTTACAAGCTGCAGAGCAAAACCCTGGCAGATGTTATGGACGATATTTACAGAATGCACGGCAGATTTTTCCACAAAACCCTAAACCTTACCTTCAAGGGTGCCGAGGGTAAGGAAACAATGGCCGCCATAATGGACAATCTGCGCCGTAACACCCCTTCTGAAATTGGCGGCAGAAAGGTTCTGGGCGTGGAGGATTATCTTCCCGGGCTGAGGGGTCTCCCTCCCTCCAACGTACTGATTTTCGACCTTGGCGAAGGCTACAGCGCAATTGCCCGTCCATCCGGCACGGAGCCGAAGCTTAAATTCTATCTCACCGCCGTGGGAGATATTTCAGACGATGGCGAGACTCTGCTGGCAGATATTGCGGCTGAGCTCGAAGCATACTGCAAATAAAAAATACCCCCATTCAGATGAATGGGGGTTTGATTTTTATTCCTCGTCCTCTCGCCAACCCTTGCAAACGTCTATCCACGCAACGGGTTTTGCAAGCTCCTGAAGCTTTTCGCAGGTCAGCTCAATGGCGCTGTTGCTGCTGCCGCAGGCGGGAAAAACGGTTTCAAAGCGTCTGAGGGATTCATCCAGATATACCTTGACCGCCTCCGGCACGGCGAAGGGGCAAACACCGCCAACCGCGTGACCTGTCATCTCGGCGCACACATCCGCGGGAAGCATTTTCGCCTTGAAATGAAACTGTGCTTTAAAGCGGGAGTTATCAATACGGGCATCACCGGCCATTACTATAAGCATACAGCCCTCACCGTCCTGAAAGGACAGGGTCTTGGCAATGCGCTTGCCTTCAACCCCCACGGCCTGAGCCGCCAGCTCCACAGTGGCGCTGGATACGTCAAATTCAAGGATTTTATCCTCCATGCCGAAGCCGGCCATAAATGCTCTTACTTTCTCTATAGACATATCTTATGTATCCTTTTTATTTATTCACCGCGCAGGTCTCTGCCGCACTTGGCGCAGAAAGCGGTGTCCCTGGGGTACTCACTGCCGCAATTGGGACAGGTGACCTGGTCGTCTTTGTAATTTTTGATTTCTTCGTTGAGGTCATCTATTTTTTCAAGGGAGGCGGAAATTTTAACACAGATATCGGTTATTTCTCCGTCAAGCTCCACCTGGGCAAGATACTTTTTCCAATAAATCTCGCCGATTTCCTTTTTACAGTTTTCAATGACCCGTTCCTCGTCATGTATCTGAGATTTAAGCTTCTGAACCTCGACAAAGTTTTTGGTCTTTTCGCCGGCATAGGCGGCGGCATCTTTAACGGTTTCCCTGGTTTTTCTGGCGGCGTCGCGCAGATTGTCCATAAAAGCCATTTTGCTGCTCCTTTCTTATTCCCAGAAGTCCTTAAGGTCGTAGCGCTTTGCAATTTTGCCGCGCAGAGCCATCATGGTGGTGTAGTTTGGCATAATGCAAACGGGTTCCTCCCTGTCGGCGGCGGCGCTGATGACCTTGTCAAGGTCGTTTTCCACGGTGATGAAGCTCTCATCAAAACCCGCGTATTTAAGCCGCAGAGCCATCTCTCCTGCTCTGGTACCGAAAACCATGATGCCGGTGACGCAGTTACCGTTTTCCTTAAGGCGTTCATACTCCACATCGTATATCCAGGACACGTCATGGCCGTCGCCGGGAAAATCATTGAGGCCTATGATGAAATATGCGGGGCGGCCGCCGGATATGAGATAACTGAGCACCTGGTTGCAGCCGGCGGGATTTTTCACCAGTATCATGCGGATGTCAGACTTGCCGAATTCGAACTTTTCCATGCGCCCGAAGCCGCATTTGAAATCCCCGATTGCACCAAGAATGACTTCTTTTTCAAATCCCAGCGCGCTGAGGGCCGCGGCGCAGGCACAGGCGTTGTAGATGTTATATGCGCCGGGCAGACCCACCCTGGCCTCTGTTTTTTCATCACCCAGGCGCAGGCGGATATTATATCCGTCGGCGTCACAGGAGAGCACTTCTTCCGCGGCGGCAAAGGGGGCGGTGCGGCTGTATCCGCAGCCGGGGCATTTAAAACCTCCAAGGTGCCCGAAGGTCATGTAATCATAATCGTAGGCCGTGCCGCACTTAGGGCAGTACAATGCGTCGGAAACTTCCTTTACCTCGCCCTCATACAGGGGTACATCAACGCCGAATGAGCACACCGGATTTGAAAAACGTTCCCGCAGGGTTGAGGTCATGGAGCAGTCGGCATTTATGCAGAGGATAGCTTCGGGTACGTTTTTGATACCCTCCGCCAGGAGCTCCAGAGTGTTGGCAATGTCTCCGTAGCGGTCAAGCTGGTCGCGGAACAGGTTTGTTATAACCACAACGTCGGCCTTCATCCGTCGGGTAACGTGACGGAAGTGAGCCTCGTCGCACTCGATGACCGCGTACGGGGCGCGGCACTTCCCGCCGGCGGTGGAATTCATGGCAAAACAGGCGGTGATGCCGTTTGTCAGATTTGCGCCGGATCGGTTGGCGATGCAGGCACTGCCGGAGCGGGCAATGCCCTCCTCCAGCATACGGCAGGTGGTGGTTTTGCCGTTGGTTCCCACAACGATGACGGTTTTTACATTTTCCGAAAGCCGTCCAAGCAGGTCGGGACAAATTTTCGTTGCCACCTTGCCGGGGAAGTCCGTGCCTCCCCTGCCAAGCTTTCGTATTAACTTCGTAGACATTTTACAGGCGATTACCGCCAGCATTACACGTAACTTTTTCATAATGCACCAATTATAACACTTAATTATAGCCTTTTCCAGATTTTTATTGTATAATTGAAAACATAAAATTACCGAGGTGTACCGATGAAATTTGTTTCATGGAACGTAAACGGCATCCGTGCCTGTCTGGGCAAGGGGCTGGATGAATTCATGCGCTTTATCGACGCGGATTTTTTCTGTCTGCAGGAGGTAAAGGCACAGGAATGTCAGGTGGATTATAACCCGGAGGGTTATTTTAAATTCTGGAATGCCGCCGATAAAAAGGGTTATTCCGGTACCGCTGTTTTTGCAAAGCGCGAGCCTTTAAGCTTCACCCGTGGCATCGGTATGGATCTGCACGACCACGAGGGTCGTGTCATAACCCTTGAATACGAAAATTTCTATCTTGTAAACTGCTACACTCCCAACTCTCAGGACGGACTGGCAAGGCTGGACTACCGTATGGACTGGGAGGACGATTTCAGAGAGTATCTGAAAGGTCTTGACGCGAAAAAGCCTGTCATCCTCTGCGGCGACCTCAACGTCGCTCACAATGAAATTGACCTTAAAAATCCCAAGACAAACCGAAATAACGCAGGCTTCACCGATCAAGAACGGGGCAAAATGACCGAGCTTCTTGCAAACGGATTCTGTGACAGCTTCAGATATCTGCACCCGGATCTGGAGGGGGCATACTCCTGGTGGAGCTACCGCTTCAACGCCAGAGCCAACAACGCAGGATGGCGTATTGACTATTTCATCATCTCCGACTCCCTCAAAGACAGGCTCACCGACGCTGTAATCTACAACGAGATCACCGGCAGCGACCACTGTCCCGTAGGCATAACGCTGGACATTTAATTTATTGAAAAAGCCGCCCGAAACCGGGCGGCTTTTGTTTTAACCGAAAAATTCAATTATCTGCGCTATGAGGGTAATGACAATGATGATGGGGCCGACAACCTTATACATAAGGTCGAAGAAGCGGTAGAATTTGAATTTGTTGCCGCCGATTTCGCACTCGTTCTTGATCATATTTGTCTTATATACCCAGCCGATCAGCAGACACATGGACAGCGCCGCAAGGGGCATCAGGAATCCTTCGGCGATCATGTCATAGAAGTCCAGCCAGCAATCGTTCCACAGAGCGTAAGCCTCGCTTTTGGTGGTAAGACCCAGAATTTCATAGGGTGCCTTGATGGCGGCGCCGCCAAAGCCCAGGGCGTCAAGAGCGGTGGGAATACCGACCACAAAGGCTGCCGCAGCAAACACCACGGTGACGGCCTTTCTGCGGGGTGCCTTGCCCTTTTTGACCCGACGGTCAATGGCGAAAGTGGAGCAAACCTCCAGCAGAGAGATGGAGGAGGTGATGGCAGCCAGAAGAACCAGCAGGAAGAAAAGGAATCCCATAATGCAACCCACTGTGCCGCCCATGTTGTCAAACACCTGCAGCATGGTGCTGAACAGCAGGCCGGGACCCTTGCCGTAATTCTCGCCGGCAAAGGCGGCAACGGAGGGCAGAATCGCGCAGCCGGAAAGCAGAGCGACAATACTGTCGGCAATGGGAATAATAAAGGAGTTGCGCTGAATGCTTTCGTTTTTGCTGAGGTAGGAACCGTAAGTGAGCATAATACCCATGCCAAGGGACAGAGAAAAGAACATCTGACCTGCGGCGGCTCTCAAAACGGTGAAAAAGTTATCGCCAAGATACTGCCAGTTGGGCTGGAACATAAATATGTAGCCGGCTTTGGCATTATCCTGAGTAAGAACGTAAACAATGATAATGATAATAATAACCACCAGCGCGGGCATGGCGATTTTGGAGAATTTTTCAATTCCGCCCTTGATGCCGCCCATTACGATAAGGCAGTTTATAAGCATGAAAATGCCCAGAAACAGCACCATACTGCCGGGCTTATACAGGAAATGTTCAAAAAATCCGGTACCGGTACCAGCGAAGCCGTCGCCGCCGAAGATGCCCACCAGATATCCCAGCATATAGCGCAGGACCATGCCGCCCAGAACGCTGTAGAAACCGACAATGATAAAGGCGGAAATTACACCCAGCGCGCCTACCCAGGCGTGCTTTTTGCACAGCGCCTTATATGCGCCCACAGCGCCGTAGCCGGTTTTGCGGCCAATGGCAAGTTCGCCCATGGTGCCGGCAAATCCCAGAAGGATTACCAGAGCGATATATACGATAAGAAAGGCAAAGCCGCCGTTGCTGCCCATTTTATATGGGAAACCCCAGAGGTTGCCCAGTCCGACGGCAGAGCCTACGGCCGCCATGAGGAAGCCGAAATTGCTGCCCCAGGTGGTACGTTTTTGTTCCATAAAGTTGCTCCTTTTTCTTCATCCGCAATAACGTTCAAATACACACAAAGAATAATCTACACTATATTCACCCAAATTGCAACACTTTTGACAATTTCTCCTGCATTTTGTCCCTGCCTTAACTGATTTTTATAGCGTCATGCACAAATTTATTCACTGTGTTGAATAAACGGGGTAAAGACTGCATATGTCATAAATTTAACACCCTGCCCTGTATTTTAATTATTGTTAATCCGTGGCAAAAATGTTAAAATGTTTTATTATTAAAATCCCGGAGGGGCGTTATGAATAAAAATTACGAAAAGCTTCTGCGCTGTCTTGATTCCGTGCGTAAAAAAACGGACTTCGTGCCTCAGGTGGCTCTGATTTTAGGTTCCGGCCTGGGCGCTTTCGGATATGAGGTGGAGAACCCCACCGTTATCCCTTACAGTGAAATAGACGGTTTCCCCGTTTCAACCGTCCCCGGACACAAGGGCAGGCTCATTCTGGGTCAGCTGGGCGGTGTGAACGTTGTTGTTATGCAGGGCCGTGTGCATTATTACGAGGGTTACAGCGTTTCCGATGTGGTACTGCCCACCCGTCTTATGGGACTGCTGGGCGCAAAGACTCTTTTCCTCACCAACGCCTCCGGCGGCATAAATCCCGATTACCGTGCCGGAGATTTCATGCTCATTTCCGACCACATTATGAGCTTTTTCCCCAACCCTCTTATCGGTGAAAATATTGAGCAGCTGGGTCCCCGCTTCCCTGACTCGTCTGAGATTTATTCCAAACGGCTGAGGGGTATTATCAAGCGTACCGCCGCAGAAAACGGAATTCCTCTCCGTGACGGCGTATACTGCCAGCTCACAGGCCCCAGCTTTGAATCTCCGGCGGAGATTCGTATGCTTTCCCGTATGGGCGCGGACGCCGTGGGTATGTCCACAGCCTGCGAAGCAATCGCCGCCCGTCACATGGGCATGGAGGTCTGCGGCATTTCCTGCGTTACCAATCAGGCGGCCGGCATTTCCCCCAATCCCCTTTCACACGAAGAAGTTCAGGAGACCGCTGACCGAGTGGCTCCCCTTTTCAAAACTCTCATCCGCCGCAGCATTATAAACATAGGCAAGGCAGGTGAGCAGTAAATGGAGCTTGAAAACATCGTCGGCGCTGAAAATATTCGTCTGAAAGATGACGGCAGCGCGGTCATAATCATAGACCAGACCCTGCTGCCCAATGAATGCGTTTTTCTCACTCTGGACAAACCAGAAGAGCTCTATGACGCCATAAAGCAGCTTCGCGTCCGGGGCGCGCCGGCAATAGGCATTTTTGCTGCATACGCCATTTACGTTCTGGCGGAAAAGTATCCGGAATGTGACGGAGATGAATTCTTCGCCCGCTTTAAAACGGACTGCGAATATCTCAACTCCTCCCGTCCCACGGCTGTAAATCTCAGCGCCATGCTGCGCCGTATGTGCGCTGTGGCGGAAGATAATATCGCCCTCCCCCGCCGCGAGCTTCTGGCAGCGCTGCGGGCAGAGGCGGAGGCTATTCACCGGGAAGATATGGATATGTGCCGCGCCATTGCTCAGTACGCGCTGACGGTGGTAAATCCGGGTGACACGGTACTGACCTACTGCAACGCCGGGCCTCTGGCCACATCCCGCTACGGCACGGCCCAGGGTCCCTACTACCTGGCAAAGGAGACCGGTTTTGATTTAAAGGCCATATGCTGCGAAACCCGTCCCCTGCTGCAGGGGGCAAGGCTGACCTCTTACGAGCTTACCCTTGCCGGAGTGGACTGCACCCTCATCTGCGACAACATGGCAAGCATCGTTATGAAACAGGGTAAGGTACAGGCCTGCTTTGTGGGCTGCGACAGGGTTGCCGCCAACGGTGACGCCGCCAATAAAATCGGTACCAGCGGCGTGGCAATACTTGCAAAGCATTACGGAATACCTTTTTACGTGCTTGGCCCCTCTACCACCATTGATTTCAACTGCCCCACCGGAGACCAAATCGAGATTGAACTTCGCGACCCGGAGGAAATAAAGGAAAAATTCTACGAAAAATCCATGGCGCTGCCCCAGGTAAAGTGCTACAACCCCGCCTTCGACGTTACCGACAGCAGCCTTATATCCGGCATAATCACCGAGCGCGGCATCGCCCGCGCCCCCTACCGCGAGAGCCTGAAAGCCATGTTCCCGGAGGTTTGAAATGATAAGATTTTTTAACGGCAAGGTACTTAAATTCAAGCATACCGGCCCCCGTTTGACCAACGAAGAGGTCTGGGTGGACGGCGACAAAATCGTCTACGTAGGCCACAGGCGTGAGGACATGCCCCATTTCGACAGGGAAATTGATTTGATGGGCGATGTGCTGATGCCCGGTTTTAAAAATGCTCACACCCACTCTGCCATGACCTTTTTGCGCTCTTATGCTGACGATATGCCCCTGCAGAGCTGGCTTTTTGATAAAGTTTTCCCTCACGAGGCCCGTCTGACCGGCCCGGATATCTACGTATTGTCCAAGCTGGCAATTATGGAGTATCTTACAAGCGGTATTACCGCCAGCTTTGATATGTACTTCTTCAACGACGAGTATGTGCGCGCTAATATCGACTGCGGCTTCAGAACGGTGTTGTGCGGCTCCGTTGCCCAGCACGATTCCAACCCATACAAAATGGAAGATGAGTATATTAAATTCAACGACTTCCATCCGCTGATTTCCTACAAGCTGGGTTATCACGCGGAATACACTCTGGGCGACAAGCTTGTGGATTATGTGGCGGGTCTGGCAAAAAAATATCACGCGCCGGTTTTTGCCCACAATTCCGAAACTCTCAGTGAGGTCTCCGGCAGCGTTGAGCGCCGGGGTCTTACCCCCACCAAATTTGCCGAAGCCAACGGCTTTTTCGATTACGGCGGCGGCGGTTTCCACTGTGTGCATATGACCGATGATGACCTGGCCGTGTTCAAACGTCACGGTCTCTGGGCTGTTACAAACCCCGCCTCAAATGCCAAGCTTGCCAGCGGCATCGCTCCCCTGCAGCGCATGATTGACGCAGACGTTAACATGGCCATCGGAACAGACGGCCCTGCCAGCAACAATGCCCTGGATATGTTCAGAGAGATGTATATGGCAACCGCCCTGCAGAAACTGCGCGAAAGCGATCCCGCCGTGCTGCCTGCGGAAAAGGTGCTGGAGATGGCCTGCGTAGGCAGCGCCAGAGCAATGGGTCTGGACAACTGCGACGGAATAGCCCCTCAAAAGCAGGCCGACCTTATTGTCATAAACCTGCGCCGCCCCAATATGCAGCCTCCTCATAACATTGTCAAAAACATTGTTTACGCCGGCTCCAAGGAAAATGTGCGTCTGACCATGGTGGCAGGCAAGATTCTTTATGAAAACGGCGAATTTTTCATCGGTGAAAAGGCCGAGGATATATATGCCTCCGCGGCAAAGGCTGCAAAGCGCCTGACAAAGCCTCTTTAAAAACCAAAATCCCCCTGTCTGATGACAGGGGGATAATTTTTTCAGTTACAGCATTTTGGCACGAAGTTCCTCAGCCGTCATGGGACTGAGATATCCGGGGGCCACGTCAAAGACGGTTTTACAGCCGGTATGTCCTTCCGCGGCGAGCTTTACGGCGGCTCTGGCATAAGCAACCAGCACGCCGGCGGTGAACTCGGGGTTGGAGTCCAGTTTCAGGCTATATTCAATGATGTGGCTGTGTTCGTCGTTGATACCGCTGGTGCCGCTGTGGAAAACGGTGCCTCCGTGAGGCAGATTGCTGTGTTTTTCCTTCATTTCTCCGGCGGTTATGAAAGTAACGGTGGTATCATACTCGTCAAAGTAGTTGGGCATGGTTTTTATCTCTTTGATGATGCGCTCTCTGTCGGCACCCTCCGCCGCCACAACGTAAACTTCACGGGTATGCTTCTGGCGGGTGGTGAACTGAGGCTGAGCGCCGGATCGCACCAGCTCAACTGCGGCAGGCACGGGAACGGTGTACTGTCTGGCGTCAAGTACGCCCTCGATACGGCGTACCGCGTCGGAATGACCCTGGCTTACTCCCCTGCCCCAGAATGTGTAGCTCTGCCCCTTGGGCAAAATGGAGGAAGCATACAGGCGGGAAACTGAAAACATGCCGGGATCCCAGCCAACAGAGATTACAGCCACCTTGCCGCTCTCTTTTGCGGCGGCGTCAACTGCGGCAAAATGCTGGGGAATCTTCGCGTGAGTGTCGAAGCTGTCGACTACGTTGAAAAGCTTTGCCATGGCGGGAGTCTGAGCGGGCAGGTCGGTGGCGCTGCCGCCGCAGAGGATAACAACATCAAATTCGTCTTTGTACTTTTCCGCGTCCGCAGCGTTATACACGGGCACTCCGGGGGTGCGAAGCTGCACTGTCTCGGGAGCACGGCGGGTAAACACGCCGCAAAGCTCTATATCGGGACATTTGGTAACGGCGGCTTCAACGCCCCGTCCAATATTGCCGTATCCGTAAATTGCCAGTCTGATAGACATATGCTCACCGCTTTCTTGATTTTTCCGGCGCGCCGGTTTTGATTTTGAAATTTTAACACATTGATAACCACATGTAAAGCAAAAACAGCTTTTCACAGAGCAATAAAAATGTTATAATATTTTTTGTTTTTCGGGTAAAAACAACCATTGGCGGTCTCTCCGCCGCGAAAGGACGTTTGAATTGATAGGTTTTTATAACGTTTCTGTAATTCTGACTTACATAGGGCTGGCATCCTCGGTTTTCGGCATCACCCGGGCCATGTCCGGGCAGCTTTATGTGGCGATTTTGTGCCTGCTTATATCCGGCGTTTGCGATATGTTTGACGGCAAGATTGCCAGAGCAACAAAGCGCAGCCGTCCCGCCATGGATTTCGGTATCCAGATAGACTCCCTGTGCGACCTTGTTTGCTTCGGTGTGTTCCCCGCGGTTATCTGCTGGTGCGCCGGTGTGCAGAGCGTCATTGGAATCATCGTGCTGATTCTTTTTGTTCTGGCCGGAGTGATACGTCTGGGCTATTTCAACGTAACCGAGCAGCAGCGCCAGAGCGAAACCGACGAGAGCCGCAAGTATTATCAGGGTCTGCCGGTAACCACCATCGGCCTGCTGCTGCCTCTGGTGTTTCTCTTTAAAAATCTCTTCCCCGGCAATTCTTTTTCCGTTTTCCTCACCGTATTTATGATAGTAGTGGCATTTTTAAACCTGCTCAACTTCCGTCTTAAAAAACCCGCCGGTAAGAGCATTTACGTCCTTGTGGTCATCGGTCTGGCGGTATTTGTCTGCGTTATCGTATTTCTTGCCAAGGGGATAGTATGACAAGCAACAGTTCAAAAAAACTGACACCCATTCAGTGGTTTCGCCGGCTGATTCAGGGTGCTTTCATCGGTACGGGAGCCATTTTGCCGGGTATCAGCGGCGGCGTTCTGGCGGTGACCTTCGGCCTTTACAGGCCTATGATGGAGATCTTCTCCCATCCCAGAATCGGCGTTAAAAAGCACTGGCGCATGTTCATTCCCGTGATAATCGGCTGGGCGATTGGATTTTTCCTGTTTGCCAAGCTGACAAATATGTTCTTTCTGGCAAATGCCGCCATGGCATGCTGCTTTTTCATCGGGCTTATAGCCGGCTCAATGCCCGCCTTTTACCACGAGGCCAACCGGCAGGGTAAGAAGAAAAACCGTTGGCTGGGGTTCGTTATAAGCACGGTTTTGATGCTGGCATTTTTCATCTTCTTTGAAAACACACCCGTTGCCGGAAAGATGACCCCCAATTTCTGGGCATTTTTACTGTGCGGCGTTTTGTGGGGGCTGAGTCTCATCGTACCGGGTCTTACGTCCTCCTCGCTTATTATCTTTCTGGGGCTGTACGAGCCTTTCACCGCCGGCATTTCCGCCTTTGATCTTGGAGTTCTGGGTCCCATGGTAATCGGCATCATTGTTATCGTTCTGCTGCTGGCAAGGGCTGTAAACACGCTGTTTCGCAAATTTTACTGCCACGCCTATTATGTTGTCATGGGATTTGTTCTGGCATCCACCCTTGTTATAATTCCCAGAAGTTTCGGCGGCGTTGGCGAAGGTCTCGCTTGCCTTGGTTTGGCCGTACTGGGATTTTTCGTGGCCTGGCTGCTGGACAAATTCGGCGCGGCGGACAGAGAGGCAAATTAAATAAAAACAAGCTCGGCGCAGGGTGTTCCCTGCGCCGTTTTTATGCTTTATTCCTGTCTGATAAACTCACCGGATTTTCCGCCGGTCTTTTTAAGCAGTCGGATATTGTCAATAACCATATCCTTCTGCACGGCCTTGCACATATCGTATACCGTTAGCGCTGCCACGGAAACGGCGGTCATAGCCTCCATTTCCACGCCGGTCTGACCGGTGCAGCGGGCAGTGGCGGTAATCTCAACCGCCAGTTCTTCCTCATTAAGGTCAAACTCGATATCAACTCCGGTGAGGAAAATAGGGTGACACATGGGGATAATTTCCGGGGTGCGTTTTGCGCCCATGATACCGCCTATCTGAGCGGTGGCCAGAACGTCGCCCTTTTTATGTCCTCCGGATTTTATAAGGTCAAAGGTTTCCCTGTTTACAAGAACTCTGCCCGCGGCAACGGCGGTGCGGTCGGTTTCCTTTTTGCCGCCCACGTCTACCATGCAGGCTCTGCCGTAATCGTTGAAATGAGTAAATTCGCCCATGATGCGCCTCCTATATCTCAATAGTTTCAAAGGGTACTCTGAATATTTCCAGTTGGTCAAAACGGTTCGCACAGCGCTGCAGCTCCCGCTCGGTATGGCGGAAAAGCGCAACATTTTCGCCGGCGGGCTCCGGCTGGTGATAAATAATAAGCCTGGGCGACAGTTCCCGCAGGGTCTGACGGCCTGTTATGTCGGTGAAAAACATTGGATTTGTAAGGCAAAGGGTGCAGCTTTCAATACCGCTTTCCTCAAAATAATCCCTCTCGGGCTCTGCATCGCCGGTGAGAAGGACGCTGCTTCCGGCGTGTTCGATACACAGGCAATAGTTGCTGACAAAGCGGAAATTATTGCCGATATGGGGTGTTCTGAACCAGCGCAGAACCGCGCCGCCCTCAAGCTCCGTTTCCCCGCCCTCATCGGTGAGGATAAATTTTTCCGGCATTTCAACGCCCTCATCCCCGGCACGCTCGCTGATATCGTTCCAGGACGCCTGAGGCAGTATAAGTCCCTTGACCCGGTTGTGCTGCATATATTCCACCACGCCGGAGGGAGAAATGTGGTCGGGATGGACATGGGTGGCGGCCAGATACTCCACATTGCGAAGGTCTCCGCTGCCCTCCAGCATATCATCCCAAATTTCTTCCGGCAGAGGGTCTGAAAAGCGGCTGTTGTAAAACTGGATCGCGTCTATCATCATCCGCGCCGCGCCCCAGTCTACCAGAATGCCGGCATTATTAATGTAGGTAAGCTTCATCTTACAGTACCTTGTCGCCCTTTATGAACTTCGCCTCAACTTTGCCGTCGGACAGGTAAATGAAACGCTCCAGGCGCTGAAGCAGCGTGCAGCGGCCGTTTCCGGCAATGGGGCTATCGTCAATAACCAGCGCGTCAAAATCGTATCCCGGCTCAAAACTGCCCACCTGGCCAAAAAATTCGCCGCCGCCCTTTGTCGCCATATATAAAGCCTCCACAAGGGACAGGGGTTTGGTCTCTGTGTCTACGGTAAGAGCGTGCATTTTGGACACTTTCACCGCCGCGGTTATGGCGGTGCAGAGGTTCAAGCTCTCGCCTGCGGCAAGGTCGGTACCAAGACCGATGTGCATATTGTCCCGCAGGCACCTGGCCGCAGGCGCGATGCCGGCGGAAAGATTGAGATTGGAAGCAGGACAGTGGGCAATATATGCCCCTGCACGGCTCAGAGCCTCAAGCTCATTTTCATCGCTGTGAACGCAGTGTGCCATTACGCAGCCGCCGGCGCCGCCGAGCATTCCAAAACGGCTGTATGCCTCGGCGCCGGTATTGCAGTCGGGGCAGAGCTCTCCGCGCTGCTCCAGTTCACCTTTGGTTTCGGACAGGCAGCTCTGCACGGGCAGATAGTGGCTGTCGCGTATCTTGCCCAGCTGCTCCATAAGAGCGTCGGAGACGTTAAAAATGCATTTGGGTGTCAAAATGGGTTTTACCTTTTTGAATTCATTGGAAAGCTCCAGCCATCGCAGGGTTTCCTCCACGCTGCCGTCAAGGGTTTCGCTGTAATATTCCGGCGCGTTTCTGTCCATATTCACCTTGCCCACATATGCGCGAAGGCCACGCTGCTCCAGTTTTTTCATAAGAGTCACTGTTGCATCGGTGTGGACTGAGCCGTAAATGCAGGCGCGGGTGGTGGTGGAGTGCAGCAGTTCGTCGGCAAAACTGGTGTACATTTTTTCCGCGTACTCGGGAAATTCGAAGCAGTACTCCTCGGGGTAGGCAAAATTATGCAGCCACTCGTTTTGCTCCAGATCCATACCGAAGCCTCTGGCGCCGTACTGAGCGGCATGGAGGTGCATATCGACCATACCGGGAATTATGAGTTTTCCGGTGCAGTCGATAACTTCCTCGTTTTCAAACCACTCGGGCAGACGGGGGTATATTCCGGCAACACGACCGGCTCGGCAGACAAGGTAGCTGCCGTAATGTATCTCCACCTCGCCGGCCTTGGGGGTGTGTATGATATCGCCCAGAAGGGCAAAGATGCTGTTTGTCATGTTTTTCCTCCGGTTTTTCTGTTACTGCGCAAACACTTCTCCGGCGCAGCGCACGGCATCCATTGCCGTTTTGCCGTAGAAATCGGCTCCTATCATATCAGCGTATTCCTGTGTAAGCACCGCTCCGCCTGCCATAATGGCGCAGTTTGGTGCCTTTTCCCGCAGCAGCTTTATTGTATCCGCCATGGCGGGAACAGTGGTGGTCATAAGGGCGCTGAGTCCCACCAGCTTTATGTTCTTTTCCGCCGCGGTACAGGCTATGACCTCCGGTGTTACATCACGTCCAAGGTCAATGACGCTGTAGCCGTAATTTTCAAGCAGTGCGCGCACGATATTTTTGCCGATATCGTGAATGTCCCCCTTGACGGTGGCAAGAAGAATCTCCCGTCCGGTTTCGTCCTTTTTGGGCAGATGCTCTTTCACCTTTTCAAAGGCGGCTCCGGCGGCGTCCGCGCTCATAAGCAGCTGGGGCAGAAATACTTTTTTCTCCTCAAATCCCCTGCCAACCTGGTCAAGAGCGGGAACGATAAGTTCGTTTATGACTTCAAGGGGTTCTTTTTCGGTAAGCTCCGTTTCGGCAAGTCTTGCCGCTTCCTGCACAAGTCCGCGGATAATGGCTCCCTTAAGGCCATCCTGCTGCGGCTTTTCGCCGGCGGCGGTTTTTTCGGCAGCAGGGACGCTCTCCTGAGGCATATTTCCTATAAAATCAATATAATCCGCGCAGCCTGCGTCCCGCTCGGTAAGAGCAAGACAGCTGTGATATGCTTTCTGCATTTCTGTGGATGCGGGGTTCATTATCGCCGCGTCAAGACCTCGCTGCATAGCCATAAGGAAAAAGGCCGAGGTAATTATATCCCGTCTGGGCAGGCCAAAGGAAACGTTGGACACGCCCAGAATGCACTTGCCGCCAAGGCGGGTTTTTATAAGCTCAATGGCATCCAGTGTGGTTTTTGCCGCCGAGGGGTCGGTGGACACGGTAAGGGCAAGGGGGTCGAAAATCAGTTCTTTCAAGCCGATGCCGTATGTTTCGGCGGTTTTTACTATTTTTTCAGCGATGGCAAATCTGCCCTCGGCAGTTTCGGGAATTCCGTTTTCGTCCAGAGTCAGACATACAACAACGCCGCCGTATTTTTTAACCAGCGGGAACACCGCCTGCATACTTTCGGACTTGCCGTTTACGGAGTTTATCATAGCCTTGCCGTTATAAGCGCGCAGAGCCGCTTCCATGGCCTCCGGGTCGGAGGTGTCAATCTGCAAGGGCAGGTCGCATACCGCCTGTATTTCGGTGACGCACTTTGTCAGAACTTCCCTTTCGCAAAGCTCCGGCAGACCCACATTTACGTCCAGAACCTCCGCTCCCTGTTCCTGCTGGGATATGGCCTCGGACAGTATAAACTGCATATCTCCGGCGCGGAGAGCTTCTTTCAGTTTTTTCTTGCCTGTGGGATTAAGGCGCTCGCCAATCAGTACCGGGCGGCTGCCAATTGAAAGGCTGCGGACGCCGGAACTGACAACGGTAAGATTTTTCGGCTCCGCGCAGACGGGAGTTATGCCCCGGGTGCGCTCAACGATTTTGCGGATAAATTCCGGGGTGGTGCCGCAGCAGCCGCCCACAATGCGCACGCCGGCCTCCACTGCCCGGGCAGCAATTTCGGCAAAGCCGTCGGCGTCAACGTCGAAAACCGTACGTCCGTTTACGCTTCTTGGCATACCGGCGTTGGGCTTGAAAATCAGCGGCGTGGAAGAACATTTTACAAAACGGGGCACGATTTCCAGCATCTGACGGGGTCCCAGAGAGCAGTTCATACCGATTGCATCGGCGCCCATGCCCTCAAGGATGGCTGTCATTGTTTCCGGATCGGCGCCGGTCATAAGACGGGCGGCATCGTCATATACGTTGCTGACAATAACGGGCAGGGCGGAAAATTCCTTTGCCGCAATCAAAGCCGCCTTGGTCTCCAGGGAGTCGTTCATGGTTTCAATGTCAATAAGGTCGGCGCCGCATTTTTCCGCCGCCTTTACCATACCGGCAAAAAGCTCCACCGCCCGTTCAAAGGGCAGATCGCCCATGGGCTGCAGCATTTTACCCAGAGGGCCGATGTCAAAGGAAATATATCGGTCGCTCTGACCGCCCACAGCCTGATCTCTGGCCCGTTTTGCGCAGTCGATGCCGGCGGCGATCAGCTTTTCGGCTTCCCTGGCCTCATATTTAAGGCTGCTGGCGCCGAAAGTATTTGTGCAGACGATATGGCTGCCGGCCTCAAAGTATTCGCGATGTATTTGGGTGACCCTGTCCGGATGCTTTACGTTCCAGGTTTCGGGCAGTTCACCGGGGAGCAGACCCATTTTCTGGAGCATGGTGCCTGTGGCGCCATCCCAGTAGATAAGGTCGGTTTTTAATTTCTGGCGAAAATCCATAGTGTTTCTCCGTTAGGTGAGTTTGAAGATACAGTCGGCTTTGCCGCATCCCCTGCACTCGCCATCTCTCTCGCAACCTGCACCGCCCAGACCTGCAATGGCGGTGACGGTTTTGGTTGGCGTCATCAGCATACCGTTTGTAAGGGTAACGCCGATACATCTGCCCGCATCAAGATATTCAAGCAGGGGCTTTTGAAAATCCAAAGGCATATCGCCGTATCCCGGACTGAAACGCGGGCGAAGAAAGAGACCAATCTTTTTGAATTCATTTTTCCAGTCCTGACACAGCCTGTCGCACAGAGCCTCCGCGGCGGCGGAGCCTGCGGCATCCAGCGCAAGAGCCATCGCCTGACTGGTCACGGCGGCGCGGGTCTTTTGTCTGTCGCAATCCAGACCCACCGTAGCCGCAAAAACCACTGCCCGCTGGCAGTTTTCAAGATTTTTTGCTATGTCCCTGCCCGGGGCAAAAAGCGTGCCGATAAAGGCTCCATCATCGGTGGTGACCACTTCTGCCATGCGGCAGCAGGCCTTGTAATCGGGTTTAAATCCCCCAATGGCCCGGAGGGCAAGAGATGTCATTTCCTCTCCTGCGTCTGCTGGGCAGCCCATATAACGAAGCACCTGAGAAAGAGGCACTTCAATGCTGTCGGGGGTGAAATTATAGAGCTTAAAATTCATTTTACGATGTCGCTGAGATTTTCCTGAATTTTTGCCGCCACATGGGCGTTATTCATGGAATAGACGTGAACGGCGTTTATGCCGTTGGCGTAAAGATCCACTATCTGCTCGGTGGCGTAGGCGATTCCCGCCTGTCGCATGGCAGCATCGTCAGAGCCGAAGCGGTCGACGATATAGCGGAAGCGCTGAGGCAGGGCGCAGCCGGACAGGCTGACAATGCGGCCTATCTGTCGGGCGTTGGTGACGGGCATAATGCCTGCCACAACGGGAACGGTAATGCCCGCCTCGCGGATTTTATAGAGGAAATTGTAGAGAATATTGTTGTCAAAAAACATCTGGGTCACAAGGAACTGGCAACCCGCGTCCACTTTTTCTTTCAGATAGGCAATATCATCCTTCTGGTGGGCGGATTCGGGGTGTCCCTCGGGATAGCAGGCAGCGCCAATGCAAAAGCCGCCGTAATCGACCATTTCCCGTACAAGCTCGGTTGCGTATTTATAGTCCCAGCCGTTACCCGAAGCGGCATCGGCGGGCAGGTCGCCACGCAGTGCCAGCACGTTTTCAATGCCGGCTGCACGGATGGCGTCCATCTGCTCGCGCACGCCCTGATGGGTGGAGCTGATGCAGCTGAGATGCGCCAGGGCGGGAACGTTAAATTTTTTCTGGATATTGGCGGCAATGTCCACAGTAAAGCGGCTGGTTCCGCCGCCGGCGCCGTAGGTGACGCTCATATAGCTGGGGTTGAGACCGGCAATATTCTCCGTAGCAACACGAATGCTTTCAAAGTTATCACTGGTCTTGGGCGGAAAAACCTCAAAGGACAGAGAGGGTTTTTCTCCGGTGATTATGTCTATAACGCGCATTGCGGTCTCCTTTCAGGCTAATGCCAGTTTATCTTTATAATTATACAATATGCCCCGTAGTTTTCAAGCAAAAATGGAAAAAAACCACCGATTTCAAGCAAAATCGGTGGTTTTTGATGCCTTATACACCCAGTATACGGGTAGCTACGTTGAAGTAGATGAAGAGGGCGATTATGTCAATAATTGTGGTGATAAGGGGGCTTGCCATAAGGGCGGGGTCAAGTCTGAGCTTGGTTGCAACCATAGGCAGGGCGCTTCCCACAAGTTTTGCCGCAACAACAACCACAAAAAGAGTTATGGCAACCGCCGCGGAAACAAGAACCTGTCTGTAGATAAGGGATACCATTCCAAAGCAAACTATCGCCATTGCCACACCGACCATAAGGCTGACCCGGAATTCCTTCCAGATGACCCTGCCGATATCGGAAAATTCAACTTCACCCAGAGTAATGCTTCGGATAAGGGATACGGAAGCCTGGTTGCCGCTGTTACCGCCGGTGGACATCAGCATGGGGATGAAGGTGGCAAGCAGAACGTTGGCGGACAGGGCGTCCTCGTAGTAGGCGATGATAAGGCCCGTAAGGATAGACAAAATCATCAGAATAATAAGCCACATAAATCTCTTTTTAACGATGGAGAAGGGGCTTGTCAGCAGATAGGTGTCATCCGGGGCCTGCATAGCGGCCATTCGGTGGATGTCCTCGGTGGTTTCTTCTTCGATGACATCCACGATGTCGTCGATGGTGATAATGCCCACAAGACGCTTTTCATTGTCTACGACGGGCAGCGAAATCATGTCGTATTTTTTAAAGTCTTCAGCAACTTCAGCCTGGTCCTGATATGTAGTGGCGCAAATAACGTCGGTGGTCATAAGGTCGCGGATTATATCCTCGTCATTTGCCACCAGCACCTCACGAAGGCTTATAACGCCCTCCAGACGGCGGGTACGGTCGGTGACATACAGTACGCTGATGGATTCCTTATCCTCGCTCTGGCGGCGTATCTCACGAATGGCCCGGGCAACGGTCCACTCGTCGTCCACCTGCATGAACTCGGTGGTCATCAGGCTTCCCGCACTGTCCTCGGGGTACATGAGAAGCTGATTTATCTGCTGTCTGGTTTCCTTGTCGGTGTTTTTAAGAACACGCTTTACGATGCTGGCAGGCATCTCCTCAATGAAGTCAACCGTATCGTCCAGAAACAGCTCGTCCATAATGCCGGCAAGTTCCCGGTCGGTAATGCCTTCAACTATTTTCTGCTGAAAGTCGTGTTCCAGATAGGCAAAAACGTCCGCGGCCAGTTCTTTGGGCAGCAGACGGAATATAAGAACCATGGAGGCGTTGTCGTCAATTTCCTCCAGAAATTCAGCCAGGTCGACCTCGTTCATTTCCTCCATAAGCCGCCTTGCCTGAACATATTTCTTTTCAAGGATGAGTTCCATCAACTCCCCAAGCTCTCCACCGCCTTTCCGCGAAATATCAATAAATTTAATTTACTCTCAGGGGCGCGATATGTCAATAGAATTTGGTGGTTTTTGGTCATTTTTACCTAACGGAATAAATATAATTTCATTGCAAGAACGGAGGGATAAGCATGAAAAAAACTCGAATTTTCTGCATAGGAAAACGGGCGCTGATAATAGCCGCAGCGGTGGTTGTCGCTTTGGCCGCCATACTGATATTCACGCCCAAAGCCGCCCACGCATGGTCGCCGGACAGGGAGATTCCCATTTACTGTGTTGACACCGCCGGGGAAAAGAAGGCCAGTCTGACTTTCGACGCCGCCTGGGGCAACGAGGACACACAGGAATTGATCGACATTCTGGCAAAATACGACGTTAAGGCAACCTTTTTTGTGGTGGGTGACTGGGCAAGGAAGTATCCGGAGTCGGTAAAGGCTCTCAGTGACGCAGGGCATGAGGTAATGAACCATTCTGACAAGCACCCGGATCTTACAACGCTTTCCTTGGACGCAATGACTGCGGAAATAACGGCCTGCAACGATGCCGTAGCCGCCATCACCGGAGTCACTCCCACCCTTATCCGTGTTCCCTATGGGGCGTACAACGACCAGGTGGTCAGTACGATACGCTCCATGGGTATGGAAGCGGTGCAGTGGGACGTAGACAGCCTGGATTGGAAGGAGCTTTCCGCCGCGGAGATCACCGACAGAGTTGTGGGCAAAGCAGACTGCGGCAGCATTATTTTGTTCCATAACGCGGCAAAGCACACTCCCGAGGCTCTTCCGGGCATCATCGAAAATCTGCAAAGTCAGGGGTTTGAGCTGATAAAGGCCAGCCAGCTGATTTACGACGGCGAATACACTCTTGATCACACCGGCAGGCAGATTCCCTCATAAAAAAGCACCCCGCAGATTTTTCTGCGGGGTACTTTTTATATACTTTCTTCCCTGTTGTGGCAGGTAAAGAGGATTACCTGACGGTTTTGGGCTATTTCGCCCAGAAGCTCCATTGCGGCGGCGGCGCGGGTGTCATCGAAATTGGACAGGGCGTCGTCAAGGATAAGTGGGGGTGCCTCCGCACCCTGGGGTAAAAGAAGCTCACATATTGCCAGGCGCACGGCAAGATAAAGCTGGTCTCCGGCGCCGGCGCTTAAAAACTCCGCTCCCCGGTTAACCACCGCACCCTCTTCCCGTACCTGGGCCTCCATGGCGTTGTTCATAAAGAGAGCCTCATATTTGCCGCCTGTAAGTTTTTTGAAGTATTCTCCTGCTTTTTCATTCAGCATCGGAGAAAATTTCATGCTCAGTTCCTCGTTGGCCAGGTCAAGAAGCTCAATTGCGGAAGTGATTGCGGCGTATTCCTGCATGGCAATCTGCTTTTTCGCTCCAACCTCCTGACAGCGGGCAAACAGCGCGTCGTAATCCCCCATTGCGGAAAGCCGGCCGTCAAGGCGGGAAAGCTCGCTGAGGGCGGAGTTGTGGGCTTCCCGGGCGTCTTCCAGCGCACTTATAGCCTCCTGCCGCTGTGTAACGGGTACGGGCAGGCTGTCAAGGTCGTACTTTCCGTCCTGGCGCTCAAAATCCTTTGAAATGTCATCTCTGTAACGCACGGCGGCGTCACGGCGGACGGTAAGTTCGCTGACGCTGTCAACCAGCGCGTAGGCCGCGTCAAGGGCGGGGCGTATCTCGTCAGACGTGCCGCTGCCGCCCAGCACCTCTCCTGCGTAGGAGGTGGCGGCATCATCGGCGGCAAGAAGCTGTTCCCTGGCGGCAAGGAGCTCTCTTTCAGCCCGGTTTACAGCCTCGTCCATGGCCTCCGCCGAGGAAATATCCTCAAGATATCGGGAGTAATCCTGTCCAAGTTTATCCGCCTCAGCGCGCATTTTCGCCAATGTTTTTTTATGATTTGCCGTTGTGGCAACAGCGATAACGAGGCATATAACAGCCAGTGCCGCAGGTATTGCAGGCAGCCAGTCCGGCTGCAGCACCATGGCAAAAACTATTGTCAAAACCGCAAAAACAACAGTAAACAAAAACATTACTGTGCTGACGGGGTGAGCCTTTTGGTACACATTACGGGCGCTTTCCAGCTTTGCCGCCGCATCCTGACGGGATAGTCCGGAAAAGGGTGTCTCCGCCGGTACGCGCTCCTGACGGCGCGTTTTTGCCTGTGCAAGTTTTTCCTCATACGCACTGACCTGTGCGGCGCAGCCGTCAATGGCCTGCAGGCGGCGCTCAAGCTCCGTAAGAGCCGAACGGGTTGGCGGCACATGACCGCCGGTAAGCTTTTTAATCTCCGCCTCGATGCGCATGACTTCCATGCGCGCCTTTGCTATTTCACGTCCCCGGTCAAGGCTTTCTCTTGCACGGTGGAGCTCCACTTCCTGCTCGGCAGCCTTCAGCTTTTCCGAAAGCTGTTCAAGCTCCGCCCGCTTTTGAGCGGCGGTACGCGCAAGAGCGGAGATGTCCTCAATTTTTGCCTCAAGCTCTTTTTCTTCCTGCTCAAGGCGGGAAATTTCCCCACCCTGCCGGTTTTTCAGCGCCTTGCGCCAGTTTTCAAGGCGGTCGCGCACCTGTCCGTAGGAGGCGTCATCCTCTCCTCCGGTGGCGGTGGAAACCAGCTGACGCTCCAGGTCGGCGGTGTTGTCGATTTTTATGGTTCCCTGTCTTACAAGGGCGCTGCGGCGAAACACCTCGCGGCTCATTCCGGTAAGCTCTTGTCCTGCAGTTTCTCCCTCAAGACCCGCGTCCGCGCCTGTGGCAAGATTCATGGACTTGAAGTTTTTCATCAGCGCCGTACCCTTGCCGGTGCGCTCCAGACGGAGCATTCTGCCCCCGGTTTCAATTTCCATAGCGCCTTCCATAGGTCTGCCGTCCCAGGGTTTATAGCGCAGTTTGTCGGGCATTTTGCCGGCACCGGCACGCTCGGAGGTATCCACACCGTAGAGCATGGCAAGGATAAATGCACTCCAGGTGCTTTTGCCGGATTCGTTGCCAAGGGACACTACATTAAGTCCCTCTTTAAGCTCCAGCGTATCCCCGTTAAGTTTACCGAAGGAAGCCTGAAGTTTTTTAATTATCATTTTACTCCGCCTCCCGGTCTTTCAAGTCCGTCCAGAGCCGCCGCGGCAAATTTTGCGGCAAGGGCGGCGTTTTGTGCCGCAGCTTTGTCGTCAGTTTCCATAGCGGCCCGGAGTTTTTCAAGATATACCCCCCGCAGGGAATTTTCCCCTGCCCTGTCCCAGAGATTTCGGGCAGGACTGGTGCGGTCGTGGATTTCGATATGATAGGCCTTGTTTTCAAACCTGGCCATAAGCGCGGGAATATCCGGCTGCTCAGCGCTGCCTGTCAGATATATGCGGTAAATATCCTCAGCGCAGGTAATTTCGTTTTCAAGGATTGCGGAAATATCCGCTCCGGTAACGTCCAGCTCCCGGCGATGATAGCGGCGCATGGACATGGGTACAAAACGCAGGCTTGCCCTTCCCTTTTCAACCTCCGCTATTATAACGCCCTTGTCACCGGTCTCGTCAAAGCCACGGCCCTCGATGCATCCGGAGTAGGCATAGACCGTTTTGCCGGCGGTGCGCGGGCCGGAATAATCGTGGGTGTGCCCCAGAGCCAGATAGTCAATGCCGGATGCTGCAATCTGCTCGGTTGTGACGGGGTTGTAGCGCTCCTCTGCGGTGCCGATGGCGGCGTGGAGTGCCATCACATTTATGCCGCTGCCCTCCGCCGTGAATCCGGCCAGGTTTGACTGCAGACAGGTCTGGGCAGTAAAGGCTGCGCCGTATACGGTTGTTTCAAGTTGGGGCAGTTCCACCTTTTCGATGGTGTTTTTCGTGAAAATATGTACGTTCTCCGGCCATTTTTCAAGGGCATAGGGAGAAGTGGGAGAATAGTAATCGTGGTTGCCGGGAGCAATAAAAACTTTTGCTCCGGCCCGTCCAAGCTCCTCGGCGAGCATTTTGCCCGTACCTCCGAAAGGGGCGTCAGAATCAAAAAGGTCGCCGGAAAGAAGTATTATGTCAACTTCCTCCTCCAAGGACAGCTCCACCATTGCCTTTACCGCCAGACGCAGCTCGCCCCGTCGGCGCACAGCTTTCCGGTCGCTGAGAGACGCCAGAGGGCTGTCCAGGTGGAAGTCCGCGGCATGAAGTATTTTAATCAAGTATCCTCAGCCTCCTTACGCCGGTGCAGCGGCCGTCGCCGCCCACCTCAAATATAACGCCCTCAAGCTTCATCTGTCCCTTCGCCGCCTTGTACGGTGCAGGGGGATTGCCCAGAAATCTGTCCACGGAAAGCTGAGGCTCAATGCCGATGACACTGCGGACGGGGCCGGTCATGCCAAGGTCCGTGATGTATCCCATGCCGCCGGGAAAAACCTCCTCGTCGGCGGTCTGAACGTGGGTGTGAGTACCCCAGAGGGCGGTAACACGTCCGTCCAGATGATATGCCATGGCAAGTTTCTCGCTGGTAGCCTCACAATGGAAATCCACAAGCGTTATGTCAACCTCATCCTTCAGAATTTTATCCGCCAGGGTAAAGGGGTTGTCCGGCCCGAACTCCATATTGCACCGACCGATAAGATTTATCACCCGAATTCGGCGTCCTGCGGCTTCGTACACCCCCACTCCCCTGCCGGGAGTCTGAGAGGCGAAGTTTGCCGGGCGCAGGATATAAGGACTGTCATCAAGAAAATCAAATACCTCCCGGCGGCGGAAGGCGTGATTGCCCAGAGTTATAACGTCCGCGCCGGCGGCGAGAATATCCTCCGCGTCATTTCGGGTCAGACCCACAGAGGCGGCGTTTTCACCGTTGACCACGGTAAAGTCGATACCCTCGGACTTTTTTATGGCGCGCAGGCGCTTTTCAAGAAAGGCGACACCCCGTTCGGAGACAACGTCGCCGATGGCAAGAATCTTCATAACAGTACCCTTTCAGCAAAAAATGCGGTCTTTGGGAAAATTATAACCCAAAGACCGCTGTTTTTCAATTTTTACTTGGCGTATTCCACTACTTTTGTTTCGCGGATAACGTGTACCTTGATCTGACCGGGATATTCAAGCTCTCCTTCGATCTTCTTGGCAAGCTCACGGGCGATGAGAACCATACGATCCTCGTCCACCTCTTCGGGCTTGACGATGATGCGGATCTCGCGGCCAGCCTGGATTGCGAAGGATTTTTCAACACCGGGATAGTTGCCGGTGATTTCCTCCAGTTTTTCAAGGCGCTTGATGTAGTTTTCAAGATTTTCACGGCGGGCGCCGGGACGGGCAGCGGAAACAGCGTCGGCTGCCTGAACCAGGCAGGCAATGACGGTTTTTGCCTCCACGTCGCCGTGGTGAGCCTCAATGGCGTGAATGATCTCGTTGCTTTCCTTGTACTTGCGGGCCATTTCAACGCCCAGAGCAACATGGCTGCCCTCAACCTCGTGGTCAATGGACTTGCCAAGGTCGTGCAGGAGTCCTGCGCGCTTGGCGGTGGCGATGTCCACACCGATTTCGCCGGCCATCAGACCTGCGATATGAGCCACTTCCATGGAGTGATTGAGCACGTTCTGGCCGTAGCTGGTGCGGTATTTCTGGCGTCCAATAAGCTTTACAAGCTCGGGATGCAGGCCGTGAACACCGGTTTCGAAAACAGCGCGCTCACCCTCGGCCTTGATGGTAGCGTCAACCTCGCGGCGAGCTTTTTCCACCATCTCCTCAATGCGGGAGGGGTGAATGCGGCCGTCTGCGATGAGCTTTTCAAGGGCAATACGGGCGATTTCGCGGCGGACAGGGTCAAAGCTGGAAAGAGTAATGGCCTCGGGAGTATCGTCGATGATGATATCAACGCCGGTCATAGTCTCGATGGTGCGGATATTGCGACCCTCGCGGCCAATGATGCGGCCCTTCATCTCGTCGTTGGGAATGGGCACGACGCTGACGGTGGCCTCGGAAACGTGATCGGCGGCGCAGCGCTGGATAGCGATGGAGACGATCTCGCGGGCATAATTGTCGGCTTCTTCTTTAAAGCGGGCCTTGATCTCCATGAGCTTAACGGCCTCCTCATGGGTGACATCCTGCTCAAGCTGGGAGATGAGGTATTCCTTTGCTTCTTCTACAGTGAAGTTGGAAATGCGCTCCAGCATTTCAAGCTGGCCTTTTTTGATCTTGGCAACCTCTTCTCTCTGGGCTTCGATTTCCTGACGCTTGCGAGCCAGATTTTCCTCGGTTTTTTCGATTGCCTCGGTCTTTTTGTCGATATGCTCCTCTTTCTGCTGCAGGCGGCGTTCCTGCTTCTGCAGCTCTGCGCGGCGTTCCTTGTTTTCTTTTTCCTGTTCGCTGCGCATACGGTGGATTTCTTCTCTGGCCTCTACCAGAGCCTCGCGTTTCTTGCTTTCAGCGCTCTTGATTGAATCATTGATGATGCGTTTTGCTTCCTCTTCCGCGCTGCTGATCTCTTTTTCAGCAACCTTCTTGCGGTATTTCACGGCGATAGGGAACATGATTATCGCGCCGACTATGATTCCAATAACAGCAATAAGGATATAAAGCCATGTCATAGATGCCTCAGCACCTCCTAAATATATATTAAAGCACACAAACGCAGGTAATGCGCCTGTTTACCCTATTAAATAATACTATATTTAAAAAATTATTATGTCAAGCAAAAAGCTGTCATTTTTTCACAATTGCTCTATCTTTCGCCGCCCAGCAGATGCTCGATTACAGCCCATGCCAGAAGTCCTCCCGCGGCGGCGGTAACATGGGCAATACTGCCCAGAGGAGAACGTCCTCCCTGCTCTTCCGGAGCGGCTGTAACGGGCAGGGGTATTTCGCCGGAACAGACGGTTTTCAGCTTTTTAATCCCCATTTTTTTAAGCTCCCGGCGCATTGTCCTGGCCAGGGGGCAAGTATCGGTTTTGTAAATGTCCACAACTCTGAACGCCGTGGGGTCAAGGCGGTTTCCGGCTCCCATGGAGCTGATTACGGGAACGCCCAGCCCGGTGCAGATTTTTATAAGAAGCAGCTTTGACGGTACGCTGTCGATGGCGTCCACAACATAGTCGTAGGCCGTAAAATCAAACTGCGACGCTGTGTTTTCGTCAAAAAATACGGTTAAGGGGCGTATATCCGCCTGGGAATTTATGTCCCCGAGGCGCGCCGCCATTACCTTGGTTTTTTCCATTCCAACAGTCGAACCCAGCGCGGGAAGCTGGCGGTTTATATTTGACTCGGCAACAACGTCGCCGTCGATGATATCAAGCCGTCCCACGCCGCTGCGGCAGAGAAATTCCGCCGCGTAGGAGCCTACGCCGCCCAGACCGAACACAGCCACCCGGGCGCTCTCAAGGCGCTCAACGCCCTGGTCGCCCACCAGCAGGGCAAGTCTTGACGCTCTTTCTGCTTTCATTTTTCCTCCTTAAAGTATCACGCCGCCGCCAAAAACCACATCCCCGTCATAAAACACCACGGACTGTCCGGGGGATATGGCTCTCTGGGGCTGGTCAAACACAACTTTTGCGGTGGATTCGCCGGTCTGTTCCACGGTGGCCCACTGTTCGGTGTGACGGTAACGTATGCGGGCCTTCAGGCGAATGGGCCGTTCCATTTTATCCGCGGCTATGAGATTGAGTCTGCCGGCTGTCAGTTCTTTTGAATAAAGTTCCTCATCCCGGGCCAGAGTGACGGTATTTTCGGCAATATTTTTGCTTTTGACGTATACCGGCTCGCCCATGGCCACGCCAAGTCCCCGGCGCTGGCCTATGGTGTAGCGAATAAGGCCTTTGTGGCGGCCAACCACTCTGCCGTTTACATCAACAAAGTCCCCCTTGGGGAAGCTGCCGCCCCGGCTTTCTTCTATAAAACGGGCGTAATCGCCGTCGGGGATAAAGCAGATGTCCTGGCTTTCCTTGCTTTTGGCGCTGACAAAACCGCGGCTTTCGGCAAGGGCGCGCACCTGCTCCTTCGAGTAGCCACCCAGAGGGAAAAGGCTGTGGCGCAGCTGATGCTGGGTCAGTCCGTAGAGAAAATAGCTCTGATCTTTGGGCAGATAGTCGGCTTTTTTAAGAATAACGCGGCTGCCGCTCTCCTCTGTTTTTACATAATGGCCCGTGGCTACAGCATCAAATCCAAGCTCCAGAGCCTTGTCCAGAAACAGCCCGAATTTCACCCTTTCGTTGCACACAACGCAGGGATTCGGCGTGGCACCGGAGATGTATGTATCCACAAAGTCCTCCTGCACAAGGCGGGAAAATTCGCTGCGAAAATCAAAAATATGGTGGTGTATCGAAAGCTTTTCTGCCGCCTGAGCGGCTTTTTCCGTGCCGTCGGACAGGCCGCAAAGGCGCATGGTGCCGCCGGAAATATCAAACCCCTCGTCCAATAGCAGCACAGCGGCGGCGGAGCTGTCCACCCCGCCGCTCATTGCAACAAGTATTTTTTTGGTCATAACGGCTCACCGCCTTTGCCGGTTACTTGCTTTCTGTGGTTTCGTCCTTTTCAAGCAGGGTCTTTGCGCTGGCGGCAAGACCTGCCAGCCCCTGAATCTCAGAGGGAATGATTATCTTCGTCGCCTTTCCGTTGGCGGCGGTACGGAAGGCTTCAAGAGCCTTGAGCTTGATAACCTGCTCGTTGGGGTTGGCTTCGTTGAGCATATGCAGGGAGTCGGCCAGAGCTTTCTGCACCTTGGTAATTGCTTCCGCCTCGGCCTCGGCCGCCATTATACGTGCCTGCTTTTCACCGTCCGCCTTGAGAATAAGAGCCTGTTTGATACCCTCGGCCTCAAGTATCTGGGACTGCTTTGTGCCTTCCGCCTGAAGAATGGCTTCGCGGCGCTCACGCTCGGCCTTCATCTGCTTTTCCATGGCCTCCTGAATTTCTCTGGGAGGGGTGATATTTTTAAGCTCCACGCGGTTTACCTTGATACCCCAGGGATCGGTGGCCTCATCAAGAATAGCGCGCATTTTGGAGTTGATGATGTCGCGGCTGGTAAGTGTCTGATCAAGCTCCAGCTCGCCGATAATATTACGCAGAGTGGTTGCGCTGAGGTTTTCGATGGCGCTCATGGGGTGCTCCACGCCGTAGGTGTAAAGGCGGGGGTCGGTTATCTGGAAATAAAGCACGGTGTCAATCTGAATGGTTACGTTGTCCTTGGTGATAACGGGCTGGGGCGGGAAGTCCGCCACCTGCTCCTTCAAGGAAACGATTTTTGCCACCCGCTCAAAAATGGGTATTTTAAAGTGCAGGCCAACTCCCCACACGGCATGGTAAGCGCCAAGGCGCTCAATTACGAAAGCCTTGGACTGCTGAACAATGCGGATATTTTTGATTATTACAATCAAAACGATAATTATAACGATGAGCCATACAATAACTTTTGCGTAGGGCATTTCAATCCTCCTTGTTTTCTGCCACGGCGGCACGGCGCACGTAGAGCTTCACGCCCTCAATACGCAATACCTCAACCAGTTCTCCGATGTGGATAACGCTGCCGTCCTCGCTTCTTGCCGACCAGGCCAGACCGCCTACGCGAATCTCACCCTTGCCGTCAATATTGTTTATTTCCTCTGTGACGCTGGCAGTTTTGCCGATTACCATATCTGCGTTCGTGGCGCTTTTTATGGGAATGAGCAGCTTTTTTACCAGCGGGCGAATGAATACAAGCACCAGTACGGATACTACGATGCAAAGTACAATCTGCAGCCAGAGGTCCGCTCCCACAGAGGCGGCGATAAGCGCCACCAGAGAGCCTACCGCAAACCAGATGGTGGTAAGCTGAGCCGTGGCTGCCTCAATAACTGCAAAAGCGATAACAAGCACAAGCCAAACAAGAATGTCTATGGGCATTTTGACCTCCTGCTTTCCGCGGCATTTCAGCCCTCTTGAAGGCCACGCCGCAAAACATTTATTACACACTTTAATTTTACCATACTGTCGTTTTTCTTTCAATACAACTATTTACAAATCAGGTTTTTATTGTTATAATGCATAAGCTGATTTGGCAGCCAAATTTAATATTCGGGCCCGTAGCGCAGCTGGGAGCGCACAGTGTGCAGTTTTTGCCCACAAGGCCTGCCAGTTATCATTTCATATTCATTCCGTGTGGAGTATCCGCTCCACACGGTGATTTGGGCGATTAGCTCAGCTGGGAGCGCACGGTGTGCAGTTTTTGCCCACAAGGCCTGTTGCTTATAATTTCATATTCATTCCGTGTGGAGTTTCCGCTCCACACGGTGATTTGGGCCCGTAGCTCAGTCTGGGAGAGCGTACGGTTCGCATCCGTAAGGTCGAGGGTTCGATCCCCTTCGGGTCCACCATTTTCCGTCAGGGAAGTCTGTATTGCAGACTTCCCTGATTTTTGTTTATGCGGCGCCGTTCGTAGATTGTGTACTCCTCTTGCTCCACAGTGCTTTGAACTCTTTGACCGTGGGTTTGAGGTCTACTTCGAATTGATAGTCTCGGTAGATCCGAACCTTTTCTATGAGCTGCCACATAATCATCTTCTTGCCTTCAAGTGTGCTGCCCTCGAACATATCGGCCCAGGTCAGGATTCTGTCGTACTGTTCCTTGATGTCCTTGGCAGCTTTATCTGCATCGTCAACAAGAGCCTTCGCCGTGTTGATCTCGGCATCCAGTTTTTCGATTTCCACCTTTGCCTCTTGAATCAGTTCACTGAGCAGTTCCTGGCTCCAAGTACTTTTTCCCTGAATGGATTTATAAACCTCGCTCTTATAGCTGGCCAGTTCCTTCTCCTTTTGCGCTTTCAGCGCTTGGAGCTGTGATAGTGTTGCCAGATGTTCATTGGTGCGCTGAACATATTGGTGCGTAATCAGCTCCTGCTCAGGGATAGATTTAATATCCGCAAACAGGGCCATGACCATCTGTTCCATGATCCTGTCGACTTTTTCAACGGCGTAACCGGACATACCATCGCAGTCCTGCGGATGGCGCAC
>JAFSIK010000077.1 GCA_017439805.1 Oscillospiraceae bacterium
ATCCTTGAAGGTAACGCCTACGGTGTCGCCGATAACGGCAGCCTTATGGCAATCGGAGCCCATGCCGCCGTGGTTGCCGCCCTCGATGTACTACTTGGCATTGTCCCAGGCGCCGCCGGAGTTGGACATGAATACGGCCATGGCAAAACCGGTAACGCAGGTGCCGCCCAGCAGACCTACAACGCCTTCAACACCCAGAACGATGCCTACGACGATGGGTACGATAACAGCCAGCAGGGAAGGAGCAACCATTTCCTTCAGAGCGCCTCTGGTGCACAGGTCAACGCAGGATTCGTAGTCGGGATCGGCGGAGCCTTCCATGATGCCGGTGATCTCACGGAACTGACGGCGAACCTCAACAACGATGTTCTGAGCAGCCTTCTGAACAGCGCTCATGGTCATGGCGGAGAATACGAATACGAGCATAGCGCCCAGGAACAGGCCAACCAGAACAGCGGGGTTGGTAACGCTCAGGTCAAGTTCGAAGCCAACCTTAGCCTTGGCAATGTCGATGTAGGAAACCAGCAGAGCCAGAGCAGTCAGAGCAGCGGAGCCAATGGCAAAGCCCTTGCCGGTAGCAGCAGTGGTGTTGCCCAGAGAGTCCAGAGCATCGGTACGCTCACGTACTTCTTCGCCCAGGCCGGACATCTCGGCAATACCGCCGGCGTTGTCGGCAACGGGGCCGTAAGCGTCGGTTGCCAGGGTGATACCCAGGGTGGACAGCATGCCTACAGCAGCAATACCGATGCCGTACAGGCCGCTGGAGAAGCTGATTTCATAAGCACCGGAAGCGGTGTTCAGGGTACCGCCGGATACCAGAAAGCTGATGATAACAGCAACGCAAACGATGAGGATAGGAGCAACGGTGGACTTCAGGCCCAGGGAGATGCCGCCGATGATAACGGTGGCGCTGCCGGTCTCAGAAGTAGCGGACAGCTTCTGAGTGGGCTTGTAGGTGTCAGAGGTAAAGAACTCGGTGAAGTAACCGATGGCGCAGCCGGCAATCAGGCCGCAGAAGATGGAGATCAGGATGCCCCACCAACGAGCGCCCTCAACGTCCTTCATGATGAAGTAGGTAAGGGGAATGGAAAGAACGGCAGCCAGAGCAGCGGCAAAATAAGTGCCGGTACGCAGAGTCTTGAGCAGTTCCTTCTGGGAAGCCTTCTCACCGGTGCGGATGAAGAAGGTGCCGATAACGGAGCAGATAACGCCTACAACGGCCAGAGCCAGAGGCAGGAACATACCATTGAAGCCATAGCTGGCGGAAGCGCCGATGGCAAAGGTGGCCAGGATGGAGCCAACATAGGACTCGTACAGGTCAGCACCCATACCGGCAACGTCGCCTACGTTGTCGCCTACGTTGTCAGCGATAACAGCGGGGTTGCGGGGGTCATCTTCGGGAATGCCGGCCTCAACCTTACCAACAAGGTCAGCACCGACGTCAGCAGCCTTGGTAAAGATACCGCCGCCAACACGGGCGAAGAGAGCAGCAGCAGAAGCGCCCATGCCGAACATAACCATGGTGTTGGCAATCTCAGCAGCTTCTCTGTGGAAACCGAAGCGCAGGATGAGGAACCAGATGGAGATATCCAGCAGGCCCAGGCCAACAACGGTGAAGCCCATAACAGCGCCGGAGGAGAAAGCTACGCGCAGGCCCTTGTTCAGGCTCTCGCTGGCAGCGTTGGCGGTACGGGCGTTGGCACTGGTAGCAATTCTCATGCCGATGAAGCCAGCCAGGCAGGACCAGAAGCCGCCGGTGACAAAAGCAAAGGGCACGAAGGGGGATACCATGCCGATGATGGCGAGGATCGCCAGAATGATTACAACCACGATGAAGAACTTAACCATGGCCTTGTACTGACGCTTCAGATAAGCGTTGGCACCGGCGCGGATGGCAGCGGCGATCTTCTTCATGGTGTCGGTGCCTTCGGAGAACTTGCGAACCTTACCGCGCTGAACTACAGCAAAGATAAGGGCAATGGCAGCTCCGAGAAAACCGAACAGGAACAGCAGGTCGCTCAAGAGTAACACTTCCTTATTTAATATATTTCTGTAATATCTTAACAGTAAACTCATTTTATTTCAAGTGAATGTTTGGCTCAAACTTTAACAAAAGAACACAATTTATAAGTGGTTTGATTATGCATAATAACAATAAAATGTAACTTTTTCATAAAAACAACGCTATATCTTGAAATTTTAATGAATTCTAGAAATTGTTTTTGTTATCAGACACATATTTTTAAGCGTATTGTTTACATTTTGACGCTTTCCGCTGCATAAAATCGGGCAGGAGGCGATGAAATTGAAAATACTGCTGCTTTCAACAAAACCCAGGATGACAAAAAAACTGGCGGCGATACTTGTAGTCGCCGCGGGCGTAGTGATATGCTCACTTGTACTTTTTGCCGGAGGGCAGGAGAAAACAAAAGCCGTGTTTGCAAATGAAATTTCCAGCAAGAACATAAAGACCGAGAGTGACAGGGTACTTTTTCTCGAAAAACTGGGATGGCAGGTTGATGCAGAAAGTGTTGAAGTACAGGATGTAGTTATTCCTTCTCAGTTCAACGACACGCTGAAAGCATACAATGAAATTCAGATGACCCAAGGCTGCGACTTGGCCCGATATGCCGGCAAGAAGGTAAAACGATACTCGTATGACCTGAAAAACCACCCCTCCGGTGAAGAAGGGGTGAAAATAAGTCTGCTGATTTACAACAACACGGTTATCGGAGGAGATATATGCTCAACAAGACTGGACGGCTTTATGCATGGCCTTACGATGGAATGACCGGCAGCATAATTACCTGAACTCCGTGTTTCTCTGCGTAGGCTATTGTTTTCTCGGTACCTCCTGGCGAGCCGCTGAATGCCGCAATAAGCCTGCCTGAGCAATCGACCATATATCGGTTTCTTTTTGTAAAACAGCCGCGGGAATATGAAGTGCCCATTACACAGGCGCTGTCACACTGACGCAGCAGAGAATAGTATCTCCTACGGTTTCCCTCTGACCAGCCCTCGGCCTGTCCCTCAAAGGGAATGGCGGCTTCAAGAGTGACGGACGGTTCGGTGAATTTAAGTGTAAGCACAGCTTCACAAAAATACATATCGCAGCCCGTCGCCATACCACATATAAAGTGGCGGAACCCTTCGTCATAAGCACTGCGCACAGCGTCAAATATTCTGTTTTTCAGGGCAATGGCTCCTGGTGTGCTTTCATCGGCACCCCAGGGCAGTTTGTCCGGTCGGTGCCCGGTAAAGCAGCAGGTTTTGCTTTTTTCAGCCATATTATTCTCCGTGCCTATGCAAAATTTTTATGCTGATATTCGTTTTTGGTGTTGCAAAGTTTTCTGTAAAATGCTATATATGAATTAGAATTAAATATCGTCTTCAGGGCGGGGTGAAAGTCCCCACCGGCGGTAAAGTCCGCGAGCGCAAGCTGAACCGGTGCAATTCCGGTACCGACAGTATAGTCTGGATGGAAGAAGACAGGTCAGTACGATATTTTTACGTTCGTGATTTGCGCCCGTGTATTTTTTCACGGGCGTTTATTTTTTTCGGAGGTACCCAAAATGAACAAAATGAGCAGAAAAGATAAAATCAAAATGGTTGTGACGATGGGAATGCTCTGCGCCTTGGCTTACATTGTAATGTCCGTAGGCAAAATTCCCGTTGTACTGTTTTTAAAATACGAGCCAAAGGATGTCATAATTGCTCTGGGCGCTTTCATATACGGCCCTGTAGCAGGAGCGATAATATCTGTTATTGTATCCGCGATAGAAATGATAAGCGTAAGCGATACAGGCATTATCGGTTTCCTTATGAACGTGATTTCAACCTGCGCCTTTGTTTGTCCTGCGGCAATTATCTATAAAAAAATGCACAATATGCGCGGAGCTATCGTGGGACTTATCGTGGGCGTAGTGTTCATGACCGGCCTTATGATACTCTGGAACTATATTATCACGCCCTTTTACATGCACCTGCCCAGGGAAGAAGTTGCAAAACTGCTGGTTCCCGCATTTCTGCCCTTTAATTTGATTAAGGGATGCATAAACGCAGCTCTGACGATTCTTCTTTACAAACCAGTTGTCAAGGGTCTGCGCAAGGCCAGACTTCTGCCGGAGGTAAAGGCTGCCACCGGTAAGGGAAAAATCAATCCCGGCATGATGCTGGCCGCAGCTATTGTACTTATCACCGGCATTCTTCTCATCCTGGTGCTTAGGGGAATAATTTAAAAGGTCTGGAAAACGCCGGTTTTAAACCGGCGTTTTAATTTTTTCAAAATCCTCTGGATGGTTCACATTGGAGAGTATTTTTTCAATGTCAAATCCGGGCAGATCTGCCTCTGACAGCCAACGGGTGTTTACCTGTCTTAAAAGAATACCCACTTTGTTATCGCCGTTTTCAAGCATTTTTTCAATTACAGGCAGACAGTTTCTTCCGTATGCGGCAAAAGCGGGCTCAAATTTCTCGCCCCTGCGTATTACACAGGCATCATGCCCGCCAAGCATTCGCAGAACTTCAGCTGCAGCCTCGCCGGAAGCAAAGGGCAGATCCACCGCAGCCATGAAAACCGAGTCGTACCCGGCACTTAATGCCGCGTGTAGCCCTGCCAGCGGCCCTTGTCCGGGAAAAATGTCAGCAAGCTCATCTGTACCCTCCGGCAGCGGAAAGCGTCCTTTTTCATTAACAGATACACATATTTTATCGAAAAAAGGGGCATAAGTGTCGGCGGCGCGCTGCAAAAATGTTCTGCCGTCAAGCACCAGCATACTCTTGTCGCTGCCCATTCTGCGGCTCATTCCGCCCGATAAGATTACAGCAGCCGTTTTCATAAAATCACCCCTTTATATACTTACAGCATTATATAACAATATTGCCGAAAAGTCGATACTGTGATAAAATCATAATGCCTTGTTTTTTAGTCAATTACCTGCCCGGCGGCATAAAATGGCGCAGGGAGGTAGATAAAATGGGCATTTTTACAGAGGTACTTATAGCGGTGCTTGCGGCTATCGGCATTGCCACCGTGGCATGGTTGCTTTGGGGGCTTACGGTGCTGCCCATACGCGGCTGCGGAGGTAAGCGGCTTACCATCATATTGCCTGCCGGCAGAGCGGAGGAGCTTTCACGGGCGGCTGAGGGGATTTTGTACCTTGAGAGCATGGGCATCATTGACGCGGATCTTGCAATATGCGGCGACGAACTTGACGAAGAGGCCATGGAAACTGCCAAAAAGATACTGCGCCGGTTTGAAGGCACAAGCATGATTATTTCAAGCAGCGAAAGAGAAGGAAAATCAGATGGGAAATCCAACTGAAAAATTAAGCGGCAGGATTTCCGCCGTTGTTTATGAAAATCCGGAAAACGGATATGTTGTGATGCGCGTAAAAAGCGGTATCAGGGAAGTGACCGCCGTGGGCATCGTGCCCATGGCGGCTCCCGGCGAAAAAGTGGAACTCACAGGAAATTGGACCCGCCACAGCGCGTACGGCGAGCAGTTTCATATTGACAGCGCTTTGCGTGAGATGCCATCCGGAGCCGAGGATATACTTGAATTTTTAAGCTCACATACCATACCGGGGATCGGTGAGAAAACAGCCGCTCTGCTGGTTGAGGCCTTTGGTGACGAAACTCTTGATGTGCTGGAACGCAGCCCGGAAAAGCTTTTGCAGGTTAAGGGCATTACCAGCCGCAAGGCGGGGGAAATATCCTCATCTTTCCGTAGACGTACTGCAATGCGCAGACTTATCGAGCTTTTGTGTGACAACGGCATCAACGCATCCTGTGCACCTTACGTTTACAGCATATGGGGCGACGAGGCGGTGGCAAGCCTTAAGGAAGACCCATATATGCTTCTTCAGGAGGGACTTAGCACAGATTTTGAACTGGTGGACGCCATGGCTATGCGTCTTGGTATAAATCCTCAGAGCGATGTACGTATTCGGGGCGCCGTGCGTTACGTAATGCTCCGCAATCTGGGGAACGGTCATGTATTTTTGCCTGCCGAAAAGCTGGCGGGTGCAGTGATGAGCATTACCGAATGCGAAGCAGAGGATGCTATGAGCGCAATATGGGAACTTGAAAGCGACGGCGAAGTAGTAAGTCAGACCGTTTCCAACGTTACCGCCGTTTATCTTTCGGATTATTTCTACGCAGAGGATTTTGTGGCAAACCGCCTGTTCGAAATGGCGTCCACGCCTTTGTCCAAAACACGCAGACCCTTTATTTCACCGGTGGTTGATGATATAGAATACTCCGAACTTCAGTCGGAAGCCATTCGCTCCGCTGCCGAAAATCGGGTAATGCTGCTCACCGGCGGTCCCGGAACAGGCAAAACCACCACCGTCAGGGGAATTCTTGCTGCTTTTGAGATTCAAAATCTCCGTACTGCTCTTGTGGCGCCGACCGGAAAAGCCGCAAACCGACTTGGCTCGGTGTGCGGCAGGGAAGCTTCCACACTGCATCGGCTGTTGGAAGCCGGTGGAGGTGAAAACGGAAAAATGGGCTTTGGCCGCAACGCAGATGAACCGCTGGATATTGACGCAATCATACTTGATGAGATGTCAATGGTGGATATAAAGCTGATGTCCGCTCTGCTTGAAGCCATGCCACCCGATTGCCGTCTGGTAATGGTGGGTGACCCGGATCAGCTGTCCTCCGTTGGCGCGGGCAGAGTGCTTTCCGATATTCTGCGCAGCGGTGTTGTAAAAACCATACGTCTTACCGAAATATTCAGACAGGCTCAGCAAAGTCTGATTGTTATGAACGCCCACAGGGTCAATTCCGGAAAGCTGCCGGAAACCGGCGGCAAAGAGGATGATTATTTCTTCATGACCCGTGACACGGACAAGCGCGTTGCGGAAACTGTTGTGGAACTTCTTTCAAAACGCCTGCCGGAAAATATGGGGATTCCCCGGGAGGATATCCAGGTTATAAGCCCTGCACGCAAGGGCGAGGCAGGAGTTATAGAGCTAAACAGAGCCCTGCAGGCGGCGCTTAATCCTCCGTCAAAGGACAAGCCGGAGCTCCAGGTTCTGGACAAAACCTTCCGCCTTGGCGACAGGGTTATGCAGATAAAAAACAACTATGACATCACATGGAAGCAGGGACTTCATTCCGGCTCCGGCGTGTTTAACGGCGATACGGGACGCATAGTTGCCATTGGCACCGGCGGTATTGCGGTTACCGTTGAATTTGATGACAAAACCGCTTATTACAGCGAGGATATGGTAATTGATATGGATCTGGCATACGCAATGACTGTACATAAATCCCAGGGCAGTGAGTTTCCCGCCGTGGTAATGGTAACAAACCGCGTTCACCCCATTCTTATGACACGCGGAGTGCTGTATACCGGCATGACAAGAGCGAAAAACCTGCTTGTTGCGGTAGGAAGCGGCGAGTGTATTGCCGCAATGACCGCAAACGACAAACAGGAAAAACGTTACAGCGGTTTGTATTCCCGGCTTAAAAAACTGTCTGCAGGTGATATAGCGGAACAGTAAACAGGGTAAAATGTGGGAGGCGCTTCAATGAAAGAAGAAATTTTCACAGGCCTTAAAGATTTGTTTTTTCCTCAAAAGTGCGTACTTTGCCGAAAACTGTTAAAAAGTCGCCAGCGGCATATATGCCCGGAATGTGCCAAATCCGCTCCCGAAAATACCCGTGGACTTATTACCGATACCGGTGAGTTTTTCTCCGGATGTACCGCACCATACAGATACGACGGTGTGGTCCGTGAAGCTGTTCACCGGTATAAATTCAACAATCTGCAGGGATACTGCGAGTTTTTTGGAGAAAAGGTGGCGGAAGTAGTTGACCGTGATCTTGCGGGCAAATTTGATATTATCACATGGGTTCCGCTCAGCAAGGCGGGCCGGAGAAAACGCGGCTACGATCAGGCAATGCTCCTTGCCATGGCGACAGCGCTGAATCTTAATGATGTGGCAGCAGAGACCCTTCGTAAAATTAAAAACACCATGGCTCAGTCCGGTATGACCGGTGCGGCTGAAAGACGGGCAAACGTAATGGGTGCGTACGAGGTAACAGACGAAGAACTTATTCGGGATAAGCGTGTGCTTGTTATCGATGATGTAATGACCACCGGCGCCACTCTTGGTGAGTGCGCACGCACGCTGCTTATGGCGGGCGCAAAGGAAGTATGGTGCGCGGTTTTTGCCTATGCGGGAAAATGATATAAATTTCTCTGCCGAATAAGACAAATTACGATTGCGTCACGGTTAAAAATGGTATATCCTAAATAAAAAAGCGTAATGGAGAGATTATGAGCCTTTTTTCCAAAGACATAGCCATCGACCTTGGAACATCCACGGTGCTGGTAGTTATAAAGGGCAAGGGCGTCGCCCTCAGAGAGCCTGCCGTTGTGGCTGTGGACAAGACCACCGGCGAGCTTCTTAAGGTCGGTGTTGACGCCTATAAGATGCTGGGACGTACACCGGGCAATATTGCCGCGGTGCGGCCTGTGCGCGACGGTGCCATCGCCGACTATGAAATGACGGAGAAAATGCTCAAGGAATTTCTCCGCAAGGTCATAAATTTTACCATGTTCAAGCCCCGTATTCTCATCTGCGTTCCCAGCGGCATTTCTGAGGTCGAGGAACGCGCTGTAATAGACGCCGGCATGGCTGCCGGTGCACGGCGGGTTTTCCTTCTTGAAGAGCCCATGGCTGCGGCTCTCGGCGCAGGCATGGACATTTCCGGTGCCGACGGTCATATGGTTGTTGATATCGGCGCAGGCACAACAAACGTTGCTGTTTTGTCAATGAACGGCGTTGTGGAAGCTGAGTCCATTAAAACCGCAGGCGACAGCTTTGACGAGGCAATTGTTCGGTACATCCGCAAAAAGTACAACACCCTTGTTGGCGAGCGCACTGCAGAGGAACTCAAAATGAGTATAGGCTGCGTGTACCGTCGCCCTGAGGAACTGCGGACCCGTGTAAAGGGGCGCTGTCTTATTACCGGAATGCCCCGTGAACTGGATATTTCCTCCACTGAGATAATGGAAGCTCTTGATGAATCCAAAGAACGAATACTTGAGGCAGTACGCACTGTTCTGGAGAGTACTCCGCCCGAGCTTGTGGCGGACATTTCCCGAAACGGTATGGTGCTTACCGGCGGCGGAAGCCTGCTGTGGGGATTCGACCAGCTTATCCGTCAGCGTACCGGTATTGACGCCCATGTGGCCGACGATGCCGACACGTGCGTGTCCTACGGTCTAGGCCGCAGACTTGAAGAACTGGATGACATGCAGGACGGTACGCTTAATTTCTCACGTCGCAGGCAGATAAAGCATCGCGGCGCGGCAGCTTTATAAAAGCCGGAAAAATTTTTAAAAAACAGTTGCATTTCACATTTTTTTGTGCTATTATATCAAAGCTGTCCGAAATGCGCCTGTAGCTCAGCTGGATAGAGTGCACGGCTACGAACCGTGAGATCAGGGGTTCGAGTCCCTTCAGGCGTGCCAGCAAGTGCCACGACAATCGTCGTGGCACTTTTATTTTTTATAGAAAAAGCGGCGCATCACGCGCCGCCTTTTTTGTTATAACATTTTTTTCAAATATTGTCCGGTATAGCTGTCCGGGCAGTCAGCAACCTGTTCCGGAGTGCCGCAAACAACAATGTTTCCGCCGCCGTCACCGCCCTCAGGACCAAGGTCTATAACATAGTCGGCAGTTTTTATAACATCCAGATTATGCTCGATTACGATAACGGTGTTGCCCGCATCAACGAGTCTGCCAAGAATACTTATCAGCTTGCTTACGTCGTCGGAGTGCAGTCCGGTGGTGGGCTCGTCCAGAATATAAATAGTGCTGCCGGTGCTTCTGCGGCTGAGCTCTGTAGCAAGCTTTACGCGCTGTGCTTCGCCGCCGGACAGCAGGGTAGAGGGCTGACCAAGCTTAACATATCCAAGACCTACTTCACACATGGTGGCGATTTTGTCCCGTATCTTAGTAACACTTTCAAAGAATTCAACTGCTTCGTCAGCGGTCATTTCAAGAACATCGTAAATATTTTTACCTTTATAGCGTACCTCAAGAGTTTCTTTATTGTAACGTTTGCCTCCGCATACCTCACAGGGAACATAAATATCCGGCAGGAAATGCATCTCGATTTTCAGAGAGCCGTCACCCAGACAGGCTTCGCAGCGTCCGCCGCGGATATTGAATGAGAATCGTCCGGGGCTGTAACCCTTGGCCTTTGCATCGGGGGTTGAGGCAAAAAGGGCACGTATGTCATTGAAAAGACCGATATAGGTGGCGGGATTTGAGCGGGGGGTGCGCCCGATAGGGCTCTGGTCAATGCATATGACCTTGTCCAGATACTCCATACCGGTAATTTTGCTGAATTTTCCGGGATGCTCCCGGGCTCGGTTGAGTCTGGTGGCAAGTGCCTTGTACATTACGCCATTTACAAGAGAGCTCTTTCCGCTGCCGGAAACACCGGTTACGCAGCACAGGGTGCCAAGAGGGAAGGAAACATCAATATTTTTCAGATTATTTTCCGCCGCTCCGTAAACACAAAGTTCTTTTCCGGAACCTTTTCTCCTTGTCTGCGGTACGGGAATGGCTTTTTTACCGCTGAGATATTGGCCGGTAAGACTTTCGGGGCAGGCCATAATATCCTGCACGCTGCCCTGAGCCACGATAGTACCGCCGTGAACTCCTGCACGGGGACCAATATCCACCAGATAGTCCGCTTCCATCATGGTTTCCTCGTCGTGCTCCACAACGACAAGCGTGTTGCCCAAATCGCGAAGCTGTTTAAGGGTATCCAGCAACCTGCGATTATCCTTTTGATGCAGTCCTATGCTGGGCTCGTCAAGGATGTAGAGAACACCCATAAGAGAGGAACCTATTTGGGTGGCAAGCCGTATGCGCTGGCTTTCTCCGCCGCTGAGCGTGCCGGCCTGACGGGCAAGTGTCAGATATTCCAGTCCTACACTAATAAGGAAATTCAGTCTTGCATCAAGTTCACGCAGTATCTGGGATGCTATCATCGCGTGGTTGCCGGAAAGCTCGAGTTCCTGTAAAAACGCACGTGTTTTTGTAACCGTCATGGAGCAAAGCTCCTGAATATTCAGCCCGCCGACAGTAACCGAAAGGGCGGTTTTATTCAGCCTCATACCGTGACATACCGGGCAGGGACGCTGGGACATCATTTCTTCATATTCAGCCTTCATAGCATCGCTCTGCGTTTCACGCCAGCGGCGCTCAACGCTGTTAATAACACCCTCAAAAGGCTGCTTGAGCACTCCGTAACCGTGCTCGCGCTCATACTGCAGTTCCAGAGGTTCACCTCCGGTGCCGTAGAGAATTACATCAAGGTGCTCCGGTTTCAGCTCGCTGACGGGAGTGGTCAGTTTAAATCCGTATTTTTTTGCCAGTGCTTCAAAGTACATCCGGGTTATGGAATCACCCTTGATGTTATTCCAGCCGCCGGCCTTAATGGCACCTTCGGCAAGGGAGAGGGTTTTATCCGGTATGACAAGATCCGGATCGATTTTCTGCATAAATCCCAGACCGCCGCACTCGGGGCATGCGCCGTAAGGATTGTTGAAAGAAAACATTCGGGGAGTTGGTTCCTCAATGGAAATGCCGCAGTGTTCACAGGCATAATTCTGGGAAAAAAGCATCTCTTTTCCGCTTTCGATAAGGTCTATGATGACAATACCGCCGGAAAGGGCAACCGCGGTTTCGATCGAGTCGGTAAGGCGGGAAGCTATATTTTCCCTGACGATAAGTCTGTCCACCACAACTTCAATCGAATGTTTTTTGTTCTTATCAAGTTTTATCTCTTCACTAAGGTCATAAATGCTGCCGTCTACGCGCACACGAACATAACCGCTCTTTCTGGCATCTTCAAAAACTTTTAGATGTTCGCCCTTGCGTCCCTTGATAACCGGCGCCAGCACCTGAAATTTGGTGCCTTCCGGCAGTTGTGTTATGGGTTCAACCATCTGATCGACAGTCTGCTGTTTGATTTCCCGACCGCATTTAGGGCAGTGAGGAATACCGATTCGGGCGTAGAGCAGGCGCAGATAGTCGTATATCTCAGTTACGGTTCCCACAGTGGAACGGGGATTGCGGCTGGTGGTTTTCTGGTCTATGGAAATGGCAGGGGAGAGACCCTCTATGAAATCCACATCGGGTTTTTCCATCTGACCGAGAAACTGGCGGGCATAGGAGGAAAGGCTTTCCACATAGCGCCGCTGACCCTCGGCGTAAATCGTATCAAACGCCAGAGAGCTTTTACCGCTGCCGGATACACCGGTGAACACCACCAGTTTGTCACGGGGGATCTCAAGATCCACATTTTTTAAGTTGTTTTCACGGGCACCTTTGATAAAAATCCTGTTGTGCATATTATTTTTCCATTCTCAGTTCGATTATCCTGTCACGCAGCACCGCGGCATACTCATACTCCAGCATGCGCGACGCGTGGCGCATTTCTTTTTCCAGTTTGGCAATAGCGGCTTCACGTTCCTTTTTGGTCATCTTGATGCCGTCATCTCCCGTGACTTCACCCGGAGCGGAAGATATCTCAATAAGATCGCGGACACTCTTAACAATAGTTTTCGGAACTATTCCGTGCTCTGTATTGTATTTTTCCTGCTTTTCACGGCGGCGCTCGGTTTCGTTTATAGCCGCGCGCATAGAGGGGGTAACAGTGTCTGCGTACATAATAACTGTGCCGTCTGCGTTTCTGGCGGCGCGTCCTATCGTCTGAACAAGACTTGTTTCGCTCCTCAGGAAGCCCTCTTTATCTGCGTCCAGAATAGCCACAAGGCTTACCTCCGGAATGTCCAGACCCTCACGCAAAAGATTTATGCCCACAAGGACGTCAAATTTTTTCATTCGCAGATCGCGGATTATCTCCATTCGCTCCATGGCCTGAATATCATGGTGCATATAACGCACGCGAATACCGGCTTTTTTCAGATACTCCGTCAGATCTTCCGCCATTTTTTTGGTAAGAGTTGTGACAAGCGTGCATTCCTCTTTTTCTGCCCGGGCATTAATTTCACCGATAAGATCGTCTATCTGATTCTCTACAGGGCGCACGATGATTTTCGGATCCAGCAGACCAGTGGGACGTACCACCAGTTCTGCAATCTGACGGGAAAGTCCACGCTCGTAATCTGCGGGCGTAGCGCTAACAAAAACCGTCTGGTGTATCTTATCGTTGAATTCATCAAATGTCAGCGGCCTGTTGTCATAGGCGGAAGGCAGCCGGAAGCCATTTTCGACAAGAGAAGTCTTTCGGCTGCGGTCACCGGCGTACATTGCACGTACCTGGGGTAAGGTTACGTGGCTTTCGTCAACAAACAGCACGAAATCATCCGGAAAGTAATCCAGAAGGGTAGTGGGCGGCGATCCGGGCTCACGGCCGCCCAGAATACGGGAATAGTTTTCAATGCCGCTGCAGTAACCAAGTTCCTGCATCATCTCCATATCGAACATAGTGCGCTGGCGTATGCGCTGTGCTTCAAGCAGCTTATCGTTTTCCTCAAACCATTTAACGCGCTGTCCCATTTCCTCGTTTATCTCGACAAGAGAACGGGCCATGTTTTCCTTACTGGTGACATAGTGGCTGGCGGGGTAAATCGATACATGACTGACCACAGCCCGGGGAACGCCGGTAAGCGCGGTAATTTCGGAAATACGCTCAATTTCGTCTCCGAAAAACTCGATGCGGAAGGCAACCTCGTTAGAATATGCCGGGAATATTTCCAGACTGTCCCCCCGTACTCGAAAAGTATTTCGGGTAAAGGCGGCGTCGTTTCGCTCGTAACGGATCTCAACAAGCTTGCGTATTATTTCATCCCTGTCCCGTATCTGACCGGTACGCAGAGAAATTACCATGCTGTTATAGTCGATTGGGTTGCCCAGACCGTATATGCAGGACACAGAGGACACCACGATAACGTCCCGGCGCTCCGCCAATGAGGATGTGGCGCTGTGACGCAGGCGCTCAATTTCGTCGTTTATACTGGCATCCTTTTCGATGTAGGTGTCAGTATTTGCTATATATGCCTCGGGCTGATAGTAATCGTAATATGACACAAAATATTCAACCGCATTTTCGGGGAAAAATTCCCGAAACTCCGCGCAAAGCTGAGCCGCCAGAATTTTGTTATGCGCCAGCACAAGTGCAGGGCGGTTGATTTTTTCAATTATTTTTGCCATGGTGTAAGTCTTGCCGGAGCCTGTAACACCAAGCAGAGTCTGGTGCTTCATGCCTTTTTCAAGCCCGGCGGAAATGGCCTCAATTGCACCCGGCTGGTCACCGGATGGGACATATTCACTTATGACTTTGAAATCAGGCATATTTATCACCTTTTATTTATGCATATATCCGCTGTCCTTCAAGGAAACGTAGTCGTCCTCAGACAAAATAATGTGGTCGTAAAGAGTAACGTCAACACCGCGCAGAACCTTGTTCAACCTGTCCGTGACAAGCAGATCGGCATTTGAAGGCAGAGGCAGACCAGTAACATGGTTATGAAACAGTATCATGCCTGCGGCGTTGTTAATAAGAGCGCGTTCGGAAATTTTTCTTACGTTGACAGCCGCACTTTTAAGAGAGCCTCTGGTGATAAACTCGCAGTTAATCACTCTGGACTTGCCGTCAAGAAACATTGCGTATATCACTTCGTCGCGTTCACCGAAAAAGTATGGAAGAATGAAGTTTGCAGCCACTTCAGAGCGGCTGATAACATTTTCTCTGTCTGTGCGGCATTTAAGGTAACGTCTGCCCACCATCGGAAACAGCTTGAGAAGAACTGCGGTATGATAGCTTATACCGGGCAGTTTCGTAAGAGCTTCAATGGGCGCGTCCATTACTGCGCTTATATCTCCGAAAGAATTTGTAAGTTCATGGGCCAGAACATTGGTATCTGACCTGGGGTTTGAATAAAACAGAATAAGCTCAAGTACATTATGGTCGGCAAAGTCATCCAGTCCGCTGGCAATAAATCGCTCTTTCAGCCGCTGTCTGTGTCCGTCGTGAATTCCCATATAATGTTCTCCAGTCTGTAAAATTTGTAATAAGTAATTTTATCATATTTCACAGCACCGCACAACAAAATAATGAGTTCAAAAATTCATTGACAGGTAAATTTGCAAATGTTAAACTATTTCATGGCTTTGCCGGTGTGGCGGAATTGGCAGACGCAAGGGACTTAAAATCCCTCGATGGCAACATCGTACCGGTTCGAGACCGGTCACCGGCACCAGGTCGCCGCGGGCAGTATGAGTTCGCGGCGACTTGTATTTTCAGTATATACCAAATCATGAAAATTGTTTGTGAGAATGTTACACTGTCAAAAGATACCGGAATTTTCATTTGCAACTGGCAGTTGCGTTAATTTAAAGCCGGCTTGGTAGTGTTTTTAGGCAATTGGTGTTAGATTGACTTCAAAAGGAGGCGATAATATGCCGCTTGGCGAAAATATCTTCAATCTGCGTCTGGCCAGAGGAATGAGTCAGGAGGAACTGGCAGAGCTGCTGGGAGTATCCCGTCAGTCAATTTCAAAATGGGAAACCGGTGCTTCCGTGCCCGAGCTTGACAAGCTGATAAAGATGAGCGAGCTTTTTGAGATAAGCATAGATAATCTTGTAAAAGGAGATGAAACTTACTCAAAGCCACAGTCCCAGACCGAAGCAGTACCGGAACCGGAGCAAATTCCACAAAAAAGCACAGACACAGCTGTCAGGCAGCTGCAGCCCAGACACATAGTCGGCATAATTTTTATTGCCGTGTACCTGGTGGCAGTAATATTTGGTCTTTTTTTACTAAACGCAGGAGGGTTGTTGGTAGCCGCAGTATTTTTATCGCCTGTGCTCTTGTGGGGCATTATATGTCTGATTTTCAAAAAACGCATCGTTCTTTGGTGCGGCTGGGCGTTTTGTGTGCCGGCAATTATTTACCTGCGCATTACGACGGGAATAAGACTTCACTGGATATTCAGTTCAGATATCTATACTCCACGGTTGGCTTCACATGCAATTATCGCCTGGGCAATGGTGGTTGCACTGGTACTGCTGATAGTTTTTACCGTACTGTCTTTTTGGAAATTTAAGAAAAAATAAGAACAACCCCCTCTCAACTGAGAGGGGGCTTGCTTTACCATTTTGTATCCTTATATTCAGACAAACCGGCTTTCATGGCGGCGGTGGTTTCCGGTGTTTCCATTATCCAGTAAGGCCTGGATACCTTTCCTGGGGAAGAAGGGTCATAGTCCGCGCTGTCAAACCAAACGGCGGCCTTGATATTGGGATAATTTTTCAAATTATCAAACATTTCGGCTATCCACTCCGCTTTGTCCCCGCCGACAGAGGATGAGGCAAACTCGGTAATCATCCAGGGAAAAGCACCGAAATATTCGCCGTAAGAGTTTTCAATACGGTCGTATATCTGCACGAATCCTTTCCAGCTCTCCCCGGTAACGTCAGCATAGTAGGTGCCGGTGTTATATCCCGTAACGCCAATTACCTGTACGTATTCATCGCCGGGATAGTAGGCAAGAAAACTGTTCCAGTCGCTGGGAGGATAACTGTCGTTATTGGGATTGAATACCCAAATGGCGTTTGTGGCGCCTTCCTGCTCGAAAATTCGGTAAATGCGCTGCCATACAGCCTTGTAGATATCCGGATCGCTCATGTTTATTATGCCGGAATAACTGGTCCAGTCCGAATTCATTTCGTTATTCAGCCTGAAAAAGAATGGTTTTCCAAACTCTCTGGCGCCGCGGGCAAATTCACGAATATCCTCGTCCAGCAGGCCGCGATATATATCCAGCATGGGCGTAGCGGCATACATATCCTCATTATTGTTTGAAGTAATCTGGTAGGTAAGCTCCGTCAGTTTTCCATCGTCATAGCACCGCCGCATAAAATCAACAGGGAACTCATCTCCGAAATGCTTATAAGCGAGAACGATTTTGAAATCAAAATCCAAAGCATTTTCCAGTTCCGGAAGGCTTTTGTTAATTCCGGCGTTGTAAATGTCCGAGCAGAAGACGCCCCAGTAAATGCTGTCCGTGTTCATAAGAGAGTCATAGACCGCACGTGTATCATCAGTCCAATTGTCCGGCAAGACGGGAAAGGCGGCAAAACCGCTGTGGTCAGTACCGACAGGGGAGAAGCTTTTGAAACTTTCTACAGCGGCATCAATATCGGCCGACATTTCCTCATAGTTTTCAAAATTATATTTGAACATCATGCGGAAATAAACCTGAGTGCCGGTCTGTACGAAGGCGTAAGTATAGGTGTCGTAACCGTCGGCAAGATTTTCTATAAGAACAGTTACCTTCTTCGGGCCGCCGTCGGGGGAGGATTCCTCCAGCAAAGTAAGCCCATTGGCCGCCAGATACGCTTCATTTACCGCAAATCTGTTCTGATAATGGTTAATGTAATAATCAACATCGCTTTCCGTGGACCACTCGCGGGAAATGACTGCCGTAAAACCGTCACCTTCAGCAGTAACATACAAAGGCGCCAAGGTAAAATCAAACTCTGTTCCTGCAGGCATATCAACGTAATAACCCTTGGGATAGTTTATAAGCCGGGTACCGCCGGAGTGCTCAATGACCTGTTTAACATCCGCTTTTTTCATATTGCGGTCATCATTTGCCGGCTGTCCGTTTTCGTACCAGAGGGAAGTATAATCACCCTCAATACCCTCGGTGCCGCCGTCAAACTTTTCCGTCTGCATTATATAAAGCACATTATAAACTTTTTCTTTCAAGGTATGCATGGCGGGATTTCCGGCTCTGTACAGCTTGTACATCACGCCAACGGCCGCCGCAGCAAGAACAACAAGCACTGCAACGATAATTACCGCCTTGACCCATTTTTTCATTTTTTCCTCCTGCGTGATGATCTGAAACTCTTAAGATAACGCCGTTTCATAATCCTGCAATCCGCTCTGGAAACAGCCGCGGTGCCTGCGCCGTAATATATGACCGACAGCTCTGCACCCAGTTGGGAGAGGGCACCGCCAACATCCATTCGTGCTATATATTCCGCCATTGTTTCGCCTTTTTTGCGTCCCTTGCCAAGTTTTCTGCCGCGACGTTCCAGCCAGATAAAAAGTCCGGCAGGAGTATCTTTGTTTTTCAGATAATTTATCTCAAAGCGAATTTTCGCTTTAACTGTGTCAAACCATCTTGAAAATCCGCGGTCTATATGCCTGCGCGAAACCGCCGGAGAAGCCGCCGAAACATCAATATCAAGCTTCATTTTTTTGCCGCGGTTTTTGACAAGCAAAATAACTATAAGCGTAACTACAACCAGAATTACAGCGGCTATTATACACTTGATAATCAGTGGGTCAACATAAATTTCCTCTGGTATATAACTTTGCTCCGGCAATACCGGTGCCTCCTGGGGTGGGGGAAGAGTTACATCAACATCAGTATTGATCATTGAAGCAAGCCATTTCAAAAACTTGTTTATTGCGGCGCCAATGGTTTTTAAAAAGGCTATAAGGCCATTTTTTATTGTAGCGAGGGTAACTGCCCCGGTTTTGCTAAAAACGGCGGTAATGCCCAAAGAACCGCCCAGAATAATAATTACAGACACAACGTAGACGGCTATGCCGCCTCCGGCACCGCCGGATTCCACAGCGGAGTTATCAGTTCCGCGGGCTTTTAAAAGCGCAGTTGAAACGATATTAAGTAACATTACCAGCAGCGCGTATCCCGCAATATACTCCGGACACATATCAAGTCCCATGCACAGCATATACCATGCAAGAAAAACCGCATATACGTCAAACTGTATTATCTTTGTTATGGTTTTCTGCTGAGAAAAAGTCTGCAGAAGAATGCGTCCCTGGGAGGATACTACTGCGGTTATCAGCAGGATTTTGCCGCCGGCTCCGGCCTGTGAAAACCCGGATGTATAAATAATGACGGCCAGATATGCAAAAAAGATAAGGAAATTTATAATTGCAAATCTGGAAACTCCCATGGAGCGCCGGGCCAGAAGTTCATTCACAACACAGACGATTAGAGATATTGCGGACCAAAGCCAGACCGGCGGCTCAACGGGCAATCCTCTGCCGCCCAGGCCGGTTAGAGTTGCAAGGATAATGGAAATTATGGCGGTATCTGTAAGTGTTGAAATCAGTTTTGTAAACCAAAGAGTCTTTTTCATACGCCGCCCTCCGTTATGTCGTCAAATTCAAGGGCGGAAACATCGTCATTTCGGCTGGGAACATCAGTCAGCAGCCGTATGCCGCTGTTTTCAAAAAAAGTTATAAGTTCACGGCAGCCTTTACCTGCGCCGCCGGAGGAAATAACCCAAAGCTGAACAGATTCCTGGTCGCAGTAGAGCATACTGTCTGTATCAAAATGCTCATGAACGCCAATGGCCTCAAACCCCGCAAGCTCAAAAAGCATACTTTCCGTGCTGTCGCCGTTTTCGGCGTACATGTCTATCTGACCGCAGTCCTGTCTGGCCGGCAGTGTAATGCCGCAGGGTATGCCGGCCTCATCCAGCGCAACCAGCACAGATGCAAGCAAAGAAAGCGCCCTCTCAACATCTGCGGGCGCGGCAAAAGAAGCGCAGTCAAAAATGAAATGCACTCTTTCCGGGGTTACTTTTTCAAAAATTTTTACTTTTATTTCGTCCTGCCTTGCGGCTGCACGCCAATCAATGCGTTTCCAGCTGTCACCGTTCTGGTAGTCACGCAGACTGTTAAGGATTGTTATATCCTCCACCTGACCGCGTTTTCCTGTATTACCCAGCCAGGCCTGACGCAAAAACGGCGTTAGGATTACAGGCTCAATTTTTGGCAGCACCGCAATGGGAGCGCAGCTGTTTTCAAAAACCGCAGAGCTTTCCGCAAGACCGAAACTGTCTCCGGTACGAAGAAAACATCCGTCCTCAATAAAAACACCCCGGTGCCGAGCCGTCCAGGCGGTTTGCCACGAAAGCGCCTGAAAACCCATTAAGAAAACAAGTCTGCGGCGATAAAATTCCCTAAAGCCGTAGCGCTCGACATCCGCCTCTTCAAAGCTGCCTTTGTCAAAACCGAAAGCGGGAGTAAGACAAGGATCTTTTTCTGCCCGCACACAAAATTCCAGCCACATAACCGGCAAAGGTTTGCGGTTTTCAACAGTGTAATTGAAATTGACCGACTGGCCAATTTCAACAATATTTCTGTCGGCGTTAAATTCGGCTTCCAGACCTTTTACGGCACCCATACCCCACAACTTTGCAACAAGTCCCAAAACCCCGAGAAAGGACAATACGGCGCCCAGTGCAGTGAGGGAATATCGCAGGGACACGGCGGAAAGAATCAAAATGATTGCAATCGCCACCCATGATGCTATGAAGGACGAACCTGCGCTGGCACGTCTTTTATTTTTCATCAAAAAGTCTTTCCTTTTCGGGGGGCACAACTACCTGTCCCATAATTTCAGCCAGAACATTTTCCGGAGTTTTTCCTGCAGAGCGTGCTCTGGGGTCAATTGTCAGCCTATGACTGAGAAGAGGTACCGCCAGTTCGTGAATGTCATCGGGAGTTGCAAAATCCCTGCCATATATGGCGGCAAGGGCTTTTGCTGCCTTGAACATTGCCTTTGAGGCGCGGGGGCTGGCGCCCAGCTTAACGGCCGGGTGGCTTCTGGTAGAGGATACAAGTTTAACTATGTATTCTGTCACGTCATCGGACACTGCCACCTCGCGCACATCCTTTTGCAGCTTTGCAAGCTCAGATGCGTCTGTAACCGCCTCAATGGTGTCAAATGGGATATAGTCGCCCACATTTTTTATCATGTAAACTTCTTCTGCGGTTTTGGGGTACCCAAGAGAAAGTTTGAACATAAATCTGTCCATCTGAGCCGCAGGAAGACGGAAAGTACTCTCGGATTCAACGGGATTCTGAGTTGCCAGAACAACAAAAGGTTCCGGCAGGGGAGAGGTTTCGCCGTCAATTGTAACCTGACGCTCCTCCATGGCTTCAAGAAGCGCGCTCTGGGTTCTGGGAATTGCGCGGTTAAGCTCATCGGCCAGAAGCAGATTTGTGCGCACCGGACCTTCAATTCGTTTGAACGCGCCGGTCTGACGGTCAAAAATATTCATACCGATAATATCCGAGGGCAGAAGGTCAGGGGTGAACTGCACTCTCTTGTAATCACATCCCAATGCCATAGAAAGAGCCTTAACAAGAGTGGTTTTTCCTACGCCGGGCAGATCGTCCAGCAGAATATGACCTTCGGAAAGCACTGCTGCAATAAGCAGGCGTACCTGTTTTTCTTTGCCGGATACTACCTTTGATACTTCATTTTGAATTCTTTCGGAAAGCTGTTTTACCATTTTGATACCATCCTTTGGATTGCGAATAAAAATCACGGGGCAAAGCGCCCCGTGAGAAATTACCAGTCACATGAACCGGAGTTCTTTTTAAACGGCGCCGGCAGCAGATCCTTCAGTCCATAGCAGACGTATTTGCCGTCCTTATTGGCACAAAGGAGTTCAATTTCCGGGGCAAATTCCTGAAGCACCTGCCTGCAACTGCCGCAGGGCATACAGTAATCATCGCCGTCAGATATTATAGCTATACGGATAAAATCCCGGCGTCCCATTGAAACTGCCTTGCTTACGGCAACCTGCTCTGCGCAGATAGTACAGGCATAGGCAGCGTTTTCAATGTTGCAGCCTGTAAAAACAGTTCCATCGCTGCATTCGATTGCAGCGCCTACTCTGAAGCCGGAATAGGGCGCGTATGCCATCCACTGTGAATCGGCTGCGATGTCGATAAGCTCTTTGTACGTCATATTAAGCACCCCATGTCATTTTTTAAAATTTTATCATAATCGGAAAAATATGGCAACGACTTTATAATACGCCCGTTAAGTCAAAATCCGGAACATATTGCCCGCCGCTGGAAGAAAGCTCCTGTAAAAAAGCATTTTCAATACCTAAATCCATAGCGTATTTTACAACACTTCTGTACTCAGCCTTGTGCAGCGGTCTGTCCGGGCTTTTTCCGTCCGGTATGGCAGGCGGTGTATATTGGCTCATTATACTGATGAAAATACTGTTACCGAAACGCTCGTAAAGCCATTTAAGCGTTGCCTTGCTGTCTTTTACACATCCGGGCATGACAAGGTGACGCACGATAACACCGCGGCGCATTATGCCCTCTGCGTCGACAGCAGGAGAGCCTGTCTGCTCGACCATTTTACCGATAGAACTTTTGGCAAAGTCCACGTAATCTTCCGCAGATGAAAATTTGCTTCCCAAATCGGAATTCATGTACTTTAAATCTGCAAGGAAAATATCAACAGTATCCGCCAGAGCTGCTATTGTTTCCGGCCGCTCATAACCGCCGGTGTTCCATACGACCGGCACATTAAGGCCATGTTTTTTTGACTGGCTAACCGCCTCAATTATCTGCGGTGCAAACTGAGTGGGGGAGACCAGGTTTATGTTATGCGCTCCTTCGTTTTGCAGTCATATAAAAATTTCTGCCAGACGTTCAACGCTTATTTCCGCACCGAAACCTCCGGCGCTTATCTGCCTGTTCTGGCAAAAGGAGCATTTAAGAGTACATCCGGAAAAGAATACGGTTCCAGAGCCCCGTGTTCCGGAAATACAGGGCTCTTCCCACATATGCAAAGCTCCGCGGGCAACTTTAACCGTCCCGGTCTGGCCGCAAAATCCGGTGTTTCCCGAAACTCTGTCCACACCGCACATTCTGGGACAAATATTGCATTTTCTCAAATTCAGTTCCATTTTTTAATTATATCATGGCTTATGTAAAAGGAAAAGCTCGGATATTGTTCATTTTACGAATTTCTGATATAATTTTTCCGAAAGGCTGTGATTGTATGTACGAGCTTATAAACGCAGGTAAAAACACATGGTATATAAATTCTCCGGCAAAGGTGGGTATATATGTCTTTGACGGCAACCGGGTTGTGCTTATTGATTCCGGCAACGACAAAGACGCAGGGAAGAAAATACAAAAAATACTGGATGGTCAGGGTTGGGTGCTGGACACAATAATAAGCACCCATTCAAATGCCGACCATATCGGCGGCAACAGGCTGCTGCAAAATCGCCTTGGATGCCGTATACTTGCCAAGGGTGCGGAAGCGGCTGTGACCAGATATCCCGTGCTGGAACCCGCAATGCTCTACGGCGGTTATCCCTGCTCCAAAATCAGAAATAAATTTCTTATGGCTGAGCCCAGCGATGCCGCAGAAATTACTGCTGATGCTCTGCCGGCAGGCCTTGAACTTATTGAACTGCCGGGACACTACCTGGATATGACGGGCATCAAGACCGATGACAATGTTTATTTTCTGGCAGATTGTCTCGTCGGGGAGAATGTGCTGGAAAAATACCAGGTTTCTTTCCTTTACGACGTTGACGGCTATCTTAAAACTCTTGAAATGCTTGAAACTCTTCCTGCCGGACTTTTTATTCCCGCCCACGCCGAGCCTACGGAGGACATTATTCCTCTTGCTCGGAAAAACCGTGACAAGGTGCTTGAAATTGCATCTTATATTGAAAGTCTCTGCGCTGAGCCCGCGGCTCCGGATGATATTCTCAAAAGCGTGTTTGAGCATTTTGGCATTACAATGGATTTCGGACAGTACGTGTTGGTCGGCAGTACGGTGCGCTCCTATCTGTCCTATCTGCACGACAGCGGCAAAATCACAGCTGATTTTGCCGATAACCGCCTGCTGTGGCATAAAGTATAAAAAAGTACCCCACACGGTTTACCGCGTGGGGTGTTTGTTATTCTATGGATTTCAACGCCTCAGCCATATTTATTTTCTTGACCTTTTTGTACATGAGAGCATCAACAATAAGCGCGAAAACCACTGTCAAAACAACGGACAGCACATAAGAAACCGGAATTATACGCGGCTGGAAGAATATCATATCCAGACGTATTTTTGATATGGCAAATCCGTGAAGCCATACGCCAACCAAAAGTCCAAGCAGCGACCCTATAACTGTCAGCACCAGATTTTCTCTGAAAACGTACGTAGCCGTCTGCATGGGATAAAATCCAAGAACTTTAATGGTAGCTATTTCACGTACACGCTCGGTAAGGCTGATATTGGTAAGATTGTAAAGAACTATCACAGCAAGACCGGCGGCGAACACAATAACCAGCAATACAATGAAATCCATACTGTCCATCATACTGGTGATGCGCTCTTTAAATTCTTCGGAAACTACGGCGGAAGTGACATCATCGTAATTAAGAAGTTTTGCCGCAGCACCGCTGTGATCGGTTCCCTCGGAGAAATTAATAAGCAGCCCGCTCATGTCATCTCCGAGTCCCATCGTATCCCGGCAGGTATCAAGCGAAACGTAGATATAGTTATAAACGTAGTTTTCGCATATGCCGGAAACCGTAAGTTCAACTTGATTTAAGTCGGGGTCGCGGGCTGTGAACGTGTCTCCAACTTCAAGATCAAAGTGATCCGCCACACTGGTGCATACAACTGTCTCGCCCGGGCCGGGGTAGGGTATCTGTTCGCCTTTGTAATGCAGATCTATGTAAGGTGAGATGTCATCTTTAGGTACGATCATCATCAAAGTCTTTGTTAGACCATCAATCGTAACGTCCACTGACACTTCGCTGACCAGCATTGCCTCCGCGACATCACCGTCCATGTACTCCACCAGCTCATCAACCCATTTTTCATCATGCTCATCACCTGTTGAAACCAGACAGTCGTATGTGGTGATTTCGTCGTACTGGAAATATACCACATTTGAAATAGAGTCGCGCACGCCAAAACCCGTGAGAACAAGAGCTGAGCAGCCGCAAATACCGATTATCATCATAATAAGCCGCTGCTTGTAACGCAGAATATTTCGCACCGAAACCTTACCGAGGAAGCTCATTCGATTCCACAGGAACGGAATACGCTCGAATATCACGCGCTTACCGGATTTGGGCGCTTTGGGCCGCATAAGATCCGCCGCCACAAGGCGAAGCGTGCTTCGGCAGCAAAGCCATGTGACCAGAATTACACCCGCGAGATATGCGAAAACACATCCCGCTGCAAGAGCCGGCAGGAAGGTATACTCGATATCACCGAAATTGTACATTATTTTGTATGCTGCCCAGATTATCTTCGGCAGAAATACCGTGCCGAGAAAATAGCCTGAAATGCACCCCAGCAGGGAAGCCGATGCAGAATAAACAATGTATTTTGATATGATTGCGCCGGAACCGTAGCCAAGGGCTTTCATAACGCCAATCTGGGTACGCTGCTCATCGACCATTCGGGTCATGGTCGTGATGCATATGAGCGCCGCGACGATATAGAAGAAAACAGGGAACACGGTGGATAATCCTTGCACGATTTCGGAATCGTTTTTAAAGCAGGAAAAACCCAGATTGGTATCACGGTTCAGACAATAAACAGACGGGGATTTTAAATCGCGGTACTGCTGCCAGCCGTCATCCAGTTCTGCCCTTGCGTCGGCAAGCTCAGCCTCCGCGTCAAGCAGTTCCCGATGAGCCTCGGATTTTCCTTCGAGATATTCCTGCACACCGTCGCTGTATTCCAGTTTTCCGTCGGCAAGTTCCTGTTCGGCATCATGAAGCTCGGCGGTAATGCGCGCTTCCTCGCTGTACAGTTCGTTCCAGCCGTCGGAAACATCCTGCAGACCGCCATAGTATTCTGCCCAGCCGTTATCAATATCTGTGCGGGCGACACCAAGTTCTGCCGCGGCGTCTGCCAGCTCATTTTCGCCGTCGTATATCGTCATGTTACCGTCATGGATTTCCGACCAGGCGTCGTCCAATTCAGCTTTCGCCTCGTCGAGCTCTTTTTTCGCTTCGGAAAGCTGAGTTCTGGCCTTCTGAAGTTCAATAGCGCCCCAGGTGAGCTGGTTTTCGGCGTCTGTAAGCGCCGTGCCCATAACGTTAAGCGCGTTCTCATCAAGCGCTGTACCATAGCCCTGAGATATAATTGCGGCTTCCGCGGCATCCCAGGACGCCACAAGGGCTCTGGTATCGGCAACCCCCATTGATTGCACCATGGAGTCTAAAGCCGCCAGCTGCGCCGCCGCCATCGCATCTCCACCGTCAGCGGCAATTATAAGCATTTTAAGGCCGGCAATGAATGTGGCAGCATCGGTCCCCTGTGCGGAAGCGGCAGCACTGACACCGTTGTAAAGGGCCTGCATCTGCTGATACTGGGCCTTATACTGACTCAACTGAGCCGCGCCGTTGGCCATGGCGATATCCGCTCTGTCCAGTTCCTCTTTATATTTGCTCCATTCATCAAAGCCTTTGTTGTATTCGCTAAGACCGTCGTAATATTTTTTAAATCCGTCCGTAAATTCAGCTTTTCCGGATTCAAAATCAGACATAGCCTTCTCATATTCAGCTAAGCCTTCAGCATATTCCGTTTCAGCATCGGTCAGCTCTGCAAATGCGTCAGCAAGGTCTCGTTCAGCATCTGAAAGTTCCTGTTTTGCATCAGTCATCTCTGTACGAAATTCAACCCATGCGTCTGCTATCTCGATCTCGGCATCTTCAATATCAGCTTTTGCATCGGAAAGTTCCTGCCATGCGTCGGCAAGTTCCTGCTCCGCCTCGGCCTTGCCATCCAGATACTCCTGCATACCGTCGGCATATTCTTTCTCACCGTCGGAAAGCTCCGTCATGGCATCGCGGCGGATTTCCTCATATCTGCGCGCGGCGGCGTCCTCTGCCACAGCGGTGAGAATATCTTCATAGGACTCTGACACCGCCTTGTACTCATCACTGTATATGTAGAGCCCCTGCGCATCAGTAAGCGTAAGATAAATCTGCGTATAGTAGTCCGCATCAAAGGAGTCTTCTGTAAGGTAAAAAAATGAAGATATAACGCCACTGCCAAGACTTGTTGAGCCACGCTCAAAATTCATGTAAAGGGGAGAGGTGGCAAGACCCACAACCGTGTATTCGTTACAGGCAAAAGTATCCAGCCTGTCATCATCATTGTCGGAAGTTAAAGTTATGGTACTGCCTATTGCATCTTCCGTAAAATGGAAAGCATCGCCAAGGCATTCGTCCGCTGCCTGAGGCATTCTGCCGGCAGTAAGTTTCGGATCGTTTACTCCGGGGGTTATCATCTCTGCCATCATAACAACGCTGGAGCTGTCTCCGGTAGCTTCTGCCAGATAATCGCTGTAAACCATGACGTCCATACTAATGGCGCCCACAGCTTTTTTTACGCCCTGTACGGCTCCCACGGCAGCAACATCCTCGTCGGCATAACCCACCGTTGAAACAAGCCTGTAATCGAAGAAATTCTGCTCGGCAAGGTATTTGTCACCGGCGTTCTGCATGGCAGGTTTGCACGTTCGAAGACCGGCGAAAAATCCCGTGCCCAGGGCTATTATGGCAAAAATGGCAATAAAGCGGCCAAGACTGCCTTTTATTTCCCGGAAAATAGTTTTGCGTATCATTTATAAAAACTCACCATTCAATATCGTCCACGGAAATGGGATTTGGGTTAAGAGTTATCTGACCAATAGTACCGCTTTTTACGGTTATCACTCTGTCCGCCATAGCTGTAAGCGCCTGGTTATGGGTAATAATTACAACCGTCATACCTGTTTCGCGGCATGTCTGCTGAAGGAGCTTTAAAATTGCCTTGCCGGTGTTGTAATCAAGCGCGCCGGTAGGCTCGTCACAGAGCAGAAGCTTCGGGTTTTTCGCAAGAGCCCGGGCGATGGCAACACGCTGCTGCTCACCGCCGGAAAGCTGAGCCGGGAAGTTTTTAGCCCTGTCCTCAAGACCTACTTTTTTTAAAACAGTGGCTGCATCAAGAGGGTTTGGACTTAACATACTGGCAAGTTCCACATTTTCAAAAGCTGTAAGATTGCCCATCAGGTTATAAAACTGAAAAACAAACCCAACATCATATCTGCGGTATGCTGTCAGCTGACGTGTGTTAAAAGCGGAAATATCCGTTCCGTCAAGTGTAACGGTACCGGAAGTAAGAGTATCCATGCCGCCAAGGATATTTAGCAGGGTAGTTTTGCCGGCACCGGAGGCGCCGACAATAACGCATATTTCGCCCTTTTCTATCTGAAAACTTACGTCTTTAAGGGCTTCAACACTTACCTCGCCGGAATTATATACTTTTCGTACATCTTTGAATTCTACATATGCGCTCATTAACAGCACCCCATTGAATATCTTTAAATATAAATTATAGCAAGATAGTTTTTCTTTGCAAATATATGTGCGGCGTACAAAACGATATTTACAGAATATTTACATGATAGCTTCGGAAAATTTCGGTGGAAATTTTTATTTGCCAGTGATATAATTTGTTTATAAACTGCCCGGGGAGGGATACTGTGAACAAGAATACCGTTATCGTTATCGGGCGCCAGTTCGGTGCCGGCGGACGTGAAATAGGCAGAGGAGTGGCAAGCAAGCTGGGCATTCCTTTCTACGATAAGGAACTTCTGGCCGAAGCCGCAAGAAAAAGCGGTTTGTCTGACCAATTTCTTGCCGCTTTTGATGAGGTAAAAACCACAAGCCTTCTTTATTCTTTTGTAATGCACGGCCAAAACAGCGGTTTTTTCAATTCCCGCGACAATCTTGGCCTTATGGCCTATGAGGCGCAGGTAGCGGCGCTGAGAAATGTGGCGTCAAGAGGCCCCTGCGTTATCGTAGGACGAGGCGCAGATTACATACTCAAGGACGAATACGACGTTGTAAGCATATTTATCACAGGCAGCACCGATGACCGCATAAACCACGTCATGCAGCGCGACGGAGTATCCGCCAAGGAAGCCCGACAGAAAACCGAGCGTATGGACAAAAACCGTGCCTCATATTACAGCGAGCTTACCGGCCACAAATGGGGTGCCGCCGCAAACTACGACCTTTGCGTAAACGGCTGGAAACTGGGAATTGATAAGTCTGTAGAGCTAATTGCTTCTTTTGTGAACGCAAGATAAAATTTAAAAACCCGACGAAAATCGTCGGGTTTTTTGTTTTGTCAAGTACCCAGGTACGCAGCCTTAACAGCTTCGTTGCTGAGAAGTTCCTCGCCGGCACCCGTGAGGGTGATTCTGCCGGTTTCCAGAACATAGCCGGTATCGGCAGTTTTCAGAGCCATATTGGCGTTCTGTTCGATGAGGAGTACGGTAACGCCCTGCTTGTTGATTTCCTTAATAATGGTGAAAATATCACGCACGATCAGAGGAGCCAGACCAAGGGAGGGTTCGTCCATCATCAGAACCTTTGGGCGGCTCATAAGGGCTCTGCCAACGGCCAGCATCTGCTGCTCGCCGCCGGAAAGAGTGCCGCCGGCCTGCCAGGAACGTTCCTTAAGTCTGGGGAAGAGGGAGTATACCCACTCTATATCATCGTTAAGATTGTCCTTGCGCATATAGGCGCCGATCTTGAGGTTTTCAAGAACCGTAAGGTCTGCAAAAATTTTGCGTCCTTCGGGAACAAGGGTAATGCCTCTTGCAACGATGTCGTTGGGAGCCATGCCTGTGATGTCCTCGCCTAAAAACTCGACAGAGCCGGAGCGGGGTTTTACAAGACCGGCGATAGTGCGAAGGGTGGTGGATTTGCCGGCACCGTTGGCACCGATAAGGGTAACTATGCTGCCCTCGTTTACCTCAAAAGAGATGCCTTTAACAGCCTCGATGCCGCCGTAATTGACCTTAAGATCGTTGATTTTAAGCATCTTCGTCCACCCCCAGATAAGCTTTGATAACCTTCGGGTCGTTTCTGACAACTTCAGGAGTGCCCTGGGAAATAAGACGGCCGAAGTCAAGTACGTAAATGCGGTCAGATATCTGCATAACCAGATCCATGTGATGCTCAATCATCAGAATGGTCAGATTGTACTTGTCACGAATCTGAGAAATGAACTCACTGAGTTCCAGAGTCTCCTGGGGGTTCATACCTGCGGCAGGTTCGTCCAGAAGCAGCAGGGAAGGATCGGTGGCAAGAGCGCGGGCAATCTCAAGTCTGCGCTGCAGACCGTAGGGCAGATTCTTGGCGGTTTCATCTTTCAGATGAGCCAGGTTCTGCTCTTCCAGCAGAGCCATGGTTTCCTCGCGCATACGCATTTCTTCCTTCTTGTTAAAACGGAAAGTGGCAGAAAGGAAATTCTGCTTTGCACGCATATGTTTTGCAATGAGGACGTTGTCAAAAACGCTCAGTGCAGAGAACAGGCGAATGTTCTGGAAGGTACGGGCAATACCACGGTATGTGATTTTGTCGGGAGTTGGACTGAGTACACGCCCGGTGTAGAAATCCGCATTTTCACCGGCGTACATTTTCTTCATCTTTCCCTGAGGATGGTTGCGGATAATGGCCTCTCCGTTGAAGGAGATAATACCGTTGGTAGGCTCATAAACACCGGTAATGCAGTTAAAAGCAGTGGTCTTGCCGGCACCGTTGGGGCCGATGAGAGCAACGATTTCGCCCTTGTTTACCTCCATGGAGAGGTTATTTACGGCGACAACACCGCCGAACTGCATGGTTACATTTTCAACTTTAAGAACATTATTGCTCATATTGCCGCCTCCTCTCCGCTGGCGGGAGCAGCTTTCTTTTTCCTGCGTTTTCTGAACAGGTCGGTGATTTCCTTATCACCCATGATACCTCTGCGGAAGAACAGAACAACGATCATAATGATAAATGAGAATACCACCATACGGAAGCCGTTGCGAAGCAGGGGAAGGGTAAGATTTGCGCTGAACGCAAATACTATGTCCCAAACCACAAGAGCGATGCCTACTATCAACAATATAAGCAGCGACCACGTGATCTTTTTGCGCTTTTTAGCGTTCGGGGCAGAGGGGGGAGTGTAAACAAGTTTCTTTCCCTTTTTGCCCTGAGTGATGAAAATGAGAGCAACGATTGCGATTACAACAACAGCAAAAACAATGTTGAATGTAACCTTGGAGCCGGTTTCAAGTGCGGTTTCGCTGTCCAGGAAACGCAGCCACCATTCAGAGCAGGCAACATACAGGAATGTAGCAATGCAGCTGCCGGAGATGGAACCGATACCGCCTATAACAACGATAAGAAGGATCTCGTAAGTCATGGTGGAGGTGAAGGGTTTTGCCTGGGCATTGGTGGCATACATAGCAAACAGGGCGCCGCCCACGCCGGCAAAGAAAGAGGAGATGCAGAAGGACAGCTGCTTATGTTTTGCAAGGTTGATGCCCATTGCCTCGGCTGCGATCTCATCCTCACGGATGGCCTTGAAGGCGCGGCCGTAAGAGGAGTTGATGAGCATGATGATAATAACAATACATACGATAGCCACCAGGAAAGGAACAAATGTGGACAGTCGCAGCACAACATCACCGTCTGCGTTTTCAATATTGAAGCTGGAGAAAATAGGGAAGTTTTTAAGCATATTGGCGCCGTTGGTTACAGGGCCAAGTCTCTGCCACTGGAAAATTGCGCGGATAATTTCAGCGAAGCCAAGGGTTGCAATAGCCAGATAGTCACTCTTAAGTCTGAGAACGGGCAGACCGATAAGCCATGCGAAAATCGCTGCAACACAACCGGCCAGAATTATGGCGACCAGAACGCCCAGAATAAGGCTTACAGCGCCGCCGGCACCGGTGGTGCCGAATATACTGCCAAATGCGTCAGGAAGAGAAAACTTTACGGCAGAGCCGCCGAACAGATAGTATACCTGATCCTTGGCAGCCATGGGAACGGTAAGGATGGCATAGGTATAAGCGCCAAGAAGCATGAATCCGGCCTGGCCAAGAGAGAACAGGCCAGTAAAGCCGTTAAGCAGGTTCATGGAAACCGCAACCAGAGAGTAAACCGCACCCTTTTTAAGAACGGTGAACAGCTGGCTGGTAGGCTTCAAAATAGAAGGTACTTCAGGCAGAATACCGCTGAGATTTTCAAGAAGAATAACGATACCCAGTACGATAACAATGCACAGCAGGGCGACCCAGGTGTTTTTCTTGTTGGCAAAATTCTGTTTCGTCATGAGTGCACCCCCTTATACCTTGTCGGTGGCCTTCTCGCCAAACAGACCGGTGGGTTTGAATACCAGAATGATGATGAGCAGGGCAAAGGTGAAGGCATCGGAGAATACGGAAACATCCCATGCAGAGGGAAGAGCCTTGATAATAGTCTCGCAGATACCGATTATGAATGCACCGATAACAGCGCCGGGAATGGAACCAATGCCGCCGAAAACAGCCGCAACAAAGGCCTTCAGGCCGGGCAGAGCGCCGATAGTGGGGGTAACGGCAGTATAGTTGGTGAAGTAGAGAATAGAGCCGATTGCCGCCAGAGCAGAGCCGATAATAAAGGTCGCGGAAATAACTCTGTTGATTTTGATACCCATCAGCTGTGAAGTTTCAAAATCCTTCGAAACAGCACGCATCGCCATACCGACCTTTGTATGGTTAATCAACTGGGTAAGAAGTATTACAAGGATGATAACCAGAATGGGAGTAAGGATAACGACCCACTTGGTAGGAGTACCGGCAATGTTTACAGTTGCAGACAAGCCGGGGATGGTGGGGTAGGTCATGGGCTGACCGCCGGTGACGTAGGTAGCCACGTTCTGCAGAAGGTAGCTGACACCGATAGCGGAAATCATAACGGACATTCTGGGGGCGCTGCGCAGGGGTTTATAGGCAACGCGCTCAATAACAAATGCAAGAATAACGGTCATAATAATGACCAGAGGGATGGTTATGTACAGGGGAAGGGTAGCGGACAAATAAATGCCGATAAGGCCTGCGACCATAAATACATCGCCGTGAGCGAAGTTTATAAGTCGCAAAATGCCGTATACCATGGTGTAACCGATGGCAATCAAGGCATACTGTCCGCCAACCGAGATACCGGAAAGCAGGACAGAAATTATATATTCCATAGGTTCTCCTCCGATTTTCTGATTTGGGCTGTCTCGAAAAGAGCCGCAAAATCGGGCCATTTTCGAGGCAGCCCAAGCCTGCAGAAACGCGCCGTTTGGCGGGGGCTAATGGCCCCCGCCAAACGATACAAATCAAGATAGATGTGTATTAAGAGAGCTGATTATTTCGCGGTCTGGACAGTCTCCAGCTCCCAAACGCCGCCCTCAGCGATGTGCTTGATGTAAGCGGTGTCGCGGATAGCGTCGCCAATGTCGTCGAATGCGATGGCGCCGGAAACGCCGGAGTAGGTAACGCCACCCAGAGCGGCCTTAATGTCGCCGGGTTCAACAGAGCCGGCAGCCTTCATGGCTTCCAGAGCTACGTAGTAAGCGTCATAACCCATAGCGGTAACAGCGGAGATGGTGTCGTTGCCGCCGTTGGAGGCAAGAGCATCAGCGTTGGTGTTGATGTATTCCTTGATAGCAGCGTCGAATTCAGGGGAGCCGCCCTCCTGATAGAAGGTGGAAACGTAAACCTGAACATCGGTGCCCTTGGCAGCTTCCAGAACCATGTTGTCGTCCAGAGTGTCGGAGCCCAGGATGG